>JAEUPD010000211.1 GCA_016788525.1 Rubrivivax sp.
GGCAGGGCACCCGGGTCTGTGCACGCCACCCGGGTCTGTGCACGCCACCCGGGTCTGTGCACGCCACCCGGGTCTGTGCACGCCACCCGGGTCTGTGCACGCCACCCGGGTCTGTGCACGCCACCCGGGTCTGTGCTCGCCACTCGGGTCTGTGCACGCCACTCGGGTCTGTGCACGCCACGACAGGGACACGACCCGCCGACAGTGCACCTTGATCGACGCGGGCTCGAGCAGCGTCGGGTCAGATCAGGTCAGCAGCCGTGATTGAGTTTTCTCCGCGCCTGGGAGTGATGCGCGGCGTCGGCGGCTCGTTTCGCGGGGCCCTCAACGCACGTCGAGATCGATGTCGCCATGCGCATAGATCACGACGCCGGTGTCGGTATGCGCGAGCCGGTGCTCGGTGCCCGCCGGCGCCACCTGGTAGTCCAGCCGGCGCAGCAGCACCTCGTCGAGGAAGAAGTCGCCGGCCAGCATCAAGCACTCCTCGTCATGCTGGTGGCCGTGGTGCGGGACCGCGGCGCCAGGTTGCGCGTGGTAGAGCATCGCGGCCTGGCGACCCTGCCGCCACAGCACGCGCCGGCGGATGCCGGCAGCGTAGTCGTCCCACGTCGCTGTGGTGGCGTGCTGCGTGACGGCGGCAGCCGGTGCGCCCGGCCCGGGGCGCGCCTGGCGCAGGTAGACCAGTGCGCCATCGCGGCTGGCCCAGGCGCCACCGGACACGCCGGCCGGCACCACGTGGTAGTCGTGCGCGGCCAGCGTGATGCCGTCAACCTGGACGCTGCCGCGCAGCACCAGCCACTCGCGCTGGAGGCCCGGGGCCGCCGGCGCCGCGCCGGTGCAGGCCGGCCAAACCGCCCCTGGGGCCAGCTCGACCAGTGTCACGGCCTCGGGTTCGCCGGGGCGGCGCGCAATGCCCGGTGTGGCCTCGTACAGCGAGCGCAGCGTCACGCCGGGCGCCGGCGACACCGGCACCGTGTCGGCATGCCGGCGGGTGTGCAGCGCGCGGCTGGCCGCCGCGCTTTGCAGCACGCGTGCGAAGAGGCGCCGGCGCAGCGCGGTCGGAACCGGCGCCGCCGCGGCGCGGGCCGCATCGGCGGTGCCGGTGGCACCCGATTCATCCGGCCCCTGCGCCAGCAGCGCCTGCAACACGGGCGCAAAGCCGTCACCGTGCAGGTCGGCTGCGGCGCGCGGCGGTGCCATGCCGCGTTCGGCGATCGGGGCGACCAGGTCGTCGCGGTCAAGCATGGCTGGCCTCCATCACGCGCTTGAGCTGCTGCAGGGCGCGGCGGATCAGCGACTTCACGGTGCCCAGCGGCATGCCTTGCTGGGCGGCGATCTCCTCGTGCGTGAGGCCGCGGAAGAAGGCCAGCGCCACCAGCTGGCGCGAGCGCGGCTCCAGCGAGGCGAGCGCGGCATGCACCTGCGCGTGGCCGCGGGTCGCGTCCAGCAGGTCCTGCGGCGGCGCGGCGGCGCCCGCGATGTCGGTGTCGATGGCCTCGGCGCGGTCGTCGTCGGGCAGCTCGTCGTGCGCGAAGCGCTGCTCGCGGCGCAGCGCGTCGATGGCCCGCGAGCGTGCCATCGACAGCAGCCAGGTGATCGGCCGGCCTCGCGCCGCGTCGAAGCGCGGCGCCTGGCGCCAGACCTGCCAGTAGGTGTCTTCGAGCACCTCCTCGGCGAGCGCGGCACGCTGCGTGATGCGCAGCACCACGCCATGCACGCGCGCCGACGTGGCGTCGTACAGCGCCTCGAGCGCACGTTCTTCCTGGCGCGCGATGCGTTCGATCCAGTGCGCCAGCTGCGCGTCGTCGGCGGGAACGGCCAGACCCTGGCGCTGGCGTGCGGCGGTGGGCGACGAAAGCTCGCACTCCAGCGCGTCGTCCAGTTCGGCGCCTGCGGTGTCGTCGCCCACGGTGCCGTCCAGGGTGTCCGGGTCGTCGCCGGCACCGGCGTCATCGAGCCCCTCCTCGGCGGGCTCGCCCGGCCCGCTGCGCGATGAAGGCCCCACGGGCAGCGGCACCACCGCAGCGGCGGGTCGCCGATGGGCCGGCTGGCGGTTCGGTGCCGCGTTCATCGTGCGGCCCGGCGCGCGCGGCGCGGCGGTGTCGTGGCGTGGCCTGCCGCCGGGGCCGGCGCCGGGGCACAGGCCGGTTCCAGGCTCGGCGTCGACGCGCTCGGGCTCATCGGGGCTCCTGAATGGGCGCGTGGGCAGCGCCACCACGTTGGGAGTACGCGCGAAGGCGCCGCCTGGATGCGGCCCCACGGTGCGGGTTTTCGCGGGCAGGCCGCGGGCGGGCGACATGGCGGTGTTTCCTGGCGGGTCGTTGTCGTCGTCGGGCATGGCGATCCACCCCCCTTACGGCGCGGGCGCGGTGGCGGATGCGCAGCTGGCGGCACGGGCGCCGCGAAAGGCGTACGCATTCCTTGCACGGGCCGTCTGGCCGCCGCCGGCGAACCCCGGCACCCGGTGGCGCCGCCTGCCGGCGCGGCCGCAGGAAACGCCCGAGAATGGGCGCGATCATGAGCCTGACCTTGATTGCCTGGCGGCGCAGCGCATGGCCCGGCGCCTGGCCCGCGGGCCGGTGCGGCCGTCGGCTTGGTGGTGCGTGGCCCGTCGCCACCTGGACCGGCCGGCTTGCGGCGGTGTTGCTGTGGGCGGCGGCCGGCGTGCTGCCGCTGGCCGCGCGGGCGCAGCTGCCCCCGCCGCCACCCAAGCCACCTGCCCTGCCGGCGAACCCACCCTCGCCGCTGGCCGTGCAACCTTTGCCACCCGCCGTGCAGGGGCGCCTGGACGCGGCCGTGGCCGCCCACGGCGCCGGCCGCCTGGCCGAGGCGGGGCGCGCCTTCACGGCGCTGGCGCGGCGCGGCGTTCCGGCGGCGCAGTTCAACCTCGGGGTCATGCACCTGCGGGGCGAGCTGCCCGGCGCCAGCCAGGCCGAGGGCGAGCAATGGCTGCTGAAGGCTGCCGGCGGCGGCTTCGTCACAGCGATGTTCACGCTGGGCCAGCTGTTCGAAAGTGGCGATCTGGGCCGGCGCGACCTTGCCGCAGCGCACGACTGGTACGAGGCTGCCGCCGAGCGCGGCAGCGTGGAGGCGATGGTCGCGATGGGCACTGCGTTCTACCTCGGCCGCGGCCGCGCGCGCGACGCCGCGATGGCCGCCCACTGGTACCGCGAGGCGGCCAAGGGCGGGGACGTCGGCGCGCAGTACCTGCTCGGCTCGATGTACGAGCGCGGCGAGGGCGTGGCACGCGACCTGCGGCTGGCGGCGCACTGGTACCGCGAGGCGGCGCGCCTCGGCGACGAGGCCGCGCCGGCCAAGCTGCGCGAGATGGAACAGCGCCTGGCCGCCGGCGACGAGGCGCCGCCGACGGGTCGTTGAGTCGAAGGGGCTATCCGGCAGTGCCCGGGTGCCGGCCACCGCAGGCGCGACCGCACCCGCTACAGCACCACCTTCACCATCGGGTGCGACGAGAGCGCGCGGTACAGCGCATCGAGCTGCTCGCGGCTGGTGGCGGTGACGGTGATCGTCAGGCCCAGGTAGTTGCCGCCCTTGCTCGGGCGGCGCTCGATGGTCGCCTCGTCGAACGCCGGGTCGAACTGCCGCGCCAGCGCCACCACGGCGGGCTCGAAACCTTCGAGCGCCTGGCCCATCACCTTGATCGGGAAGGCGCTCGGGTACTCGATGAGGCTCGGGGCGTCGGGGTCGGGCATCGGGCGGCCTGCAAGCTCGACCGCTTCACAGACTCATCGTCACCTTGGCGCGCTGGTAGGCCTCGTACAGCCGCGCGTACACCGGGCCAGGCTTGCCGCGCAGCGCACCATGGCCCACGGGCTGGTTGTCCAGCGTGGTCACCGGCAGGATCTCCTTGGTGGCCGAGCTGAGCAGCAGCTCGTCGGCACTGAACACATCGGCCTCGGGAATGGGCCGCAGGTTGTAGGCGATGCCGCAGTCCTCGGCGAGCTCGCGCAGCAGCTCGACGCGGATGCCCTCGAGCACATGCTCGCTCTTCGGCGGACCCAGCAGCGCACCCTCGTGCACCACCCACACGTTGCTGGCCGACGCCTCGGTGAGGAAGCCGTCGCGGAACATGATGGTCTCCACGGCGCCATGGTCGGCCGACATCTGCCGCGCCAGCACGTTGCCCAGGAGGCTGGTGCTCTTGATGTCGCCGCGCTCCCAGCGGAAATCGCGCGCGGTGATGCAGGCCACGCCCTTGTGGCGCTGCTCGGCGGTGGGCGGCCTCATCGGGTTGGCCATCATGAAGACGGTGGGCGTGATGCCCTCGGGCATCACGTGGTCGCGCGGTGCCACGCCGCGCGTGACCTGGAAATACACCACCTGGTCGGTGGCCCCGGTCTGCTCGGCCAGCGCCGCCACCAGCCGTCGGCAGCGCTCGAGCCACTGCTCGCGCGTGGCCGGGCGCGGGATGCGCAGCTTGTCGCAGCTGCGGTGCAGCCGGGCGATGTGCTCGTCGAAGCGGAACAGGCGCCGGCCGTACACCGGCGCCACGTCGTACACGCCGTCGCCGAAGATGAAGCCGCGGTCGAGCACGCTCACGCGTGCCTGGCTCAGTGGAAGGAACTCGCCATTGAGAAAGCAAAGGTGGTCGACCATGGTGTCGGTGCCGGGCAGGGGAGGCCGGGGCATTCTGGCATGCGGGTTGCGGCGGCTGCCTTGCGCTGGCGCAGGGTGGGGTCGGGCCGAGTGGCGCCGCAGAGGGCCGCCGCGCGTCTGCCCTGTGCGGCCGGTGCCCGCCGGCGCAGGCCGCGCTCGCCGTCGCGAGCCGTGCGCGCTGGTGCCAGCGCGGTCGCACGCTGTCGAAGTGCGCTCTGGCGCCAACGCGGTCGCGCGCTGTCTCCGTCCGCGCTAGTGCCAGCGCAGTCGCACGCTGTCCCACATGCGGCCGAACCAGCCGGCCAGCGGCACCTCCTGCACGGCCACCAGCGGCACGCTGGTCACCGCCGTGCCGCCAAGAGTGACCTTCACGGTGCCCACGGCCTGGCCGGCGGCCAGCGGCGCGATCAGCGGGTCGGTGCGGGTCAGCGTCGATTGCAGCTTCGGCCCATCGCCGCGGGGCACGCTGACCAACAGCGCGCCGGCGACGCCCAGCCGCGCCTCGCCGGCGCGGCCTTTCCACACCGGCACCGTGGCCAGCACCTGGCTCGGCTCGAACAGGCGCACGGCCTCCCAGTGGCTGAAGCCCCAATCCAGCAGCTTGGCGCTCTCTGCGGCGCGGGCGTCGTCGGAAGCGGCGCCGAGCACCACGCTCACCAGCCGCCGCTTGCTGCCACTGGGTGCGCCCGTGTCGCGCACGGCGGTGGCCACCAGGCACCAGCCGGCGGCGTCGGTGCGGCCAGTCTTCATGCCGTCCACCGTGGGGTCGCGCGCGAGCAGGCGGTTGCGGTTGGGCTGCGTGATGCCGTTGTAGGTGTAGCTCTTGACGGCGTAGATGGCGTGCAGCCGGGGGTGCTCGGCGATGATGCGCCCGGCGATGAAGGCGACGTCGCGCGCGCTGCTGTGGTGGCCGGCCTCGGTGAGGCCGGTGACGTTCTTGTAGCGCGTGTTCTTCAGCCCCCAGGTGTCGGCCTGGCGGTTCATCGCCGCGACGAACGACTCCACCGATCCGGCCACGCCCTCGGCCAGCGCCACCGCGGCATCGTTGCCGCTTTGCACGATCAGGCCATGCAGCAGCTCCTCGACGGTGGGCTTCATGGTCGGGTCGATGAACATCAGCGAGGCGCTGCTCGGTGCCGGCACGGCCGGCTTCCTGCCCGCCGGCTTTCGCTGTGCCGGCGCAGGCGCCGGTGCCTTGCCGGCGCCGCGTGCCGCCTTGCCTGGCCGGGCGGGGTTGGCAGGCGTGGGGCCCGGGCCGGCCGCGCCGCGTTCTCGCCACGCCCGCTCGCTGACCGGCAGTCGCTGGTCGAGCGCGAGCTTGCCTTCGCGCAGCGCGTTGAACACCAGATAGGCCGTCATCAGCTTGGTCAGCGACGCGGGCTCGGCGGGCACGTCGGCGCCGCGCTCGGCCAGCACCTGCTGGCTGGTGAGGTCCACCAGGATGTACTGGCGCGCGGCGACCTCCGGGGGCTTCGGGCCTGCGGCCGTGTGCGGGGCGGTCTCGGCCGGCCTTGGCATGGCCGCCGCGGCGGGTGCCGAGGCGGGCGGCTGCTGCGGAATGGCAGCGGGGGTGGCCAGCACTGCGGCCAGGAAGGCCAGGGCGGCCGGGGCAACGGGGAGGAACTTCATCGTGTCAGCGGAAGGCCGCGCCCACGATCTGCTTGAGCAGGGTGAGCTGGCCGTGGAAGAAGTGGCCGGCGCCCGGCACCACCGTGACCGGCAGCGACTGCGGCCGCGCCCAGTCGAGCACGGCGGACATCGGCACCACGTCGTCGGCCTCGCCATGCACCACCAGCGTGTCGGCCGGCACCGCGGCCAGCGCGAAGTTCACCGCCGCCGGCGCGATGAGCACGAGGCGCGTGGCCGGCGCGGCCTGGGCTGCCAGCCGCGCCGCGGCCTGGCTGGCCACGTACCCGCCGAACGAAAACCCGCCCAGCACCAGCGGGCGGTGGGGGGCGCGGTGGGCGTCGATGACGGCCAGCGCGTCGTCGATCTCTCCCGTGCCGTGGTCCCACTCCCCGGCCGAACCCTGCACGCCGCGGAAGTTGAAGCGCACGGCGCGCCAGCCCAGCTGCACGAAGGCGCGCGACAGTGTCGCCACGACCTTGTTGTCCATCGTGCCGCCGTGCTGCGGGTGCGGATGGCACAGCACCGCCACACCCTGCTCCAGGGCGCCCGGCGGCGGGGCATCGATGGCGACTTCCAGCGTGCCGGCCGGGCCGGCCAGCGGCTGGCGCTGGTGGGTGGCGATCATCGGCGTGCGGCGGTGGTTGCGGCGGTCGCGGCGGCCTCAGCGGCCCACCTCGGGCGGCAGCCGCAGCCGCTCGACCGGCCGGCCGTCGCGCAGGTGCGAGTCGACGATCTCGTCCAGGTCCTGACGGTCGACATACGTGTACCAGGTTTCGTCGGGGTAGACCACGGCCACCGGGCCGCAGGCACAGCGGTCCAGGCATCCGGCCTTGTTCACGCGCACGCCGCCGGGGCCGGCCAGGCCGAGCGTCTTGACGCGCCCCTTGCAGTGGTCGAACGCGGCCTGCGCGTCGTGGTCGGCGCAGCAGGCCTCGCCGTTGCCGCGCTGGTTCAGGCAGAAGAAGATGTGGTGCTTGTAGTAGCTCATCGGTGCGGATTGTCGGCCAGCCGGCGCCGGGCCCGCCGCGGGCCCCCCGGCCGCGAGGCCGGTGCACGGCCGTGGTGGGCGCGGGCGCCAGGCCTGGCCCGCCCCGGGGGTGGCATCAGGGCTTGGTGGCCAGGCGCGAAAGCATCCAGCCGATCGCCGCATAGGGCCACAGCCAGCCCACCCACTGCGCCAGCCCGTGGAAGCGCGCGAAGCGGCCATGCTCCCAGGCCCGCAGGTTGTGCGCGAAGTACGGGTCGGCCGGCGCCTGTGCCACTGCGACGACGAGCCCGGTCAGCACGATCAACCCCAACCCCAGCACCACCGCGCGCGACAGCGGCGCCAGCACCAGCACCACCAGCGTGGCGGCGCCGATCGCCGGGCCGGCCCACGGCGTGACCCAGGCCATCGCGTGACGTGGGCCGAAGTTCAGCAGCGTCGACAAGGTCATGCTGACAGCGGCCAGCACCAGCGCACCGAAGGCCAGCGCGAGGCGCCGCCAGCCCGGCGCGACGATCGCGAAGGCCACCACGCAAGGGGCGAGCAGCCCCAGCGCGACGATGACCATCTCGGCCAGCGGCGCCAGCCGCGGCGCTGCCACGGCGGGGCCGGCTGCAAGGCCGGCCGCGGCCGCCGGCCGGAGCAGGTCGATCCAGGCCTCGGCCCCGGGCAGGCCGTCGAGCCAGCCGGCCAGCGTTTCGGCCATCGCCCTGGCCAGGTCACCGCCACCCAGTTGCCCCAGCCCCAGCGGCGCGGGGGTCGGGAACAGCAGCGCCACCGGCCACAGCGCCAGCAGGGCCATCGCGCCTTCGCTGCCGCGCTCGAACCAGCGCTGGCGCAGCGCGTGCCAGCGGTCCACCAGGCCGGCGCGGTGCAGTGCCAGCGACAGCAGCACGCCCAGCGTCGCGCCGGCGGTGTTCATCGTCCAGTCCTTCAGCGACGGGTGACGCATCGGCAGTGCGCCCTGCACCACTTCCATCGCGTACGAAAGCAGCGCCGGCGCGAGCACCGCCACGCCCACCGCGACAAGACGCGACGAGCCCGAGCGCAGCGAGCCGATGGCCAGCAGCAGGCCGAAGGGAACATAGCCCGCAAGGTTGATCCACAGGTCGACCTCGTCGCCCCACGGCACCCACGGCAGCCACAGCAGGTCGGCCGCCGCCGCGCCGGCCGGCCAGCGCCAGCCCTCGAACGGGTAGAGGCTCGCGTAGACCACCAGCACCGCATAGGCCAGCGCCAGCGCGTTGGCGGTGGAGGCGCGTGCGGCCAACGGCGGCCCCTGGCTCAGAACGGCTTGACCACCACCAGCACCACGGTGGCGGCGAACAGCAGGACGGTCACTTCATTGAACATGCGGAACCAGCGGCTGCCGCGCCGGTTGCGCAGCTGCTCGAAGCCGCCCAGCAGCCGCCGGCAGGCATGGTGGTAGCCCAACGCGCCGACCACCAGCACAAGCTTGGCGTGCATCCAGCCGCTGCCCGGCCCGCGGCCGACGCCATAGCCCAGCCACAGCACGAGCCCCAGCGCCAGCGCCGGCACCATCAACAGGCTGGCGAATCGGTACAGCCGCCGCGCCATCAGCAGCAGTCGTTCGCGCTCGGCGTGGCTGTCGGTGCCGACGTCGGCGAGGTTGACGAAGATGCGCGGCAGGTAGAACAAGCCCGCGAACCAGCTCGCCACGAAGACGATGTGGAACGCCTTGATCCACAGGTAGCCGGAGGACATCGGGCCATTATCGAGGCCCGGAAAAAAACGGCCCCAGCACACGGCTGGGGCCGGCAAGCCTTATCGCTGTCATCACGCTAAGGCACCTGCTCAGGGAGGAAAAGCAGGGAACAGCGACCTCGCGGCCACCGCTCGAAAACGTTTATAGCAGTACGATCCGCGCCGCGCCAGCGGGGTTGCACGGGAGGGCGCCGGCCCACCGAGAACCGGCCCGCGCTGCGTGGCCACCCCGCCGCCCTGCCATGGCCGACCCCTCGTGCTGCGCCGCAGCGTCGTCGCGGGTTCGAAAGTGCCGGCCGAAGACACGACGAGCAAAGTGAAGACCCCGCCCGCCCACCCGACAAGCCGCCCGCGCCGCCTGCGTCGCGATGCCTTCACGCGTGCGCTGGTGCGCGAGCACCGCCTCGCGCCCGAGGACCTCATCTACCCGGTGTTCGTGCTCGACGGCCAGCGCCAGCGGCAGGAAGTGGCCAGCATGCCCGGCGTCAGCCGCCGCAGCGTCGACGGCCTGTTCGAAGTGGCCGAGCAGTGCCTGGCGCTGGGCGTGCCGGTGATGGCGCTGTTCCCGGTCATCGACCCGGCCTTGAAGACGCCCGACGGCCGCGAGGCGCTGAACGCCGAAGGCCTGGTGCCGCGCGCGGTGCGCGAACTGAAGCAGCGTTTCCCCGAGCTCGGCCTGCTCACCGACGTGGCGCTGGACCCCTTCACCAGCCACGGCCAGGACGGCCTGCTCGACGCCACCGGGTACATCCTCAACGACGAGACCGTCGCGCTGCTGCAGCAACAGGCGCTGGTGCAGGCCGCGGCGGGCGTGGACATCGTCGCGCCCAGCGACATGATGGACGGCCGCATCGGCGCCATCCGCAAGGGCCTGGAGGGCGCAGGCCACATCCACACGCGCATCATGGCCTACAGCGCCAAGTACGCCAGCGCCTTCTACGGCCCCTTCCGGGACGCCGTGGGCAGCAAGGGCAACCTGGGCCGTGCCGACAAGAAGGTCTACCAGATGGACCCCGGCAACAGCGACGAGGCGTTGCGCGAGGTGGCGCTGGACATCGCCGAAGGCGCCGACATGGTGATGGTCAAGCCCGGCATGCCGTACCTGGACATCGTGCGGCGCGTGAAAGACGAGTTCCGCGTGCCCACCTTCGCCTACCAGGTGAGCGGCGAGTACTCGATGCTCAAGGCGGCCGCCGCCAACGGCTGGCTCGAACACGACGCGGTGATGATGGAAGCGCTGCTGGCCTTCCGGCGCGCCGGCGCCGACGGTGTGCTCACCTATTTCGCGCTCGATGCGGCGCGGCTGCTGCTGAAGCGCGGCTGAAGCGCCGCGAGCCGGGCCACGCTGGCGCATGCGCATCTTCCACATCGGCGGCGAGCGCTTCGAAGAATTGCCGGCTCTGCCCCCCGCGCTGCCGCGCGCGGGCTTCCTGTGGGTTTCCTTCGCACGCCGCGAGTTCGAGCTGGGCCACGCCGACATCCAGGCCGCGCTGCACCGCTGGGAGCTGGGGGCGCTGGTCGACCTGCACCTGTCCGACCTGGTGAACAACCAGCTGCCCAGCCACTACGACGACACCTCGTGGTACGACCTGCTGGTGTTCCGGCGCCTGGCCACCAACGCGGCAGCGCCGGCCGAAGGCCCCGAGCGGCACAGCACACCGCAGCTGGCGCGCCACCTGCTGCACAGCGTCGACACCAGCGCGGTGGGTTTCGCGGTGTTCGATCGCGTGCTGATCACCGTGCACCCGGCCGAATGCGCGGTGCAGGAGCACTTCGCCCAGCGCCTGGCCGGGCTGGCCGCGGCCAACGGCGCGCCGGTGCCCGACCTGCGCGGCGCGGCGCGCCTGCCGGCCAGCCCGGCCGACCTGATGCTGCGCATGGTCAACCACATGGTCGACGGCTACCTCGACCTGCGCCGGCTGCTCACCCGCCACCTGGGCCAGTTGCAGCAGGACCTGCTCAACCCGCGCCACCGCTTCGCCGACTGGGGCGTGCTGCTCGACTCGCGCAATGCGCTGCACCAGCTGGAGGACATCTGCGAAGACCAGCGCGCCGCGGTGCAGGAGTGGATCGATGCGCTGGACGAGTGGCCTCAGGAGCCCGACGCCGCGCGCCGGCGCGAACGCGAGCTGCTGCGCGTGCGCAGCCGCGACGTGCTGGAGCACATCGAACGCGTGCTCGGCCATGTGCGCCGGCTGGAGCAGAGCGCCGAGACGGTGGTGCAGATGCACTTCTCGGCGCAGTCGCACCGCACCAACGACATCATGCGCACGCTCACCGCGCTGACGGCGGTGTTCCTGCCGCTGAACCTGATCACCGGCTTCTTCGGCATGAACTTCGAGTTC
>JAEUPD010000045.1 GCA_016788525.1 Rubrivivax sp.
GTCCAGCGTGCCCGGGGGCGCCGACACGGCGCGCGGCAGGATGTTGCACTTGGCCTTGCCGGCGGTCTTCTGCTCCAGCAGCGCGCACCATTCCTTCTGCGTTTCCGACAGCGTGTGCGCCGGGCCGAGCCAGGAAGAGGCGGTGAGGACAACCTGGGCCTGGGCGCTGCCGAAGCAGGCCAGCGCGGCGGCGGCAAGGAGTGCGAGGCGCATCGGTGAGGTCTCCGGTTTCCGGCGGCTGCCGGTGATAAATGCGGTGATTGTCGCCGCACGCGCGATGGGCGGCCCATTGCAGAAAACTCTCACGTTCCGCCGCCCGCGCGCCCCTTGACTGCGGGGCCCGGTGCACCAGCGCGCATGGCTAGCATGCCCGCATGGCGAGCATCAGCCTTCAACCCGACAGTGGCATGGCCGAAGCCGCGCGCGAGGCACTGCGCCAGGCCTGCGCCGAGCTCGACCGGGCCGAGGCCACCGGTGGCGCCGCACTGACCGCGCAGGCACTGTGCGGCGTGGCGCGGGCCTACGGCGCGCTGCGCGCCTGGTCCACCGCCGAGGCCTACCTGGAGATGGCGCTGCGCTGGTCGGGCGCAGCACAGGCCACCGACGGCATCGTCGAGGTGCTGTGCGAGCTCTGCGACACCGGTGTGGAGTTGGCCGAGCAGCAGGACTGCAGCGCACCCGGCAGCGGCCGCAGCACGCGCGAGCGTGTGCGCGACCACGCCTTCAGCGCCAGCGCGCTGGCCGGCCGTGTGTCCGACGCCGACTGGGAGGTGAAGGTGTTGCTGCGCGTGAGCGATGCCCTCAACCGCCTGGGCGACCATGACGACGCCGCCGCGCTGCAAAGCCGCGCGCTGGAGCGCATGGCCGGCAGCCCGCGGGCCGACGTGGCGCTGCTGCCCAGCATCGGCCGCCTGGCCGACGGCTGAACTCAGCGCGCCAGCACCGGCGCCAGCGCGCGCCCGGTGTGCGTGCCCAGGCGCACCACCTGCTCCGGCGAGCCCTGCGCCACGATGCGCCCGCCGGCGCTGCCGCCTTCGGGGCCGAGATCGACCACCCAGTCGGCTTCGGCGATGACGTCGAGGTCGTGTTCGATCACCACCACGCTGTGGCCACCGTCCACCAGGCGGTGCAGCACCTTGATCAGGCGCTCCACGTCGGCCATGTGCAGGCCCACCGTGGGCTCGTCCAGCACGTACAGCGTCTTCGGCGCCCGCTGGCCGCGGCGCGTGACGTCGTCGCGCACCTTGCTGAGTTCGGTGACGAGCTTGATGCGCTGCGCCTCGCCGCCGCTCAGCGTGGGGCTGGGCTGGCCCAGCGTGAGGTAGCCCAGGCCCACGTCCTGCAGCAGCTGCAGCGGGTGCGAGATGGCCGGCATGCTGGCGAAGAAGGCCACGGCCTCGTCCACCTCCATGCGCAGCACGTCGCCGATGCTCTTGCCCCGCCAGGTGACGGCGAGTGTCTCGGCGTTGAAGCGTGCGCCGTGGCAGACGTCGCAGGGCACCTTCACGTCGGGCAGGAAGCTCATCGCGATGGTCTTCATGCCCTGGCCTTCGCAGGCCGGGCAGCGGCCGTCGCCGGTGTTGAAGCTGAAGCGCGCGCTGCTGTAGCCGCGTGCCCTGGCTTCCAGCGTTTCGGTGAAGAGCTTGCGGATGGAATCCCAGAAGCCGATGTAGGTGGCGGGGCAGGAGCGCGGGGTCTTGCCGATGGGCGTCTGGTCCACCTCCAGCACGCGGTCGATGGCTTCGAAGCCGCTGAGGCCGGTGCAGCCGGTGAGCGCGGCCTTGCCGCCACCGACACGCGCCGCCACGTTGGCCAGCAGCACATCACGCGCCAGCGTGCTCTTGCCGGAGCCGCTGACACCCGTCACCACCACCAGGCGGCCGAGCGGCACGCGCAGGTCCACCTGGCGCAGGTTGTGCAGAAACGCGCCCTGCAGTTCCAGCCACTGCGGCACCAGGCCGTCGCGGCGCGGCTGCAGCGGGTGCTTCAGCGGGTGGGCCAGCAGGCGGCCCGTGACGGAATCGGGTGACTTCGACAGGTCGGCCACCGTGCCCTGCGCCACCAGGCGCCCGCCGCGTTTGCCGGCGCCGGGGCCGATGTCGATCAGGTGCTCGGCGCGGCGGATCGTGTCTTCGTCGTGTTCCACCACCACCAGCGTGTTGCCGGCCTCGCCGAGCTTGGCCAGCGCCTTCAGCAGGATGCCGTTGTCGCGCGGGTGCAGGCCGATCGTGGGCTCGTCGAGCACGTAACACACGCCCTGCAGGTTGCTGCCCAGCTGCGCCGCCAGGCGGATGCGCTGCGCTTCGCCGCCGGAAAGCGTCGGTGCGGCGCGGTCGAGCGTCAGGTAGCCCAGGCCCACGTCGTGCAGGAACTCCAGGCGGCTGCGGATCTCGCTCACCACGTCGCGCGCGATGTCGGCATCGCGGCCCGCGAGCTTCAGCCCGGCCACCCAGGCCCGCGCCTCGTGCACCGACATCCTCGCCACGGCGTCGATCGCCGCGCCCTCGAAGCTCACCTTCAGCGAGGTCGGGTTCAAGCGCGCGCCGTGGCAGTCCGGGCAGGCCAGGTCCTCCACGCCTTCGACCTCGGGCTCTTCCGAGGGGAAGGTCATCTCGCGGCCCTGGTTGTCGTCATCACGCACGCTGTCGTCGTAGGCCTTGCGCTGCTCGCGCGTGAGCTTCAGCCCGGTGCCGACGCAGCTGGTGCACCAGCCGTGTTTGCTGTTGTACGAGAACATGCGCGGGTCCAGCTCGGCGTAGCTGGTGCCGCACACCGGGCAGGCGCGCTTGGTGCTGAAGACCTTGACCTCGCCCACGCCGCGCCCGGTGCCGCCGAAGTCCATGCCCACGGCCAGCTTGTCCAGCGGCCACAGCAGGTGCAGCACGCCGCGGCCCTGCTCCAGCGCCTGCTGCAGCAGTTCACGCAGGCGCGCTTCGTTGTCGGGGCCGACGATGAGGTCGCCCACCGGCAGCTCGATCGTGTGTTCCTTGAAGCGGTCGATGCGCGGGAAGGGTAGCGTGGGGATGAACTCGCCATCCACGCGCAGGTGCGTGTGGCCACGGGCGTGGGCCCACTTGGCGAGATCGGTGTAGACACCCTTGCGGTTGACCACCAGCGGCGCCAGCAGGCCCACGTGCTGGCCGGCGTGGTCCCGCACGATCTGCGCCGCGATGCTCTCGGCGCTCTGCGCCTTCACCGGCGCGCCGTCGTGCACGCAGTGCTGCAGGCCGAGCTTCACCCACAGCAGGCGCAGGAAGTGCCAGACCTCGGTGGTGGTGGCCACCGTGCTCTTGCGGCCGCCGCGGCTGAGGCGTTGCTCGATCGCCACCGTGGGCGGAATGCCGTAGACCGCGTCCACCTCGGGCCGGCCGGCCGGCTGCACGATGCTGCGCGCATAGGCGTTCAGGCTCTCCAGGTACCGCCGCTGGCCTTCGTTGAACAGGATGTCGAAGGCCAGCGTGCTCTTGCCCGAGCCCGAGACGCCGGTGACGACGTTGAACTTGCCGCGCGGGATGTCGACGCTCAGGCTCTTGAGGTTGTGCTCCCTGGCGTTGACGATGCGGATGGCTTCCGCCCCATCGCCGAGTTCGGTGTGCGCGGCGCGCAGCGCTTCGTCGAGCACGGCGCGTGCCTGGCGGCGCGCCGTCACCAGCGTCTGCAACGGTCGGCCGCCTGCATCATCTTCGCCGTCGCGCACTGCCGGCGCGCCGCTGGCCATCGCCACTTCGTAGTCGCGCAAGGCGGCGCCTGTGTGAGACGTGGCGTGCATCTTCACGTCGTCGGGCGTGCCGGCGCATACCAGCTGCCCGCCGGCCTCGCCGCCCTCGGGGCCGAGGTCGACGATCCAGTCGGCCGCGCGGATGACATCGAGGTTGTGCTCGATCACCAGCAGCGAATGCCCGGCATCGAGCAGCTTGCGCAGCGCACGCATCAGCTTGGCGATGTCGTCGAAGTGCAGGCCGGTGGTCGGCTCGTCGAACAGGAACAGCGTGCCCTTCTTCGCCACCGGCTGCCTGGATGCGCTGGCCGCCGCCTCGGCCAGGAAGCCGGCGAGCTTGAGCCGTTGCGCTTCACCGCCGCTGAGCGTGGGCACGGGCTGCCCGAGGCGCACGTAGTCCAGCCCCACGTCCACCAGCGGCTGCAGGCGCGCCACCACGTCGCGGTCGCCGCCGAACACCTGCACCGCCTCGGCCACGGTGAGCTGCAGCACATCGGCGATGCTGTATTGCTGCGGGCCGCGCATCACCTTCACGTCCAGCACTTCGGCGCGGTAGCGCTTGCCGTCGCAGTCGGTGCAGCGCAGGTACACGTCGGAGAGGAACTGCATCTCCACGTGCTCGAAGCCACTGCCGCCGCAGGCCGGGCAGCGGCCGTCGCCGGCGTTGAAGCTGAAGGTGCCGGCGGAGTAGCTGCGTTCGCGCGCCAGCGGCGCGTTGGCGAAGATCTCGCGCAGGCCGTCGAAGGCGCCGACATAGCTGGCAGGGTTGCTGCGCGCCGTCTTGCCGATGGGGCTTTGGTCGACGAACACCGCGTCGGCCAGCTGCTCGGCGCCCAGCAGCCGCTCGTGCACGCCGGGGGCCTCGGTGGCGCGGCCGAAGTGGCGCGCCAGCGCGGGGTAGAGCACGTCTTGAATCAGGGTGCTCTTGCCGGAGCCTGAAACGCCGGTCACGCACACCAGCCGCTGCAGGGGCAGCTCGACCGTGCTGCCCTGCAGGTTGTGCTCGCGCGCGCCGGTGAGGATCAGCTTGGCCGGCGGCGGCCATACCGGCCGCCGGTGCCCGAGGCTCACCTGCTTGCGCCCGCCGAGGTACGCGCCGGTCAGCGTATCGGCATCGCGCGCCGCGGCGGGTGTGCCATCGAAGACGATGCGGCCGCCGCGTTCGCCCGGCCCCGGGCCGAGGTCGATCAGCCGGTCGGCCGCCAGCATCACCGCCGGGTCGTGTTCCACCACCACCAGCGTGTTGCCGGCATCGCGCAGCCGGTGCATGGCCTCGACGATGCGCTGCATGTCGCGCGGGTGCAGGCCGATGCTCGGCTCGTCGAGCACGAACAGCGTGTTGACGAGCGAGGTGCCGAGCGCGGTGGTGAGGTTGATGCGCTGCACCTCGCCACCGCTCAGCGTGCGGCTCTGGCGGTCGAGCGTGAGGTAGCCCAGGCCGACATCGACCAGGTACTTCAGCCGCGTGCGGATCTCGGCGAGCAGCAGCTTCAGCGCGTCGTCGTGCAGCGCGCTCGGCAGCTCGATGCCGCCGAAGAAGCGCGCGAGGCGCTCGATCGACAGCTGCATCAGATCGTGCAGCGAAAGCCCGGGCAGCGCTTCCAGCTGCGCGCGCGACCAGCCCGCGCCCACCGGCAGGTAGCGCTGCGCGGGCGGCAGCACCGCATCGGCATCGGCCTTCGAACCCAGCCGCCACAGCAGCGACTCGAGCTTCAGCCGCGCGCCGCCGCACGCCCCGCAGGGCGTGTAGCTGCGGTACTTCGACAAGAGCACGCGGATGTGCATCTTGTACGCCTTGCTCTCGAGGTACTCGAAGAAGCGGCGCACGCCGTACCAGGCCTTGTGCCAGTCGCCCTTCCAGTGCGGGGAGCCTTCCAGCACCCAGTGGCGCTGCGCTTCGGTGAGCTGCAGCCACGGCGTGTCGCGCGGGATGCCGGCTTCGCCGGCATAGCGCAGCAGGTCGTCCTGGCACTCGGCCCACGCCGGCGTCTGCAGCGGCTTGATGGCGCCGTTGCGCAGCGTCTTCTTGCCGTCGGGGATGACCAGGCCCCAGTCGACGCCGATCACGCGGCCGAAGCCGCGGCAGGTGTCGCAGGCGCCGTAGGCGCTGTTGAAGCTGAACAGGCCCGGCTGCGGGTCGGCATAGCGGATGTCGCTTTCCGGGCAGTGCAGGCCGGTGCTGTAGCGCCACGGCGGCGCGTCGGCGGTGCCCTCGCCAGCCAGCACGTTCAGCCGCCCGCCGCCGCGCTTCAAAGCGAGCTCGATCGCTTCGACCACCCGCACCTTCTCGGCGCCGGCCAGCCGCAGGCGGTCGGCCACCACGTCGAGCTGCTTCTTGCCGTTCAGCACCCGCTCCCCGGCCACACGCGTGAAGCCGCTGGCCGCGAGCCACTGCTCCTGCTGCTCTGCGCTGGTGTCGGCCGGCAGCTCCACCGGAAAGGTGAACACGAGCCGCGGGTCACCCGCAGCCGCGGCCCGCGCCATCAGGTCTTCGAAGATCGTCTCCGGCGAGTCGTGCCGTACCGGTAACGCCGTGGCCTTGTCGAACAGCTGTGCAGCGCGCGCGTACAGCAGCTTCAGGTGGTCGTTCAGCTCGGTCATCGTGCCGACCGTCGAGCGCGAGGTGCGCACCGGGTTGGTCTGGTCGATGGCAATCGCCGGCGGCACGCCTTCCACCTTGTCCACGGCCGGCCGGTCCATGCGGTCGAGGAACTGCCGCGCGTAGGCGCTGAAGGTCTCGACGTAGCGCCGCTGCCCTTCCGCGTAGAGGGTGTCGAAGACAAGGCTCGACTTGCCCGAACCACTCGGCCCCGTCACCACGGTCATCTGGCCGGTGGCGATGTCCAGGTCGAGGTTCTTCAGGTTGTGCTGGCGGGCACCGCGGATGCGGATGACACCTCGGGACATGGCGGTGGTTCGCCCTGTACGGCAGGGCGCATGGCGAGGGGGAATCGGCCAGTATAGGGAGGCGCGTCGCGTGATGGCCGGCGAGGTGAGGCAAGGAGCAGCGAGGTGACACAAGGGGCGCTTGGCGCACCGCGCCGCCGCCCGGGACTGCCCTTTGCGCCCCCGCACCCGCGCGGCGCACTGCGCGCCCGGGCACATCCGGTGCGACCCGACCCGCAAGCCGGGGGTTGTTGGCTCGAAGACCGATTCGCAACATGCGGTAACGAGCCGACCTGTCGCGCGGATCCAGTGCGCGGCACCCGAGGGAGCCCCATGACCGCACGCATGCTGAAGGCCGCGCTGGCCAGCCTTTTCGTCGTCCCTGCCGCGGCCCTCGTGGCTTCATGCGGTGGCAGTGAAGAACCGGTGGAGCAGGGGCCCGCCGCGAAGGCAGAGCGGCCCCGCATTCAGAAGCTGCCTGCCGGCACGCCGGTGAACGCCGACGCGCACGTCAAGGGCCAGTTCGGCCCCGTGGTGCCGTGGCCGGTGATTCCGGTGCATGCCGTGCTCACGGCCGACGGCCGCGTGCTCAGCTACGGCACCGACAACACCGGCCGCCAGACCGCGATCTTCCAGTACGCAGTGTGGGACATCGCCGAAAACAGCCACATGACGTTCAGCAACGGCAGTGGCACCGACATCTTCTGCAGCAGCCAGATCCTGCTGCCCGCGGGCGGCCAGGTGTTCATCGCGGGGGGCGACAACTGGACAGGCACCGGCACCACCAACACCGGCAACTCCAACAGCAACCTGTTCACCAGCGCCGGCAGCACGCTCACACGCCAGGCCGACATGAACCGGGCGCGCTGGTACTCGTCCTCGACGATGATGCTCAACGGCGAGATCTACATCCAGGGCGGCAGCGGCGGCACCGACCGCCCCGAGGTGCGGCAGGCCGACGGCGCGTTCCGCCTGCTCTCCAACGCCAACACCAGCGGGCTGGACTTCATGTACCCGCGCAACTTCGTCGCCCCCGACGGCCGCGTGTTCGGCTTCGACAGCGCCGGGCGCATGTACTACGTCAGCTCGCTGGGCACCGGCACCT
>JAEUPD010000002.1 GCA_016788525.1 Rubrivivax sp.
CTCGTTCGCCACGCACCTGCTGCAAGGCGGCTACGACATCCGCACCGTGCAGGAACTGCTCGGCCACATCGACGTGAGCACGACGATGATCTACACGCATGTGCTGCGGCTGGGCGGCGGCGGGGTGCGCAGCCCGCTCGACGTGCTGGGCGGGGCGCCCGGCAGCGCTTCCCCGGGCGCGGCGTTGGTCGGCGGGGCCGGCGGCTTTGCACCGGTGGGCGGCGTGGGTGCGATGGAAGAGCGCTTTCATCCCTCGCGGCAGTACTCAGCCGAGCATCGGCCTGATCATCGGCCCGATCACCGGCCCGACCCCCACCGCGGCCCCGGCGTGGACATGCGGCACGGCGCCGCCGTGGCGCGCGGGCGGCCGCCGCCGCGGCGCGTGGAAGAGCCGGCAGGGCGCTATGGGGTGGAGATGCCGTCGTGACGGCCCTGCATCCCGGCCATGGTTTCTCCGCTTCCCGGCTACGCCGAGCTGCATTGCCGCAGCAACTTCAGCTTCCTCACCGGCGCGTCGCACCCTGAGGAGCTGGTGGCGCGCGCGCACGCGCTGCGCTACGCCGCGCTGGCCATCACCGACGAGTGTTCGCTGGCCGGCGTGGTGCGCGCCCATGCCGAGGCCAGGCGGCTGGGCATGCACTTCATCGTCGGCGCCGAGATGCGGCTGTCGCGCGCGGCCAGGCCGCCGGCGAGCGCAATGCCCGCGCACGCACCGGCGCAGGCCGCGAAGGCGCCACTGGCGGTGGCGCAGCCGCCCCCTGCCAAGCCGGGCGCCAGGCCTGCCGCCAAGGCGCGCCGCAAGGTGCCGCCTGCGATGAGCGCGGCCACGGCCGCGGTGGCCGCCGCCGCCATTCCCAGCGCACCCGGCGGCGTCGCGCCCGCCACCGCCGAGGCCGCCGGCCCGCACCTCGTGCTGCTGGCGCAGACGCGCCGCGGCTACGGCAACCTTTCGCAGTGGATCACCGTGGCGCGCCGCCGCGCCGGCAAGGGCGAGTACCTGGCGCTGATGTCCGACGTGGAAGGCCGCGTGCCGCACCTGCCCACGCTGGCCGGCCTGCCCGATTGCCTGGCGCTGCTGCTCGTGCCGCCGGTGCTGGGCACCGCGCAGCCGTTCGAAACGCTGCTGGCGCAGGCGCTGTGGCTGAAGACCTGGTTCGGGGCCGGGCCCGATGGGCGCGCCGCGCTCGCGCTGCCGCAGCTGCTGCACGCGCACGATGCGCTGCTGGCCGACATCACCGAGCAGGTGTCGCAGCTCACCGGCCTGCCCATCGTCGCCGTGGGCAGCGTGCTGATGCACGCACGCTCGCGCAAGCCGCTGCAAGACGCGCTCACCGCGACCAGGCTGAACAAGCCCGTGGCCGAGTGCGGCTTTGCGCTGGAACCGAATGCCGAGGCGCACCTGCGCTCGCGCGCCCGCCTCACGCAGCTGTTCCGCCCCGAGTGGCTGCAAGCCAGCGTGCAATGGGCGGCCCGCTGCGCGTTTTCGCTCGACGAACTGCGCTACGAATATCCGGAAGAGATCGTGCCCGCCGGCCACACGCCGGCCACCTGGCTGCGGCAGCTTACGGAAGAGGGCGTGGTGAAGCGCTTCGGGCATCTGCCCGGCGGCGTGCCAAGCGCCGTGCGCGCGACGATCGAGCACGAACTGGCGCTCATCGCCGAGCTGCGCTACGAACCCTACTTTCTCACCGTGGCCGACCTCGTGCAGTGGGCGCGCGCGCAGGGCATCCTGTGCCAGGGCCGCGGCAGCGCGGCCAACTCGGCGGTGTGTTATTGCCTGGGCGTGACCGAAGTCGACCCGGCGCGCATGACGCTCTTGTTCGAGCGCTTCGTCAGCCGCGAGCGCAACGAGCCGCCGGACATCGACGTCGACTTCGAGCACCAGCGCCGCGAAGAGGTGATCCAGGACGTCGACCGCAAGTACGGCCGCCACCGCGCCGCGCTCACCGCGGTGGTCATCAGCTACCGGCCACGCAGCGCGTTGCGCGACATCGGCCGCGCGCTCAACATCGACCTCGACCGCATCGACGCGGTGAGCAAGAGCCAGCATTGGTTCGACGGCCGCCGCATCCAG
Organism: Rubrivivax sp.; assembly: GCA_016788525.1. Taxonomy (GTDB): domain Bacteria; phylum Pseudomonadota; class Gammaproteobacteria; order Burkholderiales; family Burkholderiaceae_C; genus Rubrivivax. Next base: position 2,075 of record JAEUPD010000002.1, read on the forward strand.
CCCGAGCGCCTGGCCGAAAACGGCTTCGACCCCGAGTCGCCCGTCTGCAAACTGTGGGTGGAGCTCACCACGCAGCTCATCGGCTTTCCGCGCCACCTCTCGCAGCACCCCGGCGGCTTCGTCATCGCGCGCGACGACCTGGCGCGCCTGGTGCCGGTGGAAAACGCCGCGATGGAAGACCGCAGCGTCATCCAGTGGGACAAGGATGACCTCGATGCGCTGGGCCTGCTGAAGGTGGACCTGCTGGCACTGGGCATGCTCAGCGCCATCAAGCGGGCGCTCGTCTTCGTCGCGCAGAAGCAAGGTCTGCCGGAATTCCGCATGCAAGACGTGCCCGCCGAAGACCCGGCCGTCTACGACATGCTGTGCGCCGGCGACAGCGTGGGCACCTTCCAGGTCGAAAGCCGCGCGCAGATGAGCATGCTGCCGCGGTTGAAGCCGCGCAACTTCTACGACCTTGTCATCGAGGTGGCCATCGTGCGCCCCGGCCCCATCCAGGGCGGCATGGTGCACCCGTACCTGCGCCGCCGCAGCGGCGAGGAGCCGGTGGACTACCCGAGCGATGAAGTGCGGCAGGCGCTCGCGCGCACGCTGGGCGTGCCCATCTTCCAGGAGCAGGTGATGCAGCTGGCGATCCTGGCCGCCGACTTCACCCCCGGCGAAGCCGACGCGCTGCGCCGCGCGATGGCGGCCTGGAAGCGCAAGGGCGGCCTCGGCCCCTTCTACGAGCGGCTGGTCGGCCGCATGGTCGAGAAGGGATATCCGCGCGAATTTGCCGAGCGCATCTTCAAGCAGATCGAGGGCTTTGGCGAATACGGCTTCCCCGAAAGCCACGCGGCGAGCTTTGCGTTGCTGGTGTACGTGAGCGCGTGGCTCAAGCGCCACCACCCCGATGCCTTCCTCGCCGCGCTCCTGAACAGCCAGCCGATGGGCTTCTATGCACCGGCGCAGCTGGTGCGTGATGCCAAGGAGCATGGCGTGCAGGTGTTGCCGGTGGACGTGGCGGTGAGCGATTGGGACAGCACGCTCGAAGCGGACCCGTCCCCGCTGTGGCCCGTGCGCCTGGGCTTTGGCCGCATCAGCGGCTTCACCGAAGACGCCGCGGCGCGCATCGTCGCCGCGCGCGCCGAAGCGCCGTTCACCACGCCCGAAGACCTCACGCGGCGCGCCGCGCTCGATGCGCACTCATTGGCCCTGCTGGCCGGCGCCAATGCGCTGGCGCCGCTCACCGGCCACCGACACCAGGCCGCGTGGGCGGTGGCCGGCATCGACACCCGCGCCACACCGATGCTGGCAAAGACGCGCACGCACGAAGAGCACGCCGAACTCGCCGCGCCGGGCGTGGCCGACACCGTGCTTGCCGATTACCGCGCCACGGGCCTGAGCCTGGCGCAGCACCCCGTGGCCCTGCTGCGCAGCGAACTCGCCGCCTTCAAGGTGCAGCCGGCCGCGGTGCTGCGCACCTACCCGCACGGCCGGCTGGCGCGCGCCAGCGGCATCGTCACCCACCGCCAGCGGCCGGAAACCGCCAAGGGCGTGGTCTTCGTGACGCTGGAAGACGAGACCGGCGCCGTCAACGTCATCGTCTGGCCGGCGGTGGCCGAGGCCCAGCGCAAGCCGCTCCTGGCCAGCACGCTGCTCACCGTGTTCGGCATCTGGCAGCGTGAAGGCGAGGTGCGCCACCTCGTGGCGCGCAAGCTGGTCGATCACTCCGGGCTGCTGGCAGGGCTGGCTTCGCGCAGCAGGAATTTCCGGTGAGCGCAGTCCCTCGTGGCATGCGCCGCCTGCGGGCCGAAAGCAGCCTGCCGGCGCCTACCGAAAGAGCCCTCAGCCTGCGCCCTTGATGATCTTCAGCACCTGGCGAAAGCGCGCATGCTCGCAATCGCCCAGCCACTCGAACAGCACCATCTCGTGGGTCACGATCGTGGCGCCAGCGCGGCCCAGGCGCGCCATGGCGGCGGCGTGGTCGGCCGGGCGGCGCGACCCGCTGGCACTGGCCACCACCCAGACGCGCTCGCCGGCGCGCAGCAGGCCCAGCGCCGTCTGCATCATGCACACATGCGCCTCGCATCCGGCGATGACGACCTCCCGGCGCCCCTGCGGCTTCGCGGCGCGCAGGGTGTCGAGCAGTCCGTCGGCGCAGGCGTCGAAGTGCGTCTTGGCCAGCGTCACCGGGCATTCGGACCGGATCGACTCGACATTCGGCCCGAGGGCGGCGGGGTTCTGCTCGGTGCCGATGACCGGGATGCCCAGCGCGTGTGCTGCCTGCGCGAGCAGCACGCCGTGGGCGACCACCGCCTGGGCGTCATGGATGGCGGGCATCAGCCGGGCCTGGTAGTCCACCAGCACCAGCACGGCGGCGCCGGCCTGCATCGCCTCCGCCGCTTCCATCGACCGCTTCCCTTCCGTCTGCTCCATCGTCAAGCGCCTCGTCCGCCGGTACCGCCACACAGGCTGCACGACACCTGGCCAGCCGCTGGTCTTGCCGCCGCCCGGGGCGGCCCGGGCGGGGCGGCCGGCTGAAGCACGATCACGGCGGCGGCGTGTTCGTCACCACGAGCGTTCCCACCCGGTAGGTGTGGAAATTCCTCTCGTCCAGCACGCCCACCCCGCTGATGAGCGCGAAGTCCTTCCACGGGTTGCCGCCGGAGAGGCCGACGCGGATCTCATAGGTGCCCGGCGCCGTCGGCGCGGTGATCGTGCGGGTCTGGGCGAACGGCCCCGGCGCCCAGGTTGCCGAAGAGGTGAAGTGATCATCGACCGATGCCACCGGCACGCTGTTGACGCTCAGGTGCATGAACTGCATCAGGTTCGCTGCCATCGGCATGCGGTACCAGTTGAGGTTGATGCCCACCCGGGCGCCGGGCAGCGCGTAGGTGGTGGACGGCGTGGCGAGGTCCACGCGCGTGGTCAGCGGCACGGCCGAAGCCGTCGGCAGCGGCACGTTGCCGGTCTGCACGTAGCTCAGCACCGCTTCCTTCCAGTGGTTCATCGTGATCAGGCGGCCCGAGTCGTTCGGGTGCACGCCGTCGCTCACGTACATCGTGCCCAGCACCCCGGTGAGCGATGGCACGAAGAAGACCTTGTAGAAGATGCCGCTGCTCTGCGCGGCCTTGGCCTGCACCATCTGCTGGATCTTGCTGTACATCGTGGGCATCGGGTCCGATGCGCGTTCGAAGTTGGAAACGAACACCGCGGTGCGCGAGTTGCGCGCGTGGATCATGTCGACGATGGTTGCGATGCGGCCGACCACCGCGTCCTGCGCGGCGGGGTCGGTGGGGAAGTACCCGTCGTTCACGCCGATGTTGAGCAGCACGATGTCGGGCGTGACCTGGTCCACCCAGCCGTTGATCTGCGAGATGACGTGGCTCGTGTTCCAGCCGCTGCGGCCGATCTGCGGCGCCGTCACCGGGCTGACGACCGCCGGTTCGTTCGGGTTCATGTAGGCGAACACCTGCGAGTTCCTGCCGCTCGCGCTCAAGGCCTGGGTGATGGTCTGGTAGCCGGGGAACGCCGCCAGGTTCTCGGTGTTCGAGTCTCCCACCGGCATGATCCGCCAGGAGTTCCCGATCTGCGGCGACGGGCTGGCGCTGGTCACCACCGTCACCGTGAACGACTGCGTCGCTGCCAGGCCGCCGGGGTCGGCCACGCGCGACGTGACAGCGTGGCTGCCGGTCTGGGTGGAGGTGGGCGTCCAGCTGATCTGGCCACCGGTGGCGTTGATCGTCATGCCGGCCGGGGCCTGGGTGAGCGAGTAGCTCAGCACGTCGCCATTGGCGTCGGTGGCCGTCACCCGGTAGGCATACGCGGCGCCGACCGTCGCGCTGGTGAGCGGCGTGGAGGTGATCTGCGGGGCCACGTTGACACTGGCCACCGTGATGGTGAACGACTGCGTCGCTGCCAGCCCGCCGGGGTCGGCCACGCGTGCCGTGACGGCGTGATTGCCGGTCTGCGCGGCGGTGGGTGTCCAGGCGATCTGGCCGGTGGTCGCGCCGATCGTCATGCCCGCCGGGGCCTGGGTGAGCGAGTAGCTCAGCACGTCGCCATTGGCGTCGGTGGCCGTCACCCGGTAGGCATAGGCCGCGCCGACCGTCGCGCCCGTCACCGGCGTGGAAGTGATCTGCGGGGCCACGTTGACACTGGCCACGGTGACGGTGAACGACTGCGTCGCTGCCAGCCCGCCGGGGTCGGCCACGCGCGCGGTAACGGCGTGATTGCCGGTCTGTGCGGCCGTGGGTGTCCAGGCGATCTGGCCGGTGGTCGCGCCGATCGTCATGCCCGCGGGGGCCTGGGTGAGCGAGTAGCTCAGCGCGTCGCCATTGGCATCGGTGGCCGTCACGCTGTAGGCATAGGCCACGCCCACGGTCGCCGCCGTGACCGGGGTGGAGGTGATCTGCGGCGCCACGTTGCCGCTGGACACCGCAATGGTGTACGACTGGGTCGCGGCCAGCCCGGCCGGATCGGCCACCCGCACCGTCACCGATCGGTTGCCGACCTGCGCCGCACTGGGCGTCCAGCTGATCTGGCCGCTCGTCGCGTTGATCGTCATGCCGCTGGGAGCCCGCGTCAGCGAGAAGCGCAGCGTGTCGCCGTTCGCGTCGGCGGCCGTCACGCGGTACGAGTAGGCCACGCCCACGCGGGCGGTCGTGATGGGCGTGGAGGTGATCTGCGGCGCCACGTTGCCGCCGGAAGACACGGTGAGCGTGCCCACCTTGTAGCGGCGGTCGTTGCCCGGGTCGGTGACCCCCGCGCCTATGGCCAGCGCCAGGTCGGTCCACGGATTGCCGCCCGACAGGCCGACCCGGATGTCGTACGTGCCTGCGCTCAACGCCGCCGGCACGGTGATCGTGCGGGTCTCGGAGAACGGCCCGGCGGTCCAGCTGGCCGAACTGGTCAGGTGGTCGTCCACCGACCACGCCGCCCCGGCCGCGTTCACCAGGTGCATGAACTGCAGGTAGTTCGCCGCCATCGGCAGGCGGTACCAGTTCAGCGTGATCGCCGCCATGCTGCCGGGGGCTGCGGTGTAGCTGGCCGGTGTGGCCACGTCCACGCGCGTCTGGGAGGGCGCTTGGGCCAGCACCGGCAGAGCAAGGGCCGCCGCCGCGGCCAGCAGGAGCATGAACAGGCGCTTGACCATCGAATCCTCCCGGGGAATCCCGACGCTCGACCGGCCGTCGGCGGCACGGCGTCGCCGTCGGTCCTGACCGGCCAGCATATGCCGACCGCCGGGGCGGCGCCACGCTGCCGCATCGCTCGCTTGCGGGGGTGCCCGGGCCGGCGCCGCCCCGGTTTCCTCGGGTGTAAGCTCCCGGCCAGCCGCCAGGCGTCTACTCGACAATCCTGGTGGGGCGCGGGCTCCAGCAAGGTCAGTTCGCCTTGCGCTGCAGGACCCGCTGACTCCCCCGAGTTCCCTTTCCCCGGCAGGAGACGATCCATGAGCAAGCGTGATGTGGTGGTGTTGAGCGCGGTGCGTTCCGCGGTCGGCAGTTTCGGCGGCAGCCTCGCAGACACCGAGCCGGCCGAACTGGCCGGCATGGTGATGAAAGAGGCCGTCAAGAGAAGCGGCGTCGACCCCAAGGTCATCAACTACGTGACCGTGGGCAACACCATTCCCACCGAGAGCCGCTTCCCCTACGTGGCGCGCGTGGCCGCGATCCAGGCCGGCCTGCCGATGGACAGCGTGGCGATGTCGGTCAACCGGCTGTGCAGCTCGGGCCTGCAGGGCATCGTGACGACGGCGCAGAACATCCTGCTCGGCGACTGCGACTACGGCGTCGGCGGCGGCGTGGAGGTGATGAGCCGCGGCGGCTACCTCAGCACCGCGATGCGCACCGGCGCGCGCATGGGCGACACCAAGGTGCTCGACATGATGGTGGCCACGCTCACCGACCCGTTCGGCGTGGGCCACATGGGCATCACCGCCGAGAACCTGGCGGCCAAGTGGGGCATCACCCGCGAGCAGCAGGACGCGCTGGCGGTGGAAAGCCAGCGTCGCGCCGGCGTGGCCATCGCCGAGGGCCGCTTCAAGAGCCAGATCGTGCCCATCGTCAAGGAGACCAAGAAGGGCCCGGTCACCTTCGACACCGACGAGTACGTGAAGGCCAGCACCACGATGGAGACGCTGGCCAAGCTCAAGCCGGCGTTCAAGAAGGACGGCACGGTCACCGCGGGCAACGCCAGCGGCATCAACGACGGTGCGGCCTTCTTCGTGCTGGCCGATGCCGAGGTGGCCGCCAAGGCCGGCTACGGCAAGCCGCTGGCGCGCCTGGTGAGCTACGCGGTGGCCGGCGTGCCCAACGAGATCATGGGCGAGGGCCCGATCCCGGCGTCCAAGCTGGCGCTGAAGAAGGCGGGCCTGTCGGTCAGCCAGATGGACGTGGTGGAGAGCAACGAGGCCTTCGCTGCGCAGGCCATCGCCGTCTCGCGCGGGCTCGAGCTCGACCCGGCCAAGACCAACGCCAACGGCGGCGCCATCGCGCTGGGTCACCCGATCGGCTGCTCGGGCGCGTTCATCGCCACCAAGGCGCTGTACGAGCTGCAACGCGTGAACGGCCGCTACGCCCTGGTCACGATGTGCATCGGTGGCGGGCAGGGCATTGCCGCGGTGTTCGAGCGGATCTGATCGGCGCGTCGGGCGCAGGTCGCGCCCGCAAGAAGCCCCAGGGGCCCCGCGCCAACGCGGGGCCTTTTTCGTTTCCGGCCCGGTCAGCGGCCGGTCAGCGGCCGGTCAGCGGCCGGTCAGCAGCCGGGCAGCAGCCGGGCAGCAGCCGGTTGGCGGCCGTGTCGGCGTCATCCGTCAACGGCATGATGACCCCGGGCGTGCCGCCGTGCGCGAATCGCTCGGGCCGTTGTGCCGCCCGCCCCATGGCGCGCCCGGCCTGCGGCGGGGCCGGCCGGCCCCCCAACAAGAGCAGGAGCGAGGTCCATGCGCCCCGACATCAAGAGCACCGCCCTCAATGGCACTGCCAACCTGGCGCTGGTCGCGCCGGTGAAGCCGGGCTTCATCCCGGGTGCCGACACCGTCACCTACGCGCGCCGGCTGGAGGTGCTGCTCAAGACGCTGATGGCCATCCGCGTGGGTGGTCGCGAGATGGCGCGCTTCGCCACCCCGTTCCCTGACGCCGTCGGGCGCCTGGGCATCCTGCAGTCGTTTCGCTACGCGGTGATTCCGCCGCGTGTGGGCTCGCGCGGCGAAGACCCGCTGCCGCCCGGCGTGCTGGAGGCCGGCATCTACCGCCTGTACCTCAACGTCGTCTTCGACGGCGGCTGGGAACCGTACATGCGCGTCATCTACCGCGACCTGGGCTACCTGCTGGACGCGATCTTCTGCAACACCGTGGGCTACCGGCTGAGCACGCAGCACAGCTACGATGCCTACTGCCGCTGGGTGCGCGAGCACGAGGTGCCCGCCGGCATCCTGTACACCGAAAGCGCCGGCTCGGTGCTGGACACGCGCTACGCCGAAGCCGTCGAACGCTGCCAGCGCGAGCAGGCCGACCCCGCCGACGCGCGCCGCGCGATCGCCCGCCACACGGTGCCCGCGCCCGTGGACACGCCCACCGCGTTGAGGAACCTGGCCGCGGCGCCGGCCGAGGTGCGGCGCGAGGTGGTGGCCAACAACCTGCGCGCGTTGAAGGGCCTGTACGACCTGCGCCTGCTGCACCCCCGCAATCAGGAGCGCGACGACGAGCGCTTGCTGAACTTCGCGCAGCGTGCCATGCCCGAGTTCCGCGCCTTCCTTGCGCAGGCGCAGGCCGAGCCCGGGCTGCAGCCGCACCGCGAACACGTGCGATGGCTGCTCGGCCCACCCACGGGCGAGAAGCCGCCGGCCGGCAAGCCGGCCCGCTTCGACCCCGCCGACATCCAAAGCGGCATCCACCAGCGCCACGAAGGCGTCACGCACGGCAGCCTGCTGCTGCTGCGCGTGACCAGTGCGGCGCAGGCGCGCCAGTGGGTCGGCCGGCTGGGCCGCACCACCGCGCAGCAAGCCGCCGCGCTGGACGAGCCACTGGTCTGGAACATCGCCTTCACCGCCCACGGACTGCGCGCGCTGGGCGTGCCGCCTTCGCGCATCGACCGCTTTCCGCAAGAGTTCATCGAGGGCATGGAAGCGCGCGCCGGCCTGCTGGGCGACGTCCGCACCAACCATCCCGAGCACTGGCGGCGGCCGCGGCTGCGCGTGCCCGCTTCACAGGTTGCCGCTGCGCCGGTTGCCGCTGCGCCGGACGCGCCGCCGCCGCCGATCGAGGTGGACCTCGGCACCGTGCACATCGTGCTGCAGTACCGGCTGGCGTCCGGCAGCGAAGCCGACCGCGTTTCGCACAGCGCGCTGGAAAGGCTCGCCGAGGCCATCGACCCGGTGCGCGATGGCGTGCTCCTGCTGGCCGCCGAGCCGATGCGCAGCTACGCCCGGCAGCCCGGTGGCGCCACCGTCACCGAGCACTTCGGGTTCCAGGACGGTTTCAGCCAGCCCGAGCCGCGCCATGGCACCACGCCGGCGCCGGCCTTCCGGGCCTGGGACAACAGCGTCGAGGCGGGCGAGCTCTATCTCGGCCAGCCGGGCGACCGCGACCCGGGGCGCTTCCCCGACGTGGCCGACCGGCTGATGGACAACGGCAGCTTCCTCGTCGTGCGCAAGCTGCGCCAGCATGTCGGCCGCTGGCAGGCGATGCTGGCGCGGGCCGCGGCCGCGCGCGACCCGCAATACGACGAGCGCCCGGCCGCCGAGCAGCGCGCCGCGCGCGACGCCATCGCCGCCCGGCTGATGGGCCGCCGCCACGACGGCACCGTGCTGGCCGACGATGGCGTGGGCACCGGCAACGACTTCAACTACGACGCCGACCCGCAGGGCGCGCGCTGCCCGTTCGCGGCGCACATCCGCCGCGCCAACCCACGCTCGCCCTGGCGTGCCGAGCAGGGGCGCAAGCTGCCGCGCATCCTGCGCCGTGGCATGTCGTACGGGCCGCGCTGGGCCGGCGAGGGCACGCCCGAGGCCGAGGCCGAGCGGGGCCTCATCTTCATGGCCTACTGCGCGAGCCTGGCCGAGCAGTTCGAGACGCTGCAGCGCTGGGTGGCCGGCGGCAACAGCAGCGGTGTGCACTCGTCGCACAGCGACCCGATGCTCGGCGTGCCGGTCAAGGGTACGCCGCGCCTCATGCAGTGGGCCGAGGCCGATGGCCGCGTCGTCACGGTCGACCTGGGCGACTTGCCGATGGTCGATCTGGAATGGGGCCTGTACCTCTTCGCGCCCTCGCTCACCGGGCTCAGGGCGTTGGCGGCCGGCTTCGACGCCGACGCACCCGCGCCGCCCGCGGCCACCTGCCCGCTGAAGGGCGAGCGCTATCAGCCCGCCGGCCACGCCTTCGAGAAACGCAAGCTCATGCTGCAGGGGCGCCGCGACGACAAGGACACGCTGTGGCGCGCCGTCAACGCCTGCGGTGGCAGGCTGCAGACCGCCTACGGCCTGCTCGAAGGGCGCAAGGCGAAAGTGCGCTCGGTGCTGCGCGACGGCGGCGCGCGGCATTCGGTGTGCGGCTACGGCCGCCGCTTCGCCGCCGGCGTCGGGCCGGGCTTCCTCGGCATGGACGACCCCGGGCACAAACGCCTGGCCGAAGACTCCGGCATCAAGGCAGCCATCGCCGCCATCGACGAGCCGAAGGCCTTTGCCACCGCGCGCGCGGTGGCCGCCGGCGTGCTCGACACGGTGTTGAAGAACCTGGCTGCGCTCGGGCAACCGGCCACCATCGACCTCGTGCGCCTGAGCGAAGCGGTGATCCTGCGGCTGTACCGCGCGTGGTGGGGCCTGCCCGACGCCGAGGGCAGGTTCATGCAGGAAGGCTACAGCGCCCAGACCCACCTGGACGACAGCCCCGAGGCGCACTGCCCGCGCGACTTCGTCTACGTGGCGCGGCTGAACTTCGGTGCGCACCCGTCGCCCACCGAGCTGGCGCTCGGCGTGAAGCGCGGCCAGGCCATCCAGCGCGCGGTGCGCAAGTACCTCGAGGCCACGCCGCCCGAGCAGCTGGTCGGCCTGTCGAAGTTCATCCACGAGGCGCTCGTGCGGCAGCACCCCCGCCGCAAGGCGGCGTTCGACGAAGCGGTGTGGACCATCGGTGGCACGATGCTCGGCTTCGGCCCCTCGACGCACCAGCACTTCGTGCAGGTGGTGCGCGACTGGATCGACCCCTCGCGCACCGGCGGCACCACGCTGTGGGACCTGCAGGCGCTGTTGTGGGCCGAGGGCGCGGCCGCGGCACCGACGCTGCCGGCCGCGCACCGCGTGCTGCGCGAGCCGCTGGTCGCGCAGATGCGGCGCGAACCGGTGCCCGGTGTCATCTGGCGCGAGAAGCCCGGCACGAAGAAAGGCCGCAACGCCCCCGAGCCGCCCAAGCTCGTGCTCGGCCTGCATGGGCTGATGGACGACCCCGAGGCCGAGCTGCTGATGTTCGGCGGCACGATGGATCGCGGGCACCCCCTGTTCGGCAAGCATGCCTGCCCCGGCCACGGCATGGCCATCGGCGTGCTGCTGGGTGTGCTGTCGGCGCTGCTTACCGCCGGGCGCCTGAAGCGCACGCCGTCGTCGACGATCGTGATGGTCGAGCGCTGAGGGCGGTGCCAGACAGCGCTGACGACCGGCCCTGAAGGGCGGCGCCGGCGGTCGCGGGCGGCGGCGCTACAGGTCGGCGAGCAGCTGCCGGGCCTGACCCGCGTGCCAGGCCATGCCCAGCGGCTCGAAGGCCGCCAGCGCGGCGTCGGCTTCTCGCCGCGCGGTGGCGCGGTCTTCGGCGGCCCGTGCCAGCTCGGCGGCACACAGTCGGTTGGCGGCCGCCTCGTGCCTGGATTCGCGCCGGGCCGCGACGCGCATGGCGCGAGCCAGCCAGTGCTGCGCGCGCTCGGGGCGGCGCCACTGGGCGGCGTCGCGCGCCAGCGCGCGGCAGGCCTGGGCCACGCCGATCACGTCGCCGGCGCGCTCGCGCATCAGCGCGCGCGCGCCATGCTCGCGGGCCAGCGCGCGCTCGCCGCGCGCAAACCAGGCTTCGGTGAGCCAGCCGTGGTCAAGCGAGCGGAACAGGCCGCTTTCGCGCGGCTCGAGCCAGCGCGTGCTCTCGGCGAGGCGATCGACCGCGTGCTCGTCGCCGGTGGCCGCCCAGCTGGCGAAGGCGGCGGTGGCGCGGCCCTGGCAGAACTGGAACAGGCTGTGCGTGCGCTCGGCGATCGCCGTGGACTCGTCGGCCGCGGCCACGGCCTCGGCCCAGCGCCCCTGCCAGGCGAGGATGACGGCGCGCCAGCCCTGGATGGATGCGCCGATCTGATGTCCGGCGCCCTGGCCCTGCAGCAGCGCCCAGGCGTCGTCGAGCAGTTCGGCGGCCAGCGCGAAGTCGCCTCGATCGCCGTGAACCGAGGCCAGGCAGACCAGCGAGTAGGCCAGGCCCACCGGTGCCTTGCTGCCGCGGCGGTGCGCGCGCTTCACTTCCACCGCATGGGCCAGCAGAGGCTCGGCGGCGCCGTAGTGGCTGGCCGCGGCCAGCGCCTGGCCCAGCGTGGCGCGGATCTGCACCGCCAGCGGGTCGGCGCCGTCGCCGGCCAGCGCCGCGGCGCGCTCGCAGTGGCGCACCGCATCGCGCGCCTGGCCCAGCGCGTAGAGGATGTAGCCGAGCCAGTACTCGGCGCGGGCGCGCAGCGACGGGTCGGGCTGGCCATTGGCCAGCCGGACCGCGCGCTCGAACACCGGCAGGTCCTTGCGCGCCGCGTCGAACACGCACACCAGGCCCAGCTTGTTGGCGATCTGCAGCCAGCGCGCGGTGCGGGCGGCGGCGCCCTGGCCTGCGCTGCCGCCGGCGTCTTCGATCCCCAGCGCCTCCAGGTGCGCCAGCGCCGCGTGGTACAGCGCCTTCGCGCGGTCCAGCGCCGACAGCGCCGCGGCGCGGTCGCCGCCGCTCTCGGCGTGCAGCGCGGCTTCGGCGCTGCGCCCGGCGGCACCCAGGTGGTAGGCCAGCGCCTCGTGCGGGTCTTCGCTGGCCTGGCTGGCGTGGCTGGCCAGCGCGTCGGCCACGCGGCCATGCAGCGCGCGGCGCTCGTGCAGGCCCACCGAGTCGTAGATGACATCGCGCGCCAGGCCATGCTTGAAGCGCAACGACGCACCCGCGGGCTCCGGGTACAGCAGGTCCTGCTCGGCCAGCTCGCGCAAGGCCTCGTCGTCCGGCGCCAGCCCGGTCACCGCGCGCAGCAGCCACGCCGGCACCACGTTGCCGATGACCGCCAGCTGCCGCACGAGGGCCGCCAGCGCGGCCGGCAGCCGCGCCACACGCGACTCGATCAGCAACTGCAGCCACGCGGCGCCGGCCTGCTGACCCGGCTGGCGCACGCGCCCGTGCCGGGCCGAGTGGCACAGTTCCTCGATGAACAGCGGGTTGCCGCCGGAGTGCTGGTAGATCTCGTCGGCGAGGAAGGGGTCGGCCTGGGGCAGCAGCGCGCGGATGCTGAGCGCACCTTCCTCGGCCGACAGCGGCGCGAGCTCGAGCACCTCGACCTGGCGCATCGACACCTCGCCGGCGTCGACGCTGCGGTGCGAGCTCAGCACGAACAGCCCCGGCGAAGGGCCGGCGGTCACCGCGGCGGTGAGCGTGGCCAGCGCCTGGCGCGCGGCCGCATCGGCCCAATGCCAGTCGTCCAGGAAGAGCACCAGCGGCTGGCGCGCGGCGCAGGCCACCAGCACTTCGGCGGCCGCTTGCGACACGGCCTCCAGGCCGATGACGGCGGCGGCATGGGGGCGCTCGCCAGCGCCGGCGTGGACCTGCGGTCCGCCGGTGGATCTCGCCCGCCCACCCAGCAGCGGCTGCAGCGTGTCGGCCAGCCGCTCGAGCCCGAGCCCCTGCAGGGCCGGGGCAAGGGCCGAGGGCGTGGCCATGCGGTCGCCCGTGTCATCGGCATCTGCGGTGCGGCCACGCTCATGATCATCGTCACGGGTGCGAGGGCGGTCGCGCTCACCGTCGCCATCGCGGCCCCCATCCAGGCCGCCTGCCGCACGCGGCGCGCCCAGGTGCAGCGCGCCGCGCAGCAACTGCACCCAGGGTGCCAGCGGGGCCGCATCGATCTCGCTGTCGCAGCGGGCCTCCAGCAGCCGGCAGCCCTTGCGCTCGGCCTGCCGCAGGAACTCGGCCGCCAGGCGCGTCTTGCCCACGCCGGGCGGGCCGACGATGGCCACCTGCCGCAGCGCACCGCCCAGCGCCTCGCCCAGGCGCTGTTCGAGCCGTTGCAGTTCGCGCCCGCGGCCGACGAACACCTGCGTGCCGCTGCGCACCGGCCCGGCCGGGTGCAGGGCGCGCGGCTGCGCACGCCCCTCGATCGGCCAGCACTCGATCGGCCCCTCGTGGCCATGCGCCTGCACGGCGCGCGCCGCCCCGGTGGCGAAGAACGCGCGGTCGCGGCCGAGCGTTTCGTCGCTCACCAGCACCTCGTCGCGGCCGGCGGCGCCCGAAAGACGCGAGGCGATGTTGGGCACCATGCCCAAGAGCTCGAGCCGGCCGATGACGACGTTGCCCTCCTGCACCAGCACCAGCCCGGCGTGCACGCCGCTGTGCAGCCTGAGCTTCAGGCGCCGGTTGGCGCAGGCCGGCGCGGCCAGCGCGCGGACCGCGGCGTGCAGCTGCAACGCGGCTTCGACGGCGCGGCGGCCGTCGCCTTCGCGCGGCTGCGGATGGCCGAACACCGCCAGCATGCCATCGCCCTGGATGCGCACCACGGTGCCGCCATGACGTGCCACCACGTCCTCATAGGCTTCGCGCAGTTCGCCCAGCAGCTCGGCGTACTCCTCGGCTTCCAGCGCCGCCGACAGCGCCGTCGAATCGCACAGGTCGCAGAACAGCACCGCAAGCCGCTGGCGGCGCGCCGGCGGCTGGGTCTTCGACGGCGAAGCGGCGCGGTCGGTCGGTGCGGGCTCGTCAGGCGGTGCCGGGGGCATCGGGGCAGGGCAGGTGGGCAAATCAATTCTGCCGCTTGCCCCGCACGCGTCGGCTGCAGGCTAACCCACCTGAGTCGCGCAGCCGCGACGCACGCCCCACCCGCGCGCCCAACCTGCGGGCGCGTGGCCACGGTGGCCGGTGGTCACCTCGCGCCGCCGCCACGCCGCAGCAGCGCCCACAGCAAGATGGCCCCGAAGGTCGCCGTGCCGATGCCGCCGAGCGTGAAGCCGCCGAATTTCAGCGTGAAGTCGCCCGTGCCCAGCACCAGCGTGATGGCCACCAGCACGAGATTGCGGTTGTCGCTGAAGTCGACCTTGTTGTCGACCCAGATCTTGGCGCCGGCCACCGCGATGAGGCCGAACACGACGATCGACACGCCGCCCATCACCGCCAGCGGGATGGCCTGGATCAGCGCGCCGAACTTCGGGCTGAAGCCCAGCAGGATGGCGATCAGCGCGGCGACCACGAACGTGGCGGTGGAGTAGATCTTCGTCGCCGCCATCACGCCGATGTTCTCGGCGTAGGTGGTGACGCCGGTGCCGCCGCCGGCGCCCGAGACCATCGTCGCGATGCCGTCGCCGACGAAGGCGCGGCCCATCAGCGGGTCGAGGTTGCGGCCGGTCATCGCGCTCACCGCCTTGACGTGGCCGAGGTTCTCGGCCACCAGGATGATGGCCACCGGGGCGATGAGCAGCATGGCGTTGGCACTGAACTGCGGCGAGGCGAACTTCGGCGCGCCGAACCACGCCGCGTTGGCGATGCCCGACAGATCGAGCGGCTTGCCCAGGCCCAGGCCGTTGGTCAGCACGGCGTAGATCACGCTGGCGGCGATGAGGCCCACGAGGATCAACAGGCGCTGCGTCATGCCGCGCGTGAACACCGCCACCGCCGCCACGCTGACGAAGGTCACGGCCTGCATCCAGGCGTCGAAAGCCGTGGGCGCCATGTTCTTGACCGGAATGCCGGCCAGGTTCAGGCCGATCACCGCGACCACGGCGCCGGTGACCACCGGCGGCATCAGCGTCTCGATCCACTTCGTGCCGGTGCCCATGACGACCAGGCCGATGAGCGTGTAGAACACGCCGCAGGCGATGATGCCGCCCAGCGCCACCGCGATGTTGGCGTTGGCGCCCTTGCCGGCAAAGCCAGTGGCGGCGATGACCACGCCGATGAAGGCGAAGCTGGAACCCAGGTAGCTGGGCACCTTGCCGCCGGTGACGACGAAGAAGATGAGCGTGCCGATGCCGCTCATCAGGATGGCCACGTTGGGGTCGAAGCCCATCAGGATCGGCGCC
>JAEUPD010000010.1 GCA_016788525.1 Rubrivivax sp.
AACTCCGCTTCCAGGTCGGCGGGCGTGGCCGTCGCCGTGGCCGGCCGCGCATACACGGGGCGATTCCCCGCGTACAGCACGCCGAGGTTGAAGCCGTCGTCGGTCATGATGCGGCGCGCGGCGCGCGCCGGGTCGTCGGTCTCGGCCACCGGCGCCTTGTGCACCAGTTCCTTCCAGCCGCGCTGCTCGGGGCGGAAGGTGACGCAGGGGCTGAGGATCTCGACGAACGAGAAGCCCGGGTGCCGGACGGCCTGCGCGATCAGCTCGGCGGTGCCGTTGGGGTCGCCGGAGAACGCGCGCGCCACGAAGTTGGCGCCCGAGGCGAGCGCTATGACCAAAGGGTGGAAGCTGCGGATGCCGGTGCCGCCCGGCGAGAGCTTGTTGTCCCAGTCGGGCTCGGTGGTCGGCGAGGCCTGCCCCTTGGTCATGCCGTAGACGTGGTTGTCCATGACGATGTACGTGAGGTCGACGTTGCGGCGGCAGGCGTGCAGGAAGTGGTTGCCGCCGATCGAATAGCCGTCGCCGTCGCCGCCGGTGACGATCACCGTGAGGTCGGGCCGCGCCACCTTCAGCCCGGTGCCGGCGGCCAGTGCGCGGCCGTGCACGCCGTGGAAGCCGTAGCACTGCGTGTACGCCGGAATGCGCGAGCTGCAGCCGATGCCCGAGACCACCGCCACCTCGTGCGGCGGGCGCTGCAACATGGCCAGCGCCTTGGTCAGCGACGACAGCACGGTGTAGTCGCCGCAGCCCGGGCACCAGATGGGCTTGTAGTCGCTCTTGTAGTCGGCCGCGGCGAACACCGGGATGGCCGGGCCGCAGGCCGGTGCCGGCATGTCCGGCGGTGGAGTCAGGTCGTTCATGCGTGCGCCTCCTCGCGCGCCATGGTCGCTTGCGGACCCGTGCTGGCCCAGGCGACGAAGGCCTGGGTCAGTTCGCCCGGCCTGAGCGGCAGGGGCCCGGCGCGGTGCAGGCCGCGCGGGCGGCCGGGCAGGTCGATGCGGCTGCGCAGGTAGCGCAGCAGCTGACCGCCGTGGTTCTGCTCGACCACCAGCACTTCGCGCACGCCGGCCAGCGCGGCGGCCATCAGCTCGGGCTTCAGCGGCGCCAGCAGGCGCAGCGCCACGAGCCGCAGCGCCACACCCCCGGCCGCGGCGCGGGCCACCGCCTCGCGCACCGCGCCGGTGGTGGAGCCGAAGGTGATGACGGCGAGGCCGGCGTCACCCTCGACATCCGCCCAGCGCGTGCCGTAGTCATGCCGCTCGAGCTTGCGCTCGCGCTTGTCCAGCTGCCGGCGGTGGTCGGCCGCGCCGCTGCTCGGGATGCCGCGCTCGTTGTGCTCCAGGCCGTCGGCGGTGTAGGTGGTGCCCGGCGTGCCGGGCCGGGCCATCGGCGAGACACCGCTTGCGGTGTCGGCATAGCGGCGGTAAGGCTCGCCACCGGCGGCGGGTTCGCCGCGGGCCTCGGCCCACAGGCGCATCGCGGGCTGGGCGGCGTGCGTCGGCCGCTCGATGACGGCGCGCGACTGGCCCATGAACTGGTCGTTGAGCACCAGCGCCGGCGCCTGCAGCGCTTCGGCCAGCTGCACGGCCCATTCGGTGGTGGCCATGCAGTCGCCGATCGACGTGGGCGCCAGCACCAGCCGTGGCGCGTCGCCATGCAGGCCGTCGACGGCGAAGGACAGGTCGCTTTGCTCGCTCTTGGCCGGAATGCCGGTGGAGGGGCCGCCGCGCATCACGTCGACGACGACGATCGGCACCTCGGCGGCCACCGCCAGCCCGATGCCTTCGGCCATCAGTGCCAGCCCTGGCCCGGCGGTGGCGGTGAGCGAGGGCACGCCGCCGTAGCTGGCCCCGATGATCATGTTGATCGACGCCAGCTCGTCCTCGGCCTGCAGCAGCGTGCCGCCCACGCGTGCCAGCGCCGGCGCCATCCACTCCAGCATCTCGGTGGCCGGGGTGATCGGGTAGGCGGCCACGAAGCGCACGCCGGCGCGCAGCGCGCCGTAGCCGGCGGCTTCATTGCCCGAGAGCAGCCAGCGCTGCGGCGCTGCGCCGCCAGGCCCACCGGAGGGGGCGGGTGCCGTTGCCGCCGCGGGCGTCAATGGCGTGCCATGGGCCGGCAGCTTGGCCGCCAGCGCCAGACCCTGCGACAACGCCGCGAGGTTGGCCTGCAGCGCCTGGGCGTCGCGCTTCCAGTTCGCCCGCAAGGCCGCCTCGAGCGCCGCCGCCGGGATGCCGGCCGCGGTGCCGGCCAGCCCCAGCGCGATCATGTTCACCCAGCCGCCGCCGGCGGCCTTGACGGTCTTCTTCAACGGCAAGGTCACCAGCTGTGCGCCGGTCTGCAGCAGCGCAGCCGGCGGCTCGCCGGCATCGCTGTCGCCAACGATCAGGCTGCGCGGCGACAGCGGAATCTCATCGACGAAGCGGTTCAGGTTCAGCCAGTCGAGCGCCACCAGCAGGTCGAAGCGGTCGTCGAGTGTGGCCACCGGTTGCGTGGCAAGGCGCAGCAGCGCGGCCGCCTCGCCGCCGCGGATCTGCGGGCCGCTGGTGCGCACCATCAGCCCGAATAGGCCGGCGCGGGCTGCAGCGTCGAGCAGCCACTCGCCGGCGGTCATGACGCCGGCGCCGCCGCTGCCGGCCACGGCCACGGAGAAACTGCTCGCAGGCGTCGTTGGGGGCGGCGTGGGGTGAGCAGTCATGGTGGCGGGCCGGGTCGGGCGGGGAAAGGGTCACTGGCAACAGGCCGGCGCGGGCGTTCCGCGGCAGCAAGGCCTCGAGCGATGTGCATGGCGCGAGTGAACCGGCGCGGGCGTGCGCCGTCCCTGCTCTAGATCAAGGAATCGCCGCGGGCGGCCGTCAGAATGGCCCTAAATCGGTATTCAGGTACCGATTTACGGGTAAGTCCCGATGTCGAGGAGCCGCCCATGCCCGCCACCGCTTCCACACACCTCTCGGCGCCGATTGCCGCCCACCGCTGGTTGATGACCGCTGCCGGCGCGCCGCTCGAGCGCGCCGACTTCGCCGCTGCCCCGGGCGCGGGCGAGGTGGTGGTGCGCGTGGCCGGCTGCGGCGTGTGCCATACCGACCTCGGCTACTACTACGACGGCGTGCGCACCAACCAGCCGCTGCCGCTGGCGCTGGGGCATGAAGTCAGCGGCCATGTGGTGGCCACCGGCGCCGGCGCCGAAAACTGGATCGGCCGCGCGGTCATCGTGCCTGCGGTGCTGCCGTGCGGCGAATGCGACTTGTGCCGGCGCGGCCTGTCGACCATCTGCCGCGCACAAAAGATGCCGGGCAACGACATCCAGGGCGGCTTCGCCTCGCACATCGTGGTGCCCGCGCGCGGGCTGTGCCCGGTGGACGAGAAGCGGCTCGCCGCTGCCGGGCTGACGCTGCCGCAGGTGTCGATCGTCGCTGATGCCTTGACGACGCCGTACCAGGCGGTGAAGCGCGCGGGCATCGCACCGGGGGACCTGGCGGTGGTCATCGGCGCGGGTGGCGTCGGCGGCTACTGTGTGCAGGTGGCGCACGCCTTCGGCGCCGAGGTGGTGGCGGTGGACGTCGACCCACGCAAACTGGAAGCCATCGCGCGCGACGGCGGCGCGGCGCTGGCGCTGAACGCGCGCGACCATGACGCCAAGGCGCTGAAGAAGGCCATCGCCGAGTTCGCCAAGGGCCGAGGCCTGCGCAGCACGGAATGGAAGATCTTCGAGTGCTCGGGTACCGCGGCGGGCCAGACGACCGCATTCAACCTGCTCGTGCATGGCGCCACGCTGTCGGTGGTGGGCTTCACGATGGACAAGGTCGAGGTGCGGCTGTCCAACCTGATGGCCTTCGACGCGCGCGCCATCGGCAACTGGGGTTGCCCGCCCGAGGCCTACCCCGCGGCGCTCGACCTCGTGCTCGACGGCAAGGTCCGGCTCGCCCCATTCGTGGAGACCCATCCGCTGGCCGACATCAACCACGTCTTCCACGCCGTGCACGCGCGCGAGATCACGCGCCGCGCCATCCTGGTTCCCTGAACGCTGGAGCCCCCTTCGGAGTTGAACGCCATGAACGCCCCGCGAGTCTTCAAGAACCACGACCTCGTCGACGACACGAGCAAACCCGGCGTCAAGGTCGAACGCCGCCCGGCGAAAAAGCCCGACGGCACGGTGGTGCCGGGCCTGTTCAACACCTGGATCTGGCTCGACAACCCGAGCCAGTTCAACAGCTACACCACCGACATGGTCAAGGGCGTGATCCTGGCCATGCGTGCGGCCAGCAACGACCGCGCCGTCAACTGCGTGGTCTTCACCGGCGCGGGTGACAAGGCCTTCTGCACCGGTGGCAACACCAAGGAATATGCCGAGTACTACGCCGGCCACCCGCAGGAATACCGGCAGTACATGCGCCTCTTTAACGACATGGTCAGCGCCATCCTCGCCTGCGACAAGCCGGTGATCTGCCGCGTCAACGGCATGCGCATCGGTGGCGGGCAGGAGATCGGCATGGCCTGCGACTTCAGTGTCGCGCAGGACCTCGCCCGCTTCGGCCAGGCCGGCCCCAAGCACGGTTCGGCACCGATCGGCGGCGCTACCGACTTCCTGCCGGTGGTGGTGGGCGCCGAACGGGCGATGGCCGCCTGCGTGCTGTGCGAACCGTTCAGCGCGCACAAGGCATACCAGATGGGTGTGCTCACCGATCTCGTGCCGGCGCTGAAGGTCGAAGGCAAGTTCGTCGCCAACCCGACAGTGGAGACGCAGCGCATGTTCGATGACTACGGCCGCGTCTGCTACGGCGAGCCGAAGACCGGCAGCGCGCTCGAGGAAGGCAAGGCGCTGATGAAGCGCGGCACGGTGGACCTCGCGATGCTCGACGCCAGGGTCGAGGAGCTGTGCGCCAAGATCCTGCTGACCTTCCCCGACTGCACCACCAAGACGATCGAGGAACTGCGCAAGCCCAAGCTCGATGCGTGGAACCGCAACAAGGAGAACGCGCGCGCCTGGCTGGCGCTGAACATGATGACCGAAGCGCGTTCGGGCTTCACCGCGTTCAACGAAGGCACCAAGGAAGACCGCGAGGTCGACTTCGTGCTGCTGCGGCAGAAGCTCGCGGCCGGGCAAAGCTGGGTCGGGCCGCTGCACGACGAGATCCAGCCCAAGGCCAGGCGCTCGGCCTGAAGGCGGCGGCGGTCCGACATCGAGGCCCACACCATGGCCGACACCGCCTCCGCCTGCCTGCGCGTCTGGCTAGACCGCGAAGGCGCGCTCCTGCGCCTGCGCTTGAACCGGCCCAAGGCGAACATCTGCGACGCCGCGATGATCTCCGCGCTGCACGCCGCGTTCGATGCGCACCGCACCGCGCCGCTGCGCGGCGTGCTGCTCGACGCCGAAGGCCCGCACTTCAGCTTCGGCGCCAGCGTCGAGGAGCACCTGGCCGACCGTTGCGCCGCGATGCTCGCCAGCCTGCACGCGCTGATCCTGGCGATGGCCGAGTTCCCGGCGCCCATCCTCGTGGCTGTGCGCGGGCAATGCCTGGGCGGCGGGCTCGAGATCGCGCTGGCCGGCGGGCCGATCTTCGCGGCGCCCACCGCACAGTTCGGCCAACCGGAGATCAAGCTCGGCGTCTTCGCGCCGGCGGCGTCGTGCCTGCTGCCCTGGCGCGTCAACGTGGCGGCGGCCGAAGACCTGCTGTTCAGCGGCCGCAGCATCGCCGCGCCGCAGGCGCTCGCGCTCGGGCTCGTGCAGGCCGTGGCCGACGACCCTGAAGCGGCGGCGCTGGCGTACTTCGACGAACACCTCGGCCCCCGAAGTGCAGCCGCCCTGGCCTGCGCGGTGGCGGCCGCCCGCGGCAGCCGCGTGCGCGAGCTGCGTGCGCGCCTGGCCGAGGTCGAGCGCCTGTACCTCGAGCGCTTGATGAGCACCCACGACGCCAACGAAGGCCTGGCCGCCTTCATCGCCAAGCGTGCGCCGCAGTGGCAGCACCGCTGAACCCTGGCCCACCGCTGACGACTGGAGCCCCCGCCACATGGACGCCCCGCAACCCGAAGTCCTGAAGATCGTGCAGCGCTGCGAGGCGCTGTTCGAAGACCTGCACTTCACTGCCGTCAAGCAGTGGAAGGAGGCCCGGCCCGGCCGCAGGGCGATTGGCTACATGCCGGTGTACGTGCCGCGCGAGATCATCCACGCTGCCGGCATGCTGCCGGTGGGCATCCTCGGCGGCGGTGATCAGATCGAGGTGATCCAGGGCGACGCCTACTACCAGAGCTACATCTGCCGCATCCCGCGCTCGACCATCGAGCTGGGCCTCACGGGGCGCCTGAACGCGCTGGATGGCATGCTCTTCCCGAGCATCTGCGACGTCATCCGCAACCTCTCGGGCATGTGGCAGATCCTGTTCCCGGACAAGTACGTGCGTTATGTCGACGTGCCGCAGAACTACGACGACGAGATCGGCGGGCGCTTCTACGTGCAGGAGATGCAGCACATCCGCGACGACCTCGGCCGCCTGCGCGGTGCGCCGATCACCGACGCCGAGCTGAACGCGTCGATCGCCGCCTACAACGACAACCGCGCCGCGCTGCGCGACCTCTACGCCTACCGTGCCGCCAAGCCGTGGCAGGCGCCGACCTCCGAGATCTACCTGCTGCAGCGCGCCGGCATGGTGCTGCCGGTGGAGGAACACACCGCGCTCGTGCGGCAGTACCTTGTCGCCGCCGAACAGCTGCAGCGGCCCAAGCGCGACAACGCCCGTGTGGTGCTCACCGGCACCTTCTGCGAGCAGCCGCCACTGGCGCTGATCAAGTCGATCGAGATGGCCGGCTGCTATGTCGTCGACGACGACTTCATGCTGGTGGGTCGCTGGCTGCTGGACGAGGTGCCGGCCGATGGCGAGCCGCTGGCCGAGCTGGCCAAGGCCTTTCTGCACCGCTCGGCATCCACCGCCGCGAAGTACGACGCCAAGCGCGAGGAGAAGGGCATCTTTCTCGTCAAGCAGGTCAAGACCCGCGGCGCCGAGGGTGTGGTGTTCGCCGCACCGTCGTTCTGCGACCCGGCGCTCTTGGAGCGGCCGATGCTGCAGGACGTGCTGGCCAAGCATGGCATCCCGCAGACGGCGTTCAAGTACGCCGAGAACACCGGCCAGATGGCGCCGATCCGCGAACAGGCCGGCACCTTCGCCGATTCGATCAAATTGTGGAGCGCAGCATGAGCACGATCGCGATGCCGACCTCGATCGGCTCGACCAAGAAGCCGCAGAACGTCCAGAAGGAAGACGCGATGTGGCTGCAGAAGGAGCTGATCAACAAGAACTACATGGAGCTGGCTACCGCGCGGCAGCAAGGCCGCAAGGTCTCGGCCACCTTCGTGCCGGGCAACCTGAACGAGCTGCTGATGTGCTTCGACTTCGCGCGCAGCCTGCCGGAGACGAATGCGTTGCAGAACGGCATGCGCAAGAAGAGCGGCAAGATGATCATGGACGCCGAGCGCGACGGCCAGAGCGAGGACGTGTGCACCTACGTCAAGGCCGACCTCGGCATGATGATGGGCGGCGAAGTCGGCCCCACC
>JAEUPD010000018.1 GCA_016788525.1 Rubrivivax sp.
CTGGCAGACCTTCAAGGAATCGCTGCTGGGCGGCACGCGGCTGTACTGCATGATCGCGCTGATCCTGTCGGGCGCCGCCTTCCTGACGCTGGCCATGGGCTACATCGGCCTGCCGCGCCACCTGGCCGAATGGATCGGCACGCTGGGCCTGAGCCCCTTCGGCCTGCTGCTGGTGCTGATGCTGTTCTACATCCTGCTGGGCTGCTTCCTCGACGGCATCAGCATGGTGGTGCTGACGATGGGCGTGATCCTGCCCACCGTGCAGAAGGCCGGCATCGACCCGCTGTGGTTCGGCATCTTCGTCGTGCTGGTGGTCGAGATGGCGCAGATCACGCCGCCGGTGGGCTTCAACCTGTTCGTGCTGCAGGGCATGACCAAGAAGGAGATCGGCTGGATCGCCCGCGTGACGCTGCCATTCTTCCTGCTCATGATCGCCGCCTGCGCGCTCATCTACTGGGTGCCCGAAATCGTGACCTGGCTGCCGCAGCAGATGCGGCGTTGAAGCGTGCCCGCACCCGCCGCGCCGCAGGGCGCCGTGAGTCCGGCGCGGGCGAACTGACCCGATAACGACGCGCTTTTCCGGGCTGCCCGCGGCGTGGCCCTTCCTAGCATGGCCGGACCCTCGCAACTGCGCGAAACCCGGCCGTGTCCTTCCTCCATCGACTGCTGCGCGACCGCGGCGCCAAAGCCACCCGCATCCCGTGGCTGAGCCTGCACGCCGGCGAATCGGCGCTGCTCGGCGCGGTGGCCAAGCCAGGCACCGCGGCGCGGCCGTGTGTGCAGCTGATGCCGCCGGCGCCGGTACCCGCCGACAGCGCGTCGCTGCGCGCGTGGCGCGAGAGCTGCCGGCAACGCGTGCGCGCCACCGTCGTCCTGCGCAGCAGCGAATACCGGGTCCTGCCGATCGAACCCCCACCGTTGAGCCCGGCCGAGCTGCGCGAGGCGGCGCGCTGGCAGGTGGCCGACGCGCTGGACTTCCCGGTCGAGGACGCCGCCATCGACGTGCTGGCTGTACCCGCCCATGCCGGCAGCTCGCGCAACCAGCGCTTCGTGGTCGCTACGCCCAACCAGCAAGTCCTGGGGTGGCTCGGCAAGTGCAAGGAGGCCCTGCTGCCGCTGGGCGCCGTGGACATCCCGGAGATGGCCATGCGCAACCTCTCGGTGCAGGTGGCCGGCGACGCGCCACACGCCTTCCTGTACATCGGCTTTCACTCGACTCGGCTGGCGCTGATCTGGAAGCGCGAGCTGTGCTCGTTCCGCCAGCTCGACCTCCCGGCGCATCGGTTTGTCGATGGCGACGCCGACGACCGCGACGCTGTGCTCGAACGCCTGGCCCTGGAGATTCAGCGCACGGCCGATTCGTTCTCGCGTCAGTTCGCGGGCCTGGACCTCGAGGTCATGTGGTTGGCTTCGGTGAAGGACCCCCAAGGGCTGGCGGATCGGCTGTCGCTGCAGGTGCCGCAACGTGTCCAGGTCTTCGACGTCGCCGAGCACGTGCAGGTCGAAGGCGGAACGGTGGTGGATGCCACCTGCGGGCGCGACTACCTGCTTGCCATCGGCGCGGCGCTGCGCCAGGAGGCCCCTTGATGCAGAACGTCAACCTGCTCGACCCGGCGCTGGTGCCGGCCGAGCCGGCACTGCGCGCAGGGCCGGTGCTGGTGGCGCTGCTGGCCGGCGCGCTGGGTGTGACCGGCCACTGGTTCGCCGAACGGCTGCTGACCAGCCGGTCGCTCGCCGCTGCCGGCGTGGTGGCGCCGGCCGAGGCGGCGGCAATCTCCACCGGCGCATCGGACGGTGGCCAGTTGGTCCGCATGAGCCAGCGCCTGGCCACGCGAGAGGCGTTGCTGGTCGCCTTGAAAGCGGAGACCGCCCAACCCAATCGGCCGGCCGACACCTTGCGCCACGTGGTGGCAACCCTGCCGGCCACGATGTGGCTCACCGAGGTCGAACTTGCCGGCGAGCGCGACTTGCGCATTGCCGGCGGATCGCTCGACCCGTTGGCACTGGCCGAGTACGCGCGCCGCCTGGCTGAGGCCGCACCGCTGCGCGGCCTGACCCTGCAGACGCTGCGACTCGAGCCCGACGAACAGCCGCAGGCCTCCGAGGGCGCGCCAGCGCCATCCCCGACCCGCCTGTTCACCCTGGCCTCCCGGGCCGACCTGGGGGGGCAGGCGCCATGAAGCTGCCCGTTGGCCTGGCATCCCGCATCGCCGCCTTGCAGGCGGCGGCGCGCACGCGGCTGGATGGCATCGACTCGATGCCCGGGCGCCAGAAGGGCGGGCTCGCCGCGCTGGCCATGGTCGCTTTGATCACCGCGGAGTTCGGCTGGGTCCTTCCCATCCGCGAGCAGCGCGACCGGGTGGTCGCCGCATCGCTGGCCGAGCAGCAGGCGGCCGAAGAGGGCGAACGCCAGCGTCGCGAACATCTGGCCTCCGAGCAGGCGGCCATCGAACTGCGCCTGGCGTCGGCCGAGAACGAGTTGGCCCGTCGCGGTGCGGCGGCCTCGCGCAGCGAGCCGCTGGGGGCATGGATGCAGCGCGCGCTGGCCGGCCAACCTGTACGGGTGCTGGCGATGCGCGACCTGGGCGTGACCGAGATCGACACGGCCGCTCTGGCCATCGCATCCACCCCGGAAACACCAGCGCCCGGGCAAGACACGGCCGCGCGCGCGCCCACGGCCCAGGGCGCCGCGCCCGGCGCCGAACCAACGCCGGCCACCGACGCAACCACACAGGCCGCTCGAGCCAGCGCGCACCCGACCCTGTACCGGCATCGATTCGAGCTCACGCTGACCGGCGGTGTGGACCAGCTCATCGATGCCACCGGCGCGCTGGCCGAGCGGATGGCTCCACTGCGCATCGAGCGCGTGCGCCTGTACTCGCGCGATGGCGTCGCCGTGGAGCTGGCGCTTGGGTTCGTCATCGTCACCGCGGAGCGCGCATGGATGACGCTGTGACAGCGCCGCGCCGACCGGCCGCGCCTGCGGCCGGCTTTCACAACCCCGCATGGCGCCGCATCGGCACGCTGGTGGCGGCGGTGTTGCTCGCGCCCACGCCGGCCTGGGCGCTCGGGCCGGCTGCCCCGTTCGTGCCTGCTCACCCGAGAGGCTCCACCGCCGCGGCAGCGCTGCCGGCCGACGCCGCCTCGGCATCGCCCGCGTCGACCCAGGCCACCCCTGGCGCGGCGCCATCGCCCCCAGGCTTGGGAATGACGACCGCCAGCGCGCCCGACGGCGATGCCGTCGCCGGCGTGCGCCTCGGTGGCGGCGCACCCATGGCACTCATCGACGGCCAGTGGTGGCGTCTGGGCGGCCAGCCACGCGGCGCGCGGCTGGCCTCCATCACCCTTCAGGGCGCCTGGCTCCATCACAGCGACGGACGCCGGCAGTTTCTTCCCCTGCTCCCCCCTCCCCCGGCCATCGTCCTCTCGCCGCGCGCCGCGCCGCCCGCGGCCAGAACACCCGCGGCAGCCCCGCCGCTGCCTGCCACCAAGAGCGCACGCCCATGAAAGCCGCCTTCGCGCGCCGCCCAGCCGCCCGCACGCCCCGAACGGTCGCCGCCGCCGCGGCCGTTCTCCTGGTCAGCGCCTGTCAACTGGGCCCGGCGCCTCAAGCCACACGATCGACCATCGACACCACCTTGCAGGAGGCGCGCCAGGGCGACCGCAGCCCGCCGCGGGTACCCGACCGTGTGCGCGACGCGCTCATCAGCGTGCCAGGTGTCCTGCCGGCTGCAGCGGCACCCTTGCCCGAGCAGCGCTTCGATCTCGTCGTCACGAACGCACCCGCCGCCCAGGTGTTCCAGGCCATCGGTTCGGGCTCGCGCTACAGCGTGCTGCTGCCGCCCAGCCTGCCGGGCACGGTGAGCGTGAACCTCAAGGAGGTCAGCGTGCGCGAGGCGCTGGACGTGATGCGCGAGCTCTACGGCTTCGAGTACCGCATCGAAGGCACGCGCGTGTATGTGCAGGCGGCCACGCTGGCCACGCGCATCTTCCAGCTCGCCTACCCCTCGGCGCGACGCGGTGGCCGCAGCGACACGCGGGTGGTCTCCGGATCCATCGTCGCCAGCGGCGGTGGCGCTGCCGGCGCACCGTCCGCCGCGGCCAGCGAGGGCAGCCAGGTCAGCACGGTGCAAGACGCCGATTTCTGGAAGGAGGTCGACAGCGCCTTGAAGGCCCTGGTCGGCGGTGGCGAAGGCCGGCAGGTGGTGCTCAGCCCGCACAGCGGCGTGCTCGTCGTGCGCGCCTTCCCGCGCGAGCTGCGCGAGGTGGAGCAATACCTGCGTGTGTCCCGGGTTGCCGTCGAGCGCCAGGTGATGCTGGAGGCCAAGATCGTCGAGGTCTCGCTCAAGGAGGGCTTCGAGTCGGGCATCAACTGGGCGGCGTTCGACAAGGCCGGCAACCACCGGGCGAGTTCGGGCATCGACGCCGGCCGCGTCAACGTACCGGGCAGCCTGGGGCGCCAGGCCGGCGTGCCCACCGGCTCGCTGTCGACGATCGTCGACCCGTCGACCACGCCGCCCACGGTGATCCCGAGCACGCTGGGGCAGCTGCTGTCCAGCCCGCTGAGCTCGGGCGCCAGCGGCGCGCTGGGCCTGGCGTTCACCACCAACAGCTTTGCCAGCCTGCTGGCGTTCCTGGAGTCCCAGGGCACGGTGCAGGTGCTGAGCTCGCCGCGTGTGGCCGCCACCAACAACCAGAAGGCGGTGCTGCGCGTGGGCAGCGACGACTTCTTCATCACCAACGTCACGGCCACCACCACCACCACGGCGGCCGGCTCGGTGACCACGCCCACCATCACCACCCAGGCCTTCTTCAGTGGCATCTCGCTGGACGTGACGCCGCAGATCGACGAGGAGGGCATGGTCACACTGCACATCCGCCCCAGCGTCAGCCAGGTCTCCGAGCGCACGCGCATCATCAACCTGGGCAACCTGGGCAGCTTCACGCTGCCGCTGGCCAGCGCCAACATCAACGAGGCCGACACCGTGGTCCGCCTGGCCGACGGCGTCACCGTGGCCATCGGCGGGCTGATGTCGCAAAGCCAGAGCCAGGACGACCAGCGCGTGCCCGGTGCCGGCGATGTGCCGGTGCTCGGCGAGGCGTTCAAGCGCGTCAATCGCCAGCTCGTCAAGCGCGAGCTGGTCTTCCTGGTCAAACCCACCGTCATCAAGGGCGAGAGCCAATGGGCCGCCGACCTGGCGCGTACCGATGCACGGGTGCGCGCGATCCCCAGTGCGCCGCGCGAGCGGCTGCCGATGACGGCGCCCGCCCCCGGCCCCACGCCCGAATAGGTTTGCACAGCGGAGCGCAGCCATGTACCTCGAGCACTTCGGCCTGGCCGAACCGCCCTTCGGGATCACGCCGGACACCGGCTTCACCTACGTCAGCGCCGCGCACCGCGAGGCGCTGGCCACATTGCTGCTGGCGCTGGACGCCGGCGAAGGCTTCGTCAAGGTCACCGGCGAAGTCGGCACCGGCAAGACGCTCCTGGCGCGCACGCTGCTGGACGCCCTGCACGGCCGCATCGGCCCGGCCTGCGTGACCGCCTACGTGCCCAACCCGCGGCTGACCTCGCGCGAGCTGCTGCGCGTGCTGGCCAGCGAATTGGAGCTGAAGCACAACCGCCGCGCGGCCACCCGCGACTTGTACGAGATCGTGGCCGATGCATTGCTCGAACATGCCGCCGGCGGCCGCCGCGTGGTGCTCGTCATCGACGAAGCGCAGGCGCTGCCACCCGACACCCTCGAGGGATTGCGGCTGCTGTCCAACCTCGAGACCGGCAAACGCAAGCTGTTGCAGGTGGCCCTGTTCGGCCAGTGTGAGCTCGACGGCGTGCTCGGCCACCCGGCCTGCCGGTCGCTGGCCAGCCGCGTCGCCTTCGCGTCGCGCCTGCGGCCGCTGGACCGCGCCGATTTCGCCGGCTATCTCCATCACCGCCTGCGCGTGGCCGGCTGGCGCGGGCCGCCCATGTTCTCTGGCCCCGCGGTCTGGCTGCTGCGCTGGGCCAGCGGCGGCGTGCCGCGGCGCGCCAACATCCTGGCGCACAAGGCGCTGATGCTGGCCTACGGCGAGGGCGGCTGGCGCATCGGCATGCGTCATGCGACGTCTGCCGTGCTCGACAGCCGGCACCTGCTGCGGCCACGCCTGGCCGCGGCTGCTTCGGGGGTTGCGACATGAGCCTGATCACCAAGGTGCTGCGCGACCTCGACGCGCGCGGCGCGACGCCCGTCATGCCAGCGTTGGCACCCGGCGAGCAGCCACCATCGGCAAGACCGAAGACCGCACCAGGCCGATCGGCTGGACAGCGGCTGGTGGTCATCGTCGGCTGCGGCGCCGTGGTCATCGGTCTGGCAGCCTTCGGGGATGTCGCGCCGCTGCTGGGCATGCGTGCGGCCCCGGCTGTGGCGCATGCAGCGGCCGCCGGCGACGGGTCGCCAGCAACTGCTGCCGCGGCCGGCCTCACAGACCCCCAGGCCCCGCCGAGCGCCGTGCCGGTGGCGCCGACAGCCGCTGCGGAGTTGTCGTCGCCACCCCCCCCGCCGGCCGCTTCACCTTCCACGACCACTCGGCCACCTGTCGCGGCGATGCCGGTACCTGCCGCTGCACCGGCCGCCAGTCCTCCTCACCCGCCGCCGGCCACACCCCGCGCGAACCCGCGGCCCGCTGTCACGGATGCGCCGAATACGGCATCGCGCCCGGCCATGACCGCCCCGCACGAGCGCAGCAGCGTTCCCCCCACGCCTGCGCGTGTGGACAAGCGGCTGCACGCGCCGGACCCGGCGATGCAACAAGCCCGCCTCTACCGCCAGGCCGTGGACGCCGCACAAGCTGGTCATCGCGCCACCGCGGTGGCAGGCGCGCGCGAACTGCTTGTGCTGAACCCGCGCCACGAAGCCGCACGGCAACTGGCCGCCCACCTCGAGGCGGAAGCCGGCGCCACGGATCGCGCTGTCGCGCTGCTGCGCGAAGGCCTGGAGCAAGACCCGAGCCGCACCGCGCTGGCCTTGACGCTGGCGCGAATGCTCGCCACCGAAGGGCTGGCCGAGGAGGCCCTGGCCGTGCTCGACACGCATGCGGTGCCCGGCCCCGAGGCGGCCGGCCTGCGCGCCGGCGTGCTGGCCCGCCGGGGCGACTACGCCGCGGCGCTGCCGGCCTACGAGTCGGCAGCCCGCAGCCAGCCGCTGAACCCGATGTGGTGGCTGGGTCTGGGCGTGGCGCTCGAGTCCCTCGGTGAGCCGGCCCGGGCGCGCCAGGCCTTCGGCAAGGCGCACTCCCTCGGGCTGCAGCAGCCCGATCTGGCCGACTACGTCCAGCAGCGGCTGCGCGCCCTCGAATAGCGCCACCGCGCTTGTTCCCCTGCCTGGCACCCGCCCCCCTTCCGCCCGCGCCTGCACCCTACGACCCGCCATGGACCGACCCACAGCCGCCGTCTTCAACCCGCAGCGCTTCCGGCTCGGCGATGTGCTCATCGGCAAGGGGCTGATCTCGGCCGAGCAGCTGGCGCAGGCGCTGGAGCTGCAAAAGACCAGCGGCCGCAAGCTCGGCCGCGCACTCACCGAGCTGAAGTTCGTCACCGAAGAGCAGATCGCCCAGGTGGTGGCCGACCAGCTCGGCATCGACTACGTCGATCTGACGCGCCGCGAACTGGTGCCCGCCGAGGTGCGGCGGCTGTCCGAGGCGCAGGCCCGGCGCTTCCGCGCCATCGTGCTCGGGCCGCGCGACGGTGCGCTCGAGGTCGGCCTCGTCGACGCCGCCGACATGGTGAGCTTCGACCAGCTCGGCCGGTTGCTGAAGGCCGTCATCCGCCCGGCCGTGGTCACGGAAGACGCGTTGCTGGCCACCGTCGAGCGCTTCTACCAGCGCAAGGAAGAGATGGCCGGCCTGGCCAGCCAGGTGGCCGCCGACGTCGGCGACGTGCTCAACCTGCAGGGCCTGGAAAGCACCGCCAGCGCCGACGAGGCGCCGATCGTCAAGCTGCTGAACTCGCTGTTCGGCAGCGCGGTCACGCGCAACGTCAGCGACATCCACGTCGAGCCGCAGGAACGCTCGCTGCAGATCCGCTTTCGCATCGACGGCGTGATGCAGGTGCAGTCCAGCCCCGACCCGCGCATCGCCGGGGCGGTGGTGCAGCGGCTGAAGCTGATGGCCAGCCTGGACATCAGCGAGAAGCGCCTGCCGCAGGACGGGCGCTTCCGCGTCAAGGTGGGCACCACGATGCTGGACGTGCGCATCTCGACGCTGCCCACGCAGTTCGGCGAGTCGGTGGTCATGCGGCTGCTGGCGCAGAACCTCGAACGCATGCGGCTCGATGCGCTGGAGATGCCCGAGCCGATCCTCAAGCGCCTGCGTGCCGCACTCACGGCAAATTCGGGCATGGTGCTGGTCACCGGCCCCACCGGAAGCGGCAAGACGACGACGCTGTACGCGGCGCTGGCCGACCTGAACTCGCCCGACACCAAGATCATCACCGTGGAGGACCCGGTCGAGTACCGCCTGCCGGGCCTGAACCAGGTGCAGGTCAACGAAAAGGTCGAGCTGACCTTCTCGCGCGTGCTGCGCGCCTGCCTGCGCCAGGACCCCGACGTCATCCTGGTGGGCGAGATGCGCGATGCCGAGACGGCCGAGATCGGCCTGCGCGCCGCGCTCACCGGCCATCTGGTGCTTTCCACCCTGCACACCACGAGCGCCGCGGGCACGCCGATGCGCTTGCGCGACATGGGCGTGGCCCCCTACATGGTGGCGCTGGGCGTGCGGCTGGTCATCGCGCAGCGACTGGTGCGCACGATCTGCACCCATTGCCGCGGCGAGAGCGAAGCCACGGCGGCCGAGCATGAGTGGCTGGGCCCGGACGAAACGACCCTCGAGGGCCGCCCGCTGCGGCTCTGGAAGGGCCGAGGCTGCCCGGCCTGCCACGGCAGCGGTTACGCCGGGCGCAGCGCGGTCTACGAGATGCTCGAGATGACACCCGAACTGATGCACCTGGCCAACGCCGACGACCCGGCCGGCTTTGCCACCGAGGCACAGCGCGCCTTCGCCGACTTCACGCTGCGGCGCGCGGTGCTGCGCCTGGCGGACGAAGGCCGCACGACGATGGCCGAAGCCATGCGCGTGGGCTCGGGCGTCTGACGCGACACCTGCTGCGAGGGCCTGCCATGCCGCTGTACGCCTGGACCGGCCGCAATGCCGATGCGAGCGCCGCCGCCGGCGTGGTCGAGTCGCGCTCGCGCACCCAGGTGGCGCAGATGCTCATCGGCATGGGCATCGTGCCCATCACCGTGCAGGCGCAAGCCGGCGCGGCCGAGGACGCCGGCGCCACGTTTGCCCGCTGGACCGGGCGCGGTCGCATCGACACGCCCGAGCTGCTGATGTTCTCGCGCCAGATGAACACGCTGCTGAAGGCCGGCGTGCCGATCCTGCGCGCGCTGCAGGGGCTGCAGGAGTCGAGCTCGCACGAGAGCATGCGGCGCTTGCTGGCCGACCTGCGCGCGAGCCTGGACAGCGGTCTGGAACTCTCGCAGGCGATGGGCAAGCACCCCGGGACGTTCGACCGCTTCTACATCAGCATGGTGCGCGTCGGAGAAGGCACCGGGCAGCTGACCGAGACGTTCGACGCGCTGTACGCGCACTTGGACTTCCAGCGCTTCATGCGTGAGCAGGTCAAGGCCGCGCTTCGCTACCCCAAGTTCGTGCTGATGGCGATGGCCGTGGCGCTGGCCGTCATCAACCTGTACGTGATCCCCGCGTTCGCCAAGGTGTTTGCCGGCATGAAGGCCGAGCTGCCGCTGATGACGCGCATCCTGCTGGGCACCTCGCAGTTTGCGCTGCAGGCCTGGCCGGCCGCCCTGGGCGGAGGTTTCGTGGCGTGGCTGGCCACGCGCGCGGCGCTGGCGCGCCCGCGCGGCCAGCTGCTGTGGGACCGCTGGAAGCTGCACCTGCCGATTGCCGGCAAGGTGCTGCGCAAGAGTTCGCTGGCGCGCAGCTGCCGCAGCCTGGCGATGGTGCTGCGCAGCGGCGTGCCGGTGCTCGAGGGACTGACCCTGGCCGCCGCGGTGTGCGAAAACGCGCACATCGAGCAGGCGGTGCTGGGCATGCGCCAGGCGGTCGAGCGTGGCGAGACGGTGCTCGCCGCGGCGCGCAAGGCCGGCATCTTCACCCCCATCGTGCTGCAGATGATCATGGTCGGCGAGGAGTCCGGCACGCTGGACGCCATGCTCGAGGAAGTCGGGCTGCTGTACCAGCGCGAGGTCGAATACGAGCTGAAGACGATGTCGCAGCAGATCGAACCGATCCTCATCTTCTTCCTGGGGGCGCTGGTGCTGGTGCTGGCGCTGGGGGTCTTCATGCCGATGTGGGACCTGGGCAAGGCCGCGATCAAGTAGCACTTCGCGTCCACCGTCACCCTCAAGCTGCTGCGCTGACAGCCGAAACCCCGGGGGCAAGCCCGGCCGCAGACGCAGTCTGTCACCCCCTTTCGGCCGAGCTGAACCCATTCCTCCAACCGCCGCCCCCCGGAGTCCATCATGCGCAGACAACTCGAACGCGGCTTCACCATGGTGGAGCTGATCGTCGTCATCATCATCCTCGGCATCCTCGCCGCCGTGGCGCTGCCGCGCTTCACCAACATGCAGCGCGATGCCCGCGTCTCCAAGCTCAACGCTGCCCGAGGTGCGGTGCAGGCCGCCTCCGCGTTGATCCATGGTGCAGCCATGGCGCGCCAGAACCAGGTGCAGCCGGCCTGCCCGGGCGCCGGCTTCGGCCCCAACCCGCCGGCCATCAATGCTGCCGGCAACGGCAACCTCTGCACCGAGAACGGCCGCGTCCAGGTGGCGCTGCTGTACCCGGCAGCCAACCTCGCCGGCATCGTGGCCAGCGCCGGCATCATCGCGGCGGCCGGCACGCCCACGGCAGCGCAGCTGGCCGTGGAGAACTACGCGGCCGTCGCCGGCGCCGGTGGCCTGGCGGTCCAGGTCACCGGCGGGCCCAACGCCGCGCAGTGCTCGTTCACCTACGCCGCGCCCGCCGCGCTGGGCCAGGCGCCGACGATCGGCGCGCTCAACGTCGCCGGCTGCTGAACGACGACCTCAGCGATGCCCCGCGCCGCTCGACACGGCTTCACGCTGATCGAGCTGCTGATCACGATCTCGCTGCTGGGCATCGTCGCCTCGGTGGCCGTGCCGCGGCTGCTGGACCGCAGCGCATTGGACGAGCGCGCGGCCGCCGACGAGTTGCGCGCCGTGCTGCGCACCAGCCGCGCAGTCGCGCTGGCCCAGGAGCGCGATGTCTGTGTGCTGGTCGCCGCCGCCGCCGTGCGCGCCGTCTACGCCGGTGCGGCCGGCTGCGACCCGGCGCGGCCGCTCGCGGCACCCGGCGCCCAGGGACCACTCACCGTGACCGCACCCGCCGGCCTGGCCTTTGGCGGCGATGCACAGTTGCGCTTCTCCGCCAGCGGTCAACTCGTCCCCGCGGTCGACGGCCGCGTCACATTGGCGGCCAGAATCTGGCGCGTCGACCGCCTCACCGGCAGCGTGCGATGAACGCCGTGGCGCGGCCGCGCCAACGCGGCTTCACCCTCGTCGACCTGCTGGTGGTCATCACCGTCACCGGCATCATCGCCGGCAGCCTGACAGTGGTGTTCTCGAACCTCGCCGCACGCAGCGCCGAGGTGCTGCGCCAGCGCGAGGCGCTGACGCTGGTGCAGGCCATGCTGGCCGAAGCGCGTGCGATGCCGTTCACCTACTGCGACCCGCAGGACGCGCGTGCCGCACTGGCCACCGGTGGCTTCCTCGGCGGCACCGGCTGCGCGAGCCGGGTCGATGGGCTGGGCCCCGAGCCGGGCGAGAGCCGATACAACCCGGCGGCGCGATTCGATGGCGTGAGCGACTATGCCGGCTTCACGATGCCCGGCCCCGGCTGCGCCACCTTCTGCGACCGCAACGGCACGCCGCTGGGTGGCGCGGCGCGGCTGGCCGGTTGCCAGCTGCGCGTGAACGCGGTGGCGCAGGCGTTGCCCGGCCTGCCGCCGTTCGATGCCAACGGGCGGCCGCAGGCCTTGCGGGTCGTCGTCACGCTGGCCTGCCCGGGGCGCGCCGACGTGATGGCCGAGGGCGTGCGCGTGCGTCACGCACCCAACACCTTCTGAGCGGCGGGCAGTGGTGATGCGGCAGCGCGGCTTCTCGCTGATCGAGATGGTGATTTCGATCGCGCTGGTCGGCGTGATCGCGGTGATGGCCACGCCGCTGATGCGGCTGCCGCTGGCGGCCTGGGCCGACGCATCGCGCCGGGCCGACCTGGTGCAGGCGGCACAGGCAGCGAATGCGCAGCTGGCTCAGGACCTGCAACGCGCACTGCCAGGCAGCGTGCGCCTGCGCACCCTGGGCCCGCGGGTGCTGGTGGAGATGCTCGACGTGCGTGCGCAGGGCCGCTACCGCGGCGGCAGCGGCGGCGCCGGCGTGTGCCCGGTGGCCTGCGCCGCGCCGGCCAGCCGCGACGCGTTGCTGCCGGGCTGCGCCGATGGCTGCTTCACGAGCCTGGGCGCGCTGGAGGGCGACCCGCCGGTGCCGGCCCTCGACTGGCTGGTGGTGCTGGCGGCCCCGGCGTCGGACCCCTATCTCGGCGGCAACGTCGCCGTGCCCGGTGGCGTGAAGTCGCGCTTGATCGACGTGGTGGCCGCACCTGAAGGGCAACGCGTGCGGTTCGCGGCGCACAACTTCGCCGCCGGCTCGCCGCAGCGGCGCTTCTACCTGGTTGCCGGGCCGGTGACCTGGGACTGCGACCCTGTGGCAGGGACGCTGCGCCGCATCGCCGGCTACCCCATCGCCGCGGTGCAGCCGATCAACCCTGTGGGGGCGACGAGCAACGCGGTGGTCGCCGATGGGATCACGGCCTGCCAATGGCAGCTTCAGCCGGCCGCGGGCGCGCTGGGTGGAACGCTGCTGGCGCGCCTGCAACTGCAGCGCGCCGCTGCCGGTGGCGCCGAAGTCGAGCGGCTGGAGCACCAAGCCCAGTTCGCGTTGGCGCAGTGGCGATGAGAAAGACCCCTCTGCCCCGTTTGCGGCGGCCCGCACGGGGTGTTTCCAGCGTGCTGGTGATCGCCCTCCTGGTGACGCTGTCCACGCTGGCCATCCACACCACCAGCCTGGTCACCGCGGCCATCGGTGACGACACCCGTGCGCTGGCCGAGGCGCGCGCTGCCGAGGCCGCCGCGGCCGGGCTCGAGTGGGGCCGCCACCGCGTCGCCGTGCCAGCGGTCGCCGTCTGCACGCCCGTGCAGACCGTGGCCACCCTGCCCGGCACGTTGCAGCCGTTCTTGGTGACGGTTCGCTGCACCGCCGGGCCGCTGGTGGTGGATGGCGGCGCTCCACTGCGCCGCTACCAGATCAGCGCCGTCGCGTGCAACGTCCCGCTGGCCGGGGCATGCCCCAACACCGCGACAGGGGCGGGTGACTACGTCCAGCGTACGTTGCAGCTGGTGGTGCACCGCTGAACCAGCGGGCACCACACCGGGCCGATATGGGCCGGGTCAGCAAGGCTGTTCGGTCCTTCATGCCGGCCCCGCGCGCCTAGGATGGGCACGACCATGTCCGACGTGTCCGGCCCGCCCCTTGCATTGATGTCCGCTGCTGCCGGCCAGCTGGCTGCGGCCACTGCCGGCGCTGGCGCCCTGCCCGATGCCATGGCGTTCGCCTGGCCCACGCCCGAGTTGCCCATGTACGGCCCGCCGCTGCCCGCCGCCGTGCCCACGCCCTGCCAGGTGGAAGGCAACAACGGCAAGATCATCAATGGCCGGCTGCAGGTGCTGGACCCGGTGCGCGGCACGATCCAGTTCGTGGTGCCGGGCGGCCGCGCGCCGATGACGCTGCGCTTCGACCAGTTCCGGCGCCTGCGCCTGCTGGAACCGCTGCAGCCGCTGGCCCCCGAGGAAGGCGGCGCGGTGGTCACCGGCTTCGCCACGCCGCCGGTGCCGTTTTCGGTGGCCCTGGTCGACGGCTCGCGCTGGCAGGGGCAGACCGTCGGGCACCGCGAAGACGCCATCGGCCTGTTCATCTTCGAGCCCGTGGACAGCGAGGGCACCGTGCGCCGCACCTTCGTGCCGCGCACCGCGTACTCGCAGCTGGAGGTCGGCCGCCGCATCGGCGAACTGCTGGTCGAACAGGACTCCATCCGCCCCGATCAGCTGGCCGCCGCGCTGGCCGAGCAGCGCGCGCTGCGCGAGCGGCGCCTGGGCGACCTGCTGGTGGTGCACAAGGTCATCAGCGCCGAGGAACTGGACACGGCCATCGAGCAGCAGGCCAAGATGCCGATGGTGCGCATCGGCGAGGCGCTGCTCGGCCTGCACTACATCACGCAGGAGCAGCTGGACGAGGCGCTTGAACACCAGCAGCGCGACCGCGGCGTGCCGCTGGGCGAGCTGCTGGTGCGCAATGGCCGCGTCTCGCGGGCCGACCTGCAGACGGCGCTGGCCCGCAAGATGGGCTACCCGCTGGTCGACGTGAGCCAATTCCCCGTGGACTCCGACGCCGTGGCCCGCCTGCCCTGGGCGGTGGCGCAGCGCGCCAAGGCGCTGCCACTGACGCAGCGCGGCTCGCGCCTGGTGGTGGCGATGGAAGACCCCACCAGCCGCAGCGCGCTGGAGGAGGTGGAATTCGCGGCGCGGTGCAAGGTCTTGCCGGTGCTCGCGCAAAGCGGGCCGCTGGCCGAGGCGATGCAAAAGGCCTACGAGAAGCTGGGCGCCGTGCCCGACGGCCCCGACAGCCAGGTGCAGGCCGACTACGAGCATGTCGACGTCGGCAAGCTGGCCGCCACGCTGGAAGGCGGCGATGCCGGCGGTGCCGACGACGAAGGCCCGGCCATCGAGCAGAGCGACAACTCGCTCGTGCGGCTGATCAACTCGATGATCCTCGAGGCGCACTCTCAGGGCGTCTCCGACATCCATGTCGAGTGCCCGCCGGGCAAGCAGAAGGTGCGCGTGCGCTTTCGCAAGGACGGCGTGCTGCGCCCGTACCTCGAACTGCCGCCCAGCTACCGCAGCGCCATCGTGGCGCGGCTGAAGATCATGTGCGACCTCGACATCAGCGAGCGCCGCAAGCCGCAGGACGGCAAGATCAACTTCGGCAAATACGTGCATGGCTCGCGCCTGGAGCTGCGCGTGGCCACCATTCCCACCACCGGCGGTGCCGAGGACGCGGTGCTGCGCCTGCTGTCCAGCAGCCGCGCCATCCCGCTGGCGCAGCTGAACCTTTCGGAAGCGAACCTGCAGCGCTACAAGGCCGTGGTGCAGCGCCCCTACGGCATGGTGCTGTGCGTGGGCCCCACGGGTTCGGGCAAGACCACCACGCTGCACTCGGCGCTGGGCCACATCAACACCCCCGAGCGCAAGATCTGGACCGCCGAGGACCCGGTGGAGATCACCCAGCCCGGGCTGCGCCAGGTGCAGGTCAACGCCAAGATCGACTGGACCTTTGCCAAGGCGCTGCGGGCCTTCCTGCGCGCCGACCCCGACGTCATCATGGTCGGCGAGATCCGCGACCACGAAACGGCGCAGGTGGCCATCGAGGCCTCGCTCACCGGCCACCTGGTGCTCTCCACGCTGCACACCAACAGCGCCGCGGAGACCGTGACGCGGCTCCTGGACATGGGCATGGACCCGTTCAACTTTGCCGATGCGTTGCTGGCCGTGATCGCGCAGCGCCTGGTGCGCCGCCTGTGCACGAGCTGCCGCGTCGCCGAGCCGGCCGAGCCTGCCTTCGTCGACGAGCTGCTGGACGACTACCGCCACATCTTCGAGGACGTTGCCGGCGCCCCCTCGAAGGACGCCGTGCTCGCCGACTGGCGAGAGCGCTTCGCCGACAGCGAGGGGCGCCTCGTGCGCTACCGCGCCGCGGGCTGCGAGGCCTGCGGGCGCACCGGCGTGCGCGGCCGGCTGGGCATCCACGAGATGATGACCGTCTCGCGCGGCCTCAGGCACAAGATCCAGACCGGCTCGCGCAGCGACGACCTGCTCCGGCATGCGCTCGGCGACGGACTGCGCACGCTCAGGCAGGACGGCATCGAGAAGGTGTGGCAGGGGCTGACCTCGATCGAAGAGGTTCGGGCGAGTTCTTGAGCCCCCCCGAAGCGCCTTGGCGGGCGCTTCCCCCAGGAGGCCGAGCCCGGATGCGAAGGGTCCAGTGGACCCGTCGCGCCTGGCGAGGAGCCGAGCCGCCAGGCTCGGCGCGGCCTGCAAGGCCCGCCAGCGGACCGGCGAAGCCGGATCCGCGGCGGTCGCTGGGCTGTGCGCCGTTGCTTGCTCGGTGACCCGCGTCAGCGACTCCGAGGTCCTGCCGGCTGGGTTCTAATGGGCGCATGAACCAGCTCGACCAGCTCAGGCGCCACACCACCGTGGTGGCCGACACCGGCAACTTCAGGCAGCTGGCGCAGTACGCGCCGCAGGACGCCACCACCAACCCGAGCCTCATCCTGAAGGCCGTGCAGCAGCCCGAGTACGCGCCGCTGCTGGCCGAGACAGTGGCCGCGCAGGCCGGGCGGCCGATGGATGCGGTGGTCGACGACGTGCTGGTGCGCTTCGGGCGCGAGATCCTGAAGATCATCCCCGGGCGCGTGAGCACCGAGGTCGACGCCCGGCTGAGCTTCGACACCGCCGCCACGGTGGCGCGCGCGCGCCGCCTCATCGGCCTGTACGAAGCCGCCGGCGTGACGCGCGAGCGCGTGCTCATCAAGATCGCCTCCACCTGGGAGGGCATTCGCGCCGCCGAGCAGCTTCAGCGCGAAGGCATCCGCTGCAACCTCACGCTGCTGTTCGCGTTCTGCCAGGCGGTGGCCTGCGGCGACGCCAAGGTGCAGCTCATCAGCCCCTTCGTGGGGCGGATCTACGACTGGCACAAGAAGGCCGCCGGTGCCGGCTGGGACGAGGCCGCCCACGCCGGCGCCAACGACCCCGGCGTGAAGAGCGTGCGCGCCATCTTCAACCACTACAAGCGCCACGGCGTGCGCACCGAGGTGATGGGCGCGAGTTTTCGCAATGTCGGGCAGATCGTCGCGCTGGCCGGCTGCGACCTCCTGACCATCAGCCCCGAGCTGCTGGCCTCGCTGCAGGGCAGCCAGACGCCGCTCGCCGCGTCGCTCGATGCAGCCGCGGCAGCGCGCATGGACCTGCCCGCCGTGCACTACGACGAGAAAGGCTTCCGCTGGGCGTTGAACGACGACGCCATGGCCACCGAGAAGCTGGCCGAAGGCATCCGCGCGTTCGCCGCCGACGCCGTGAAGCTGGAGCGGCTGATCGAGGACCTGCGCAAGTGAACGCCACCGCGGCGCCGGCCGGGGCGGTGCCCCCCACGGCCGCACGCTGGCCGCGCTGCGACCGCACGCGCGCCTGGGCCGCACTGCAGGGCCACTTCGAAGCGCATGGCCGCGACCTCGACCTGCGCGAGGCCTTTGCGCGCGACCCGCAGCGCTTCGCCGCGCTCAGCTTCGAGGCGCCCGAGGTCTTCGCCGACCTGTCCAAGAACCGCGTCGACCTCGCCACGCTGCGCTTCCTGGGTGACCTGGCCGACGAGTGCGGCCTGGCCGCGCAGCGCGACGCCATGCTGCGCGGCGAGGTCGCCAACGCCACCGAAGGCCGCGCCGTGCTGCACACCGCGCTGCGCGCGCCGCGAGGCGCCGGCGCGCCGTTCGAAGCCGAGGTGCACGCGGTGCAGGACGCCATGCTCGCCTTCGCCGACGACGTGCGCGCCCGCGCCGACGCGGGCGAGCTCACCGACATCGTGCACATCGGCATCGGCGGCAGCGACCTGGGCCCGGCGATGGCGGTGCGCGCGCTCGAGGCCTTCCGCCACCCGCGGCTGCGCTTTCACTTCGTCAGCAACGTCGACGGTCACGACATCGCGCCGGTGCTGGCCGGCCTCGCGGCCGCACGCACGCTGGTGGTCATTGCGAGCAAGACCTTCACCACGCAGGAGACGATGGCCAACGCGGCGGTGGCCCGCGCGTGGTTCGTGCAGCAGGCACCGGCGGGCACCGAGGTCGCGCGGCATTTCGTCGGCGTGACGACGAACCTCGAGGCCGCCGCCGGGTTCGGCATCACACGCACCTTCGGCTTCTGGGACTGGGTGGGCGGGCGCTGTTCGCTGTGGAGCGCGATCGGGCTGCCGATTGCCATTGCCATCGGCAGCGCACGCTGGCGCGAGTTCCTCGGCGGCGCGCACGCGATGGACCAGCACTTCGCGCGCACGCCGCTGGCGCGCAACGTGCCCGTGCTGCTGGCGCTGCTGGACGTGTGGTACCGCAACTTCCACGGTTTCACCAGCCGCTCGGTGGCGCCGTACCACCAGGGCCTGGCGCGGCTGCCCGCCTACCTGCAGCAGCTGGAGATGGAAAGCAACGGCAAGCGCGTGGACCTCGCCGGCGACACGCTGCCCTTTGCCACCAGCCCGGTGGTGTGGGGCGAGCCCGGCACCAACGGCCAGCACGCGTTCTTCCAGATGCTGCACCAGGGCACCGATGTCGTGCCGGTGGAGTTCATCGCGGTGAAACACGCCGCCCATGGCCATGCCGACCTGCACGCCAAGCTGCTGGCCAACTGCCTGGCGCAAGGGCAGGCGCTGATGCTCGGCAAGAGCGCCGAGGCAGCCGCCGCCGAACACCCGCCCACCGCCGCGGCCGGCTTCGACCGTGCCGCGCTGGCGCGGCACCGCACCTTCCCCGGCAACCGGCCGAGCACCACGCTCGTGCTGGACGCGCTCACGCCGCGCTCGCTGGGTGCGCTGATCGCGCTGTACGAGCACCGCGTGTTCGCCAGCGGTGCGCTGTGGGGCATCAACAGCTTCGACCAGTGGGGCGTGGAGCTGGGCAAGGCGCTGGCCGGCGAGCTGCTGCCACGGCTCGAAGCCGGGTCGGCGCGCCGAGGTGACACGGCCGGTCTGGACAGCTCCACCGCGGGCCTGCTGCGGCGGCTCATGTCCTGAGAAGCCAGCCGACGCACGGCTCTCGCCCGATCGCACGCCCCGCCCCTCGCCACCGCTCGATGCAAGCCCTCCTGCGCAAGAAGCTCGTCTTTGATTTCGCCGGCGTGCTCTTCCGCTGGCACCCCGAGACGATGCTCATGCGCGAAGTGCCGCACCTGGCGCCCGACGAAACCAGCGCAAGCCGCCTGAAGGCCGAGGTCTTCCAGGCCTGGGGCGGCGACTGGGGCGAGTTCGACCGCGGCACGGTGGAGGTGCCGGCGCTGATCGAACGCATCTGCCGGCGCACCGGCCGGGCACCGCGGGACGTGCAGCGCATCGTCGAACGCATCCCGCTCGAACTGCAGCCGATGACCGAGACGGTTCGGTGGCTGCAGCGGTTGCGCAGCGAACAGCACGCGCTCTACTTCCTGTCCAACATGCCCGAGCCCTACGCCGCGCACCTGGAACGCGAACACACGTTTGTCACCTGGTTCGCCGATGGCGTGTTCTCGGCGCGCGTGCACCATATCAAGCCCGAGCGCGGCATCTTCGAGCTGGCCCAAACGCGCTTCGGGGCCGCGCAACCGGCCGAGCTGGTGTTCATCGACGACCATCTGCCCAACGTGGAAGCGGCACGTTCGCTCGGCTGGAACGCGGTGCATTTCACCGGCGCCGCAGCCGCCGAGGCCGAGCTTGCGGCGAACGGCTGGTTGGCGTGATGTGACCGCGATGCACAGGGCCGGCGCGCGGAGGCCGGGAGGAGAAGAACATGCGATCACTGCAACGTGTGCTGCTGCTGGCCGGTGCCGCATGGCTGGCTGCGGCCTGCGGCGGCAACGCAGGTAGTGACGAGCCGGCGCCCGCGCCACCGCCTTCCGCGCCGAGCCCCTGCGACACGCCCGGCACGACCTACGCCTCTTTCGTCAAGGCGGCCGTCCTCTCGGCGGGACAAGGTGGGGGTGCAGCCATTGCCGGCTGCACGGGCGCCATCGAGTCACCCCAGTGGACGCAGACCGGCGGCCCGGCCGTCGAGCTGCTCTCGGCCAAGTCGCAGACGCTGCACTTCGAGACGAGCACGGGCGGCCGCTACAGCTTTCGCGCCAGCTTCCGCGACGCCACCGGCGCGGCGCGAACCGAAGACGTGGTCGTCGAATTCGCGCCGCTCGGCCTGGGCACCCGCCTGGCGCTGCGCGCCAACCAGTCGGTGCGCATGGGCGGCAACGTCTCGGTGCGCGCGTGGCCGGCGCTGGCCGCCGGCGACAGCGTGGCCTCCATCACTTGGGCGCAGCTCGAAGGCCCGGCGGTCACGCTGGACACGAGCGACCCCTACGTGGCCCTGTTCGTCGCGCCGCAGGTCAGCCGCGACACGCCGGTCCGCCTGCGTGCCACGCTGACCACGCTCACCGGCCAGACCGCCAGCGACGACGTGCTGGTGCTGGTGGAGCGGCACACGCAGGCTGCCGCCAGCGACGCCGCTGCGCTGTGGGCTGGCGACCATGTCTCGCGCGTCTACGCCTACCGGCCCGCCGGCCCCTACGCGGCGGTGCTGCAGCGCTGCGTCTACGACAGTGGCCTGCGCGACAACGGCACCACCTCCACGCTGTGCCCGCTGTCGCAGCTGCCGTTCCTGGCGCAGGAGGTGGGCACGGCACTGCCCAGCATCGAGCAGGTGATGAACCGCGTCATCGTTTCGCACGATTGGGCAGGGCGCAACTTCGAGACCTTCCTGCAGCAGCACGACGCGCAAGGCGACTTCCGCCGCATGTTGAAGAGCGTGACGGCCATCGTCATCGGCACGCAGGTGCGCCCGTCGTTCTACTACCCGGCCACCGGCGCCATCTACCTCGACGCCGACAACTTCTGGCTCACGCCCGAGGAGCGCGACACCGTCAACGAGGCGCCCGATTTCCGCAGCGGCTTCGGCCAGACGCTGCAATACACGACGTTGTGGCGTTATGTCTCCGGCAGCGAGAGCATCTTCCGCTTCTACGACCCGCGCCAGCGCGTGCCGCGCTTCGACACGGCGCTGGTGGAAGAGGCCGGCTGGCTGATGTTCCACGAACTCGGGCATGCGCTGGACTTCCTGCCACCGTCGGTCTACGGCACGCTGAACAGCGCCCGCACGGCGTGGGGCAACATCGAGCTGCGCTACAGCGGCGCTCAGCTGGCCTCGGACACCGTGCCGGCCCTGTACCCGCTCACTTCCAGTGTCATGTCCGGCCTCGGCCAGGTGCGCTTCTTCGGCGCCACTGCTAATGCCACGCAGAGCGCCTACACCCCGCAGCAGGTGGCCGCATTTTTCGCTGCCGACCTGGCCACCGACGATTACGC
Source organism: Rubrivivax sp. (assembly GCA_016788525.1). Classification (GTDB taxonomy): domain Bacteria; phylum Pseudomonadota; class Gammaproteobacteria; order Burkholderiales; family Burkholderiaceae_C; genus Rubrivivax. Next base: position 21,270 of record JAEUPD010000018.1, read on the forward strand.
CTACGCGTCGAAGCGCGAAGACATCGCCATGACGCTCGAGGAGTTCCTGATGGCAAGGCGGCTCGGTTACCGGCGCGACTTCGCCGTCACGGCGCGCCCTGGCCCCGGCGCAACCGGCTCGACGATCCTGGTGGCGTGGGGCCAGCGCGGCCGCATCGGCGAACCGACGCTGCGGCCGCGCCTGCGGGCCGTGGTGCAGCAGCTGGCTCCGTGGATCGACCCCGCCGATGTGGACCTGCTGCCGCCGCCGCTGCCCATGCGCGTGGGCGACTCGTGGACCGGCAACCTCCGCCTGCCGGCGCCGCCGACTTCGCCGCGCTTGCATAAGACCGAGCCGACCCTCGAGGACCTGTGGTTGCTGGAGCGTGCCGAGCGGCGGCGCCAGCGGCTGCAACCCTTGGGCCGGGCGCTGCCGAGATTTGGGGCGGGCGCGCCGGTGGCGATGCAGTAGTGCTCGATCCGGCAGTGGGGGCGTTGCCGCGCGCCGGCGCATGGAGGTCGCGGCGAGCAGAGGTTGGGCCCGTAGCGCCGCACCGCGCGGGACGCGAGGCCCGGCGTCGGCGTCGGGCTGAAGCCCGCCGCCGATGACGGCCGACGGATACACCGTCGGCCTACCCGGCTTGCCAGCAAGCCGGGACCCCTGCGCTAACGCTCCGGGGCGCCGATCGCATCC
>JAEUPD010000028.1 GCA_016788525.1 Rubrivivax sp.
CGGCCGTCATCCGCGACAGGCGCAGCCTGGCGCGGACGCCGGGCCTCGCCCTCGGGCGCGGCAGGGCAGGGCACCCGGGTCTGTGCTCGCCACAACGGGCGGCTCGGGCCCTCCACCACGCCGAAGTCCACACATGCGGCCGGGTCCCTCGACCGCAAGAGCCATCACCCCGCCGCCGCAAAGTCGCGCGGGAAGTTCCTCTGCCAGACGGCGCGGAACCGCTCGTCGCCCTTCACGCCTTCGGCAATCGCCGCCAGCGCCGGCGCGTTCTGGTCGAACCAGGGCCGGCCGGGGCGCCAGTGCGTCATCGTCGCCACGTACAGGTCAAGCGCCGAAAAGCGCCCGCCCAGGAACCACGGTGCCCCGGGTGCCGGTGTCACTGCCGGCGCCACCATCTGCCACAGCCGGCAGCGGTAGGCATCCACCGCCTGCCCAAAGGCCTTGGCCGCCTCTTCGTTGCCGGGCACGAAGCGCTTGGGCTCGTCCGCGTAGGTGAAGGTCGGGTAGACGTTGGCCACCAGGAACACCAGCCAGCGCAGGAACGCCGGCCGCGCCGCGTGCCCGGGCGGCGGCACGAAGTCGTCACGGCCGGTGGCCTCGGCCAGGTGCAGCGTGATGGCGGCGCTCTCGGTCATCAGCGTGCCGTCGGGCAGCACCAGCGCCGGCACCTGCGCCAGCGGGTTGACGCGGCCGAGCGTGCGCCGCGCCTCTTCGGACTCGAACAGGTTGCCGACCTCAACGAACTCGAACGGCAAGCCGAGCGCCGACAGCTGTGCCTCGACGATGACCGAGCCCCAGCCGGGCTGGCCGTGCAGGACATAGCGGCCCATGAGCGCGCCTCCTCGATGTGGGGCGGTGAGTGTGCCATCGGCCAGCGCGCCAACGCCTGCCGCGCCCGCCGCTGCCGCGCGCTTGACGCCGCGCAGCGCGCCGCCGCTGCTGCTGCGCGAACATCCGCCAGCGACCGGGCGCGCCAACCGGCGCTTGGGGCATGACACGCAAGGGAGTGATCGGCATGGGCATCGCGGCCGGCCGCGCCAGCTGGGCCATGCGGGTTGTACTGGCGCTGGCGTTCATCGCCCTCGTCGCACTCGTCGCCCTCGTCGCACTCGTGGCGCTGGCCTACCACCGCGACATGGCGCGCGCCTACACGCGCATCGAAGGCCGCAGCCAGGTGATCGCTTCGCCCCACGGCGACATCGAGTGGCTCGAAGGCGGTGGCCGCGGCGCCCCACCGGTGCTGGTGGTGCACGGCAGCGGCGGCGGCTACGACCAGGGCGAACTGGTGGCGCGCGCGGCCCTCGGGCGCGACAACGCCGCGCTGCGCTGGATCGCCCCGTCGCGCTTCGGCTACCTGCGATCGACATTCAAGCCCGGTGCCACCTTCGACGACCAGGCGCATGCCTACGCGCACCTGCTGGACCACCTCGGCATCCAGCGCGTGGCGGTGGTGGCGCTTTCGCACGGCGGACCCTCGGCGCTGCTGTTCGCGGCGCTGCACCCCGAGCGCGTGACCTCGCTGACGCTCATCTCCTGCGGCGTGGCCGCCTCGGCCGAAGCGGCCCAGGCACAGGCCAATGCCCAGGGCGACGCGCTGATGAAGATCTTCCAGCAGGACTGGCGCTACTGGGCGATGACAAAGGCGCTGCGCGGCCGCTTCCTCGCGCTGATGGGCGCCGGCCCCGAGGTGAGCGCCCGCCTGACGCCGGAGCAACGCCGCCTGACCGACGAGTTGATCGATTTCATGAACCCGGTGTCGCGCCGCGCCGCCGGCACGGTGTTCGACAACCGCGCGGCGATGCCCAATCAACGCATCGCCGCGATCCGCGCGCCCACGCTCATCCTGCACGCGCGCGACGACGGGCTGCAGCTGTTTCACAACGCCGAGTTCGCGGCGCGGCATATCGCGGGCGCGCGGCTCGTGAGCTTCGAGCGCGGGGGGCATCTGCTGCTGGCGGTGGAACAGCCGGCCTTGCAGCGGCTGGTGGTGCAGCACATCGCCGCGCAGGGGTCGGTTCGGTAGCCGCCAGAAGCCGGCCTTCGCGACCATGCGCTGCCGACGAAAAACCCGCGCATGGCGCGAGCGGTCAAGGCAAGCCCGCTCTCTCCCAATTGGGCAGCAACTTCTCGTAGAAGTACGAGACGATGGCGGCGGGGCTGCCCGGCTTGGGCTTGTTGATCCGCGGGCCTTTCGCATTCAAGGCCTCAGCCCGCCACCGGTACTGGTCCGCAAACCGCGCTGCCTTGGCCATTTCCCCCTTGTTGGCATAGGCCATCGCCAGTTTGGCGAAGACCGTGAGGTTCTCGAAATTCAGATCAAGTGCCTTCAGAAACCAGTGAATGGCCGCATCGTCGTTGCCCAGCGCGAAGTTGGCAGCACCCAGCGCGGCGAACACGTGCGCGCCGCCCTGGGGGGACAACTCCAACGACCGCTCGAGCAGGGGAATTGCCCGAGCCGGTTCGCCCACATCCAAATGGAAGACCGCAAGGTTGATGTAGCCGGAGGGATGTCTCGGCTTCAGCTGCACTGCCGACTCCCACACAAGCCTGGCAGCCTCGAGGTCTTGAACATGCTGGGCGTAGATGGCGATGGGAATGTGCACGCGGTAGTTGCCGGGGTCGACGGCCTTCACGGCGCCGGCCAAGTCCCGTGCTTCGGTGAGTTTTCGAGTCTGATCCGGGTCCGTCCACTCCAGCCAGTCGGCGTGGATGGCGAGGTTCACCGCCAAGCCCGCCATCGCGGACAGGTTCGCGCTGTCTCGCTGGAGGACTTGGCGATAGATCGATTCGACCTCCGCGAAGCGTTGAAAGGATTGAGTCTGGCCCTCCAGCGCGCGCACCCGGAGAAGAAGGTCCGCAACTGAAGCATCGGCCGCCTGACCATCCTTCGAGGGAGCCGCAGCAATGACCATCAGTGGAGCGATGGTGTTGCCGACTCTCGCCGTGATCTGATCCAGCAGTACCAACAGGTTGAAGTGATCGCCGTCGAACGACTCGTTCCAGAGTTGCGAATCGGTCCGGGCGTCCGCCAACTGAGCAGCCACTCTCAAACGACCCCCGCTGGACATCACGCTGCCCTGCAGTACGAAGCGCACCCCAGCCTCGAGCCCGAGCGCCGGGAGCGTCAGGTTTCGAGATTCGTAGGCCAGTGCCGTCGCCGCCGGCACGACGTACAGGTCTCTGATGCGCGTGAGGTCGGCAGTGATGCTGGCCGTCAGGGCGTCTGCGATATGGCCCTTCGACTCGACGCCGGTGTGGTTGGCGAACGGCAGGACCAGGATCGAGAGCGGCGCCTTCGGTTCGAGATGACGGGCATCGACGCCTGGCTCGCGATGTGCTTCGAGCACTGCTCTCACGTCGGCAGTCAGGTCAGTGGCGCTCGCGTAGCGCGCCTCAATGGTGCGCTCCAGCGCCCTTTCAATGATGGCGCCGAGCTTTCCGCTCAACAACTCGCGCAGCTGCGCATCGGTAACGCGGCGCTTCTCGCCGGCACCCGCAGCCACGCATGTACTGGGAGGACTGGTGCGCGGCAAGGCCGCTGCCCCACCCGGTGCCTGCGGCGGTTCCAGCGGAGTCACCCGGCCGGGCTGAACCCCGCAAAGCAGCTCATGGAGAACGACGCCCAGCGAGTAGATGTCAGCCCGAGGCCCTGCGGCTTCGCCGGCCATTTGCTCCGGGCTCGCGTAGCGCGGTGTCAGCGGCGCCGGAACTCGTGCCGACGCGCCGAGCTTGGCCAGATGAACGCTTCCCGCGCCATCTTCGGTTGCGCGCTCATGCTCGAGATCGATCAGATGCGAGATGCCGAAATCGAGAAGCCGTACATGACCGGACTGCGAGACAAGGATGTTCGACGGCTTCAGGTCGAGATGAACGACGCCCCGGGCGTGAGCGTAACTCACGGCCTCGAGCACCTGAAGGAATATCGCCAGTCGTTCCGTGACCGTCAGTCGACGCTGGTCGCACCACACCTCCAGTGTCTCGCCTTGGACATACTCCATCGCCAGATACGGCAAGCCATCGGAGGTCGTCCCCGCGTCGTACATTCGAGCGATGTTTGAGTGTTCCAGGGCGGCCAGGATGTCGATTTCCTGTGAGAACCGCTGACCAAGGCCGCGCAGCATGTAGGACCGAAATGGCAACTTGAGCGCCAGCTCGCGCTTGAATGCGCCGTCGGCCCGGCGCGCCAACCAGACAACCGCCATACCTCCTGCGCCGATCTCGCGCACCAGCTCGTAGGGGCCAATCCGCTGTCCAGCCCGAAAGGAGCTGGGCTTCGACTCGTGCTGCCCACGCATCAGCCGTGCTGTGGCGAAATTCGATGTCGCCAACGGCCCAGCCATCCGAGTGGCTGTCGAGTCGTCCAGCAAGGCCCGCCGCAGTGCCGGGACAAGTTGCGCGTGTTCAGGCGGCAGCCGATCCAGCCAGTCCTGGAGCGCCTGGGCGTCAAGGGGTAGCGCCTCGTCCAGCAAGCGGCTCAACACGCCAATCTGATTCGGACCCAACGTCATCGGTTCATCCGGAGAGGGCGGCGGGGATGATAAGTGTGCACCGTCGTGCTTCGCTGGCCGGTGGTCACATCCAGCCATCCACCCAGCCACGCCGAACCCACAAGCGCAACCAGCAAGCAACCTCACCCCTTCCCCGCCCCACCCCCCCGCCGCCGCATCAACGCATACGCCGCCGGCACGATGAACAGTGACAGCAGCGGCGCGGTCACCATGCCGCCCAGCATCGGCGCGGCGATGCGGCTCATCAGCTCGCTGCCGGTGCCGGTGCCGAAGACCACCGGCGCCAGGCCCACCAGCAGCGTGAACACGGTGATGGCCTTGGGCCGCACGCGCATCACCGCGCCTTCGCGGATGGCGTCGTCGACCACCGCGGGCGTGATGGGCGTGCCGCCGTCGATGCGCTGCTGCAGGGCCTGCTTCAGGTACATCACCATCATCACGCCGAACTCGGCGGCCACGCCGGCCAGCGCGATGAAGCCCACGCCGCCGGCCACCGAGAGGTCGTGCCCCATCGTGTAGAGGAACCACACGCCGCCGGTCAGCGCAAACGGCAGCGTGGTCATGATCAGCAACGCTTCGTCGATGCGCCCGAAGGTCAGCACCAGCAGCACGAAGATCAGGGTGAGCGTCACCGGCACCACCAGCTTCAGCCGCGCGGTGGCACGCTCCAGGTACTCGAACTGGCCCGAGTACGCCAGGCTCACGCCGGGCTCGAGCTTCACTTCGCGCGCCACCGCGGCGCGCAGGTCACCCACCACCGAGCTCAGGTCGCGCCCGCGCACGTCCACGTACACCCAGCCCGAGGGGCGGGCGTTTTCGCTCTTGAGCATCGGCGGGCCTTCGCTGATCGAGATCTTCGCCACGGTGCCCAGCGTGATCTGCTGGCCCATCATCGTCTGCACCGGCAGCGTGGCCAGTTTCTCGGGCGAGTCGCGCCACTCGCGCCCGTAGCGCAGGTTGATCGGGAAGCGCGCGCGGCCCTCCACCGTCTCGGCCACGTTCTCGCCGCCGATGGCGCCGGCCACGATGTCCTGCACGTCGGCGATGTTCAGGCCGTAGCGCGCCGCCGCCGCGCGGTCGATGTCGACGTCGATGTAGCGCCCGCCGGTCAGCCGCTCGGCCAGCGCCGAGCTGACGCCATTCACGCGCTTGGCCACCTTCTCCACCTCGGCGGCCACGCGGTCGATGGCCGCCAGGTTCTCGCCGCTGACCTTCACGCCAATCGGGCTCTTGATGCCGGTGTCCAGCATGTCGATGCGGTTGCGGATGGGCGGGATCCAGATGTTCGCCAGCCCCGGCACCTGCACCGCGCGGTCAAGCTCCTCAATGATCTTCTGCGGCGTCATGCCCGGCCGCCACTGTTCCGGCGGCTTGAGCTGGATGGTGGTCTCGAACATCTCCAGCGGCGCGGGGTCGGTGGCGGTCTCGGCGCGGCCGGCCTTGCCGAACACGCGCTCCACCTCGGGCACGGTCTTGATCATGCGGTTGGTGATCTGCAGCAGATCGGCCGCCTTCTGCGCCGAGAGCCCGGGCAGCGCCGAGGGCATGTACAGGAGGTCGCCCTCGTCGAGCATCGGCAGGAACTCGCCGCCCACGCGCGACAGCGGCCACCAGGTGCTGGCAAACACCGCGAGGGCCAGCACCACCGTGGCCTTGGGCCACTTCAGCACCGCTTCGAGCAGCGGCCGGTACACGGCGATCATGCCGCGCGTCAGCGGGTTGCGCAGTTCGTCGGGGATGCGCCCGCGGATCCACATCACCATCAGCACCGGCACCAGCGTGACGATCACGCCGGCCGAGGTGGCCACCGCATAGGTCTTGGTGTAGGCCAGCGGGCCGAACAGGCGCCCCTCCTGCGCTTCCAGCGTGAACACCGGCAGGAAGCTGATGGTGGTGATCAGCAGTGAATAGAACAGCGCGGGCCCCACTTCCACCGCGCCTTGGGTGATGACCTCGGCTCGCTCGGCGCCCGCCAGGTCCTGCCCGGGATGCGCGTGCTGCCAGGCCTCGATCTTCTTGTGCGCGTTCTCGATCATCACCATCGCGCCGTCGGCGATCGCACCCACCGCCACCGCGATGCCGCCCAGCGACATGATGTTGGCGTTGATGCCCTGCGCGCGCATCACCAGGAACGCCGCCAGCACGCCGATGGGCAGCGCCAGCATCGCCACCAGCGAGCTGCGCAGGTGCCACAGGAACAGCACGCACACCACCGCGATGACGATGAACTCCTCGATCAGGTCGCGCGTCAGCGTGGCGATCGAGCGCTCGATGAGCGCGCTGCGGTCGTAGGTGGTGACGATCTGCACGCCTGCCGGCAGGCTGCCTTGCAGCTCGGCCAGGCGCGCCTTCACCGCGGCGATGGTGGTCATCGCGTTCTTGCCCGAGCGCATGACGACGACGCCGCCGGCGACCTCGCCCTGGCCGTCCAGCTCGGCGATGCCGCGGCGCATCTCGGGCCCGTGTTGCACATGCGCGAGCTGGCCCAGCGTCACCGGCACGCCCATGCGCACGGCCACCGGCAGCGCGCGCACGTCGGCCAGGTTCTTCAGGTAGCCGCTGGCGCGCACCATGAACTCGGTCTCGGCCAGTTCCAGCACCGAGCCGCCGGCTTCCTGGTTGCCCATCTGCACCGCCTGCTTCACCTGCGCCTGCGTCACGCCGTAGGCCGCCAGCTTCAGCGGGTCGAGCACCACCTGCACCTGGCGCACCATGCCGCCGACGGTGGCCACCTCGGCCACGTTGGGCAGCGCCTTCAGCTCGTAGCGCAGGAACCAGTCCTGCAGCGCGCGCAGTTGCGCCAGGTCGTGCTGCCCGGTCTTGTCCACCAGCGCGTACTGGTAGATCCAGCCCACGCCGGTCGCGTCAGGCCCGAGCGCCGTGCGGGCCTGCGCCGGCAGGCGGCCCTGCACCTGGTTCAGGTACTCCAGCACGCGCGAACGCGCCCAGTACAGGTCGGTGCCGTCGTCGAACAGGATGTAGACGAAGCTGTCGCCGAAGAACGAGAAGCCACGCACCGCCTTGGCGCCCGGCACCGACATCATCGTGGTGGCCAGCGGGTAGGTGACCTGGTTCTCCACGATCTGCGGCGCCTGGCCGGGGTAGGTGGTGCGGATGATGACCTGCACGTCGGAGAGGTCGGGCAGCGCGTCCACCGGCATCGTGCGCACCGCCCAGAGGCCCGCCCCGGTGAGAAAGACTGTGGCCAGCAGCACCATGAACCGGTTGGCCACCGACCAGCGGATGAGCGCGGCGATCATGGCTTGTTCCCCGAGGCGGGCGCCGCCGGCGCCGAGGGCCTGGTCTGCACGCCCGGCGCGCCCTGCCCGGCATGCCCGGCATGCCCGGCATGGCCGGCATGGCCGGCGTGCGGATCGGCCGCGCCCGGCGCCGGCTTGATGGCCGTGACGACGGACTCGTCACCTTGCTGCCTGAACTTGAAGATCACCTTGTCGCCGGCCTTCAAGCCCTTGGCGATGTCGGGCCTGGCCAGCTGGAACGGCATCGTCATGCGCGGCCACTTGATCGCCGGCACCGGGTCGTGGTCGAGCGTGATCTCCTTGGACTCGACGCTGATCACGGTGCCGCCGACTTCGTGTTCGGCGGCCGTCGGCGCCGCACCGCCGGCGCGTGGCACGGCGCGCGCGGTGATGCCTTGCAGGCTGGCTTCGGAGTCGACGAGGAACTGCCCCGACGCCACCACCTGCTGCCCGACCTCGACGCCGCGCCTGACGACGACGCGCTCGCCCATCTCGGGGCCCAGCTCTACTTCCACCGGCCGATAGCGGCCCGGCGAGTCGAGCACGTAGACCAGCGCACGCTTGCCGGTGCGCACCACCGCCTCGATCGGCACCACCACCGCGTCGCCCTGCGGCGCGCCCTTCAGCGCCACCTGCGCAAACATGCCGGCGCGCAGCCTCAGCCCCGGGTTGGGCAGCTCGACCCGCACGCGCAGCGTGCGCGTGTCGCGGTTCGCTTCGGGCAGCACCGCGGCCACCCGGCCCTTTGTCACCTGCCCCGGCGTGGCGGGCAGCCGCACTTCGGCGGCCTGGCCGGGCGCGACGGTGGCCGCCAGCAGCTCGGGCACCGCGGCTTCCACCCACACGGTGGCAAGGCCGTTGATGCGCACCAGCGGCATGTTCATGCCCACCGTCATGCCCTGGCGCACCATCAGCTCGACGATCACGCCGCCGGTGGGCGCGGTGAGCGTCTGCACCGCCTCGGGCTGGCCAGCGGCGGCCACGCGCTCGATCAGCTCGGGGCCCATGCCCAGCAGCACGAGCCGGTTGCGCGCCGCCGCCGTGAGCGTCGCATCGCCCGTGGCGCGCACGGCCAGGAACTCCTGCTGCGCCGAAAGCCACTCGGGCATCAGCACATCGACGATCGGCGCGCCCGCAGCCACCACGTCACCGGGCGCGCGGCCATGGGTGCGCTCGACAAAACCGTTGGCGCGCGCCTGCAGCACGCTCACGTCGCGCTCGTTGAGCAGCACGGTGCCCACCGCGTCGATGCTCGCCGACACCGGCGCCTTCTCCGCCTTGGCGACGCGCAAGCCGAGCGACTGCTGCGCCTGCGGCGACACGGCCACGCCCTGGCCTGCGGCATCGGCCTCGTCGGCGTACTTGGGCACCAGCTGCATGTCCATGAACGGGCTCTTGCCCGGCTTGTCGAACTTCTGCGAGGGCACCATCGGGTCGTACCAATAGAGCACCTTGCGCTCGGCCGGTGCGGCCGGCGCCGTGCCCGCGGCCGCCGGGGCGGCATGCCCCTCGTGCCCGGCATGCATGTCGCCGCCGCCGGCGCGCTGCGCCTGCCAGCGCGAGACGCCCCAACCTGCGGCAAGGCCGAGCGCCAGCATCACCATGCCGGCGATCACGGTGCGTGAAGAAGAAGGTTTGGTCGCAGCCATCGTTCACTCCTCGCCCAGCAGGGTCACCAGCCTCACGCGCAAGGCGGCGCGCATCGCATCGAGTTCGATCACGCGCAGGCGCGCTTCCAGCGCCTGCGTGCGGGCCATCAGCACCATGCCGAGGTCGGCGCGGCCCGCCTGGTAGCTGGCCGTCAGCAGCGTCACGCGCTCGTCGGCGAGCACCAGCCCGTGGCCCGTGAGCCGCGCATGCTGCGCGTCCAGCGCCTGCAGCTCGGCCAGCATCTGCTCCAGCTCCTGCGCCAGCTTGCGCAGCAGGTCCTCGCGCTCGGCCTCGAGGCGCTGCACCTCGCGCCGCCGGGCATCGGCCAGCGGCTGCTGGCGGCGCTCGCGCTGCCACGGCAGCTCGAACGTGAGCATGAAGCTCACCATGTCGTCGTACTTGGGGCGGCGGCTGTAGGCGATCTCCCACGACCAGTCGCCGCGTTTCTCGGCTTCGGCCTCGGCCATCTCGGCCACCGCCATCTGGCGCATCGGCTCGAAGGGGCGCAGCTCGGCGTGCTGCGGCAGCCGCGCGCGCAGGCGCTCGGCGTTCGCTTCCGGCACGCGCGGCTGGCCGGCCAGCGGCTCGTCGGCCCGGGGGCCCACCCAGCGGCGCAGTTCGGCGCGCGCACGCGCCACGTCGCGCGTGAAGTCGTCGCCGCGGTCGGCGATCATCAGCGCCTCCTGGCGCGCGGCGGTCAGGTCCGCCGGCTGCGCCATGCCGGTGCCGATGCGTGCGCCCAGCGTGTCTTGCAGCAGGCGGTTCTGGCGCTCGAAGTCAGCGAGCGTCGCGCGCCGGCGCTCGGCGTAGTGCACCGCCAGCCACGCCGCGGAGGCGTCGCGCTCGGCGATGCGTTCGGCCGCGCCGAGCATCGCGCGGTCGCGCTCGATGCGCGCCTCGGCCATGCGCGCACGCGCCTCGCGCTTGGCGCCGTTGGGCATCTCCTGCATCAGTGCCAGGCGCTGCATGGTGCCGGGGTCGCGCGTCGTGCTGCGGCGGTCGGGGCCCTGCGCCGGCACGTTCTCCAGGCCGAGCGTCAGCCGCGGGTCGGGCTTCGAATCGGCCGCGGCGCGCGCCGCGCTGCTGCCGGCCACCACGGCCTGCCGGGCCTGCACCGCGGGCGTGCCGTCGCGGGCCAGCGCGATGGCCTCGGCGTGGCTCAGGCCGGTGGCGGCCGAGGCCTCGGCGGCGGCCCACAGCAGGCCCAGCGCCGCGGCAAGCGCCGGCGCAAGGCGCGACGGAGCGCGGAAAGTGAAGATCGAATCGGAACAGCGCATGCGCAACCCCTGCGACGCAAGAACCCTGGCGGGCGACCACGACCATGGCGGTGGCCATGGCCTTGCGGCGCCGCGAAGCACGAGGCTCCGCGCGGCCGCGGTCGAACGACGAAGGTCAGCGCGCTAGTTGCGCAGCACGAGCAGCGAGAGGTACAGCGGCGGCGCGCCGCGCGGTGGACCCGCGGCGCGCGACTCGGCCCGGCCCGCCGGGCGCAGCCCCGGCTCGAGCGCCGCGACCAGGCCCACCAGCGCCGAGGCCGCCAGCACCAGCGGCGGCGCGTCGACCGCACCGGCCTGGCTGTTCACCGTCTGCTGGCCGGCCTGGCAATGCGCCTTGCACAGCTGCGGCTGCTCGGGGTCCATCGCCGCCGGGCCGTGTTCGGCGCAGTAGGCCAGAGCCTGGGGCGGGGCCGCTTCGTGCAACGGCGCGGGGTCGGCTGAAGGCAGGGCCGAAAGTGGGGCCGAAGGTGGGACCGAAAGGGCGGCGGCCGTGTCGACCAACGCCGCCCAGCGTTCGCCATCCACCGCGGCGCCGCGCAGCTGCGGGCAGGCGTAGGCGGCGGTCAGCCACTGCGCCCACACCAGCGCGGCGGCCAGGCACGGCACGATCCACCCACGCTGACGGCGCAACGACCACATGCCGCGCAGTCTATGCCCGCGCCGGCGGGCTCGGTTGCCTTGAGTCAAGGTGCATGGGGGCACGGCGCCGGGGCCGGCTAGCGGCCTGCGCGGGGCCGGCACAGGGCCGGCAGAGGGCCGGCACAGGGCCGGCACAGGGCCGGCACCAGGGGCACCCCGCCCCGATGGTGCTTTGCCGCAGCCCGCGTGCATACTGCGCCATGGCCCGCATCTTCTACCTCACCCAGATCGACATCGACCCGGGGGTCGTGCGCCTGCTGCCCGCCGAATGCGAGCGCGTGGGCATGCGCCGCCCGCTCGTCGTCACCGACGCAGGCGTGCGCGCCGCGGGCGTGCTGGCGCAGGCCACGCAGGCGCTGGGCGCGCTGCCGCACGCGGTGTTCGACGGCACGCCGTCCAACCCCACCGAGGCGGCCGTGCGCGCCGCGGTGGATGTGCTGCGGCGCGAGCGCTGCGACGGGCTGGTGGCCGTGGGCGGCGGCTCCAGCATCGACCTGGCCAAGGGCGTGGCGATCGCGGCCACGCACGACGGGCCGCTCAAGACCTACGCCACCGTCGAAGGCGGCAGCCCGAAGATCACCGAGCGCGTGCTGCCACTGATCGCCGTGCCCACCACCGCCGGCACCGGCAGCGAGGTGGCGCGCGGCGCCATCGTCATCGTCGACGACGGGCGCAAGCTGGGCTTCCACAGCTGGCACCTGATGCCCAAGGCCGCGCTGCTCGACCCCGAGCTGACCCGCGGGCTGCCGCCCTTGCTGACCGCGGCCACCGGCATGGACGCCATCGCACACTGCATGGAGGTCTTCATGGCGCCGGCGGTGAACCCGCCGGCCGACGGCATCGTGCTCGATGGCCTGGCGCGCGGCTGGGCGAACATCGAGCGCGCCACGCGCGACGGCACGGGTATGGCCGCGCGCTGGAACATGCTCAGCGCCAGCATGCAAGGCGCGATGGGCTTCCAGAAGGGCCTGGGCTGCGTGCACTCGCTCAGCCACAGCCTGGGCGGCGTGAACCCGCGGCTGCACCACGGCACGCTCAACGCGGTGTTTCTACCGGCCGTGGTGCGCTTCAACGCCGAGGCCGAATCGATCCGCGCCGAGCAACGCCTGCAGCGCATGGCGCAGGCCATCGGCCTGCCGGGCTGCGACGCCGCGGGCACCGAGCTTGCCACGGCGCTGCGCGAGATGAACCTGCGCCTCGGCCTGCCCGGCGGGCTGGCCGCGATGGGCGTGACGCGCGAGCTGTTCGACCGTGTCATCGAAGGCGCACTGGCCGACCACTGCCACAAGACCAACCCGCGCATGGCCAGTGCCGAGGACTACCGGCGCATGCTGGAAGAGAGCCTCTGAGTCGGGGGGCGAGGGGCACTCGAGCGCACCCTTTGCCACGCTGAGCCGACCCGCTGGCGGTCTTGGCGGGCCGGACCGCTGCGGTCAACGTGAGCTCGTCATGCGCAGCTTCCGCCGGAGTGGGCCAATGGGGGCCCTGCACGGCGAGTCAAGTTGACTTGAACCCCGATCCGTGGGGCAGTTGCATCAGCGCGCTGCGGCGTGCACAGACCCGGGTGCCCTGCCCTGCCGCGCCCGAGAGCGAGGCCCGGCGTCCGCGCCAGGCTTCGCCTGTCGCGGATGACGGCCGACGGATGCACCGTCGGCCTACCCGGCTCGTGCCGAGCCGAGACCCCTGCGCTTCGCTCCGGGGCGCCGATCGCCCTCGGGCGCGGCAGGGCAGGGCACCCGGGTCTGTGCAGGCAAGGTCGTGGCACGCCACGCCTTCGAATGCCACCGTTGGTTGCTGCAGAGGTCTGGCCCGAAGCGCAGCGCCGCGCGGGATGCGATCGGCGCCCCGGAGCGCAGCGCAGGGGTCCCGGCGGGCTTGCAAGCCGGGTGGGCCGACGGTGTATCCGTCGGCCGTCCTCGGCGGCGGGCGCCGCCCGCCCCGGCCGCCCGCGGCCCACCGCGTGGCCCTCCGCGTCCGGCCACCCCGCCCGCACCCGGGCGCGGGTCTCGGGGGCGCCTAGCGCCCCCCGCGCGGCGCTCCGCTTCGGGCCAGACCTCTGCAGCAACCAACGGTGGC
>JAEUPD010000094.1 GCA_016788525.1 Rubrivivax sp.
CGCGCCGACCACCCGGCGGCCTTGGCGAAGCAAACGATCGGTCGCCGAGCGCTCTTGCGCCGCAGCGGGTGCCCGGGCCGGGGCGCCCGGGGGGCCCGCGCCGCCCGAAAAACGGGGGCGACCCGGGGCGGGGGCGCCCCGGCCCCCCGCCTGCCCTCTGCGGGGGCCCGCCTCCCGCCGGCCCCTGGCCCCCCCCTTTGTGGGCCCCCCCCGGCCCCCCCCGGCCCCCCGGCCCGGGCACCCGCTGCGGCGCAAGAGCGCTCGGCGACCGATCGTTTGCTTCGCCAAGGCCGCCGGGTGGTCGGCGCGGCGAATTGAAGGGGGCATCAGGGGGCCCAGCGCAGCTGGGCCGCCTGAAGAGGACATTCGCGGAGCCGACCTCCCGGCGGCCTTGGCGCGCCACCCACCTCGAACCGCCATCTGCAAGACTCAAGCTGACCCGACGCGCTGTGCTAGGGTCCCTTCGGGATGAAGTGGACCCACCTGCCCTCGCTGCTGCAGCGCCTTCGCAACTGGCTCGCCAAGCGGCTGGGCTTGTGGCGCGGACGCTGGCTGCGCATGGAGATCCAGGCCCAGGTGGCGCGCTGGACCTGGTGGCCGTGGCCGTGGCCGTGGGCGCAGGGCCACTGGGACTGCGCGCTGTACCGGCCGGCCGGCCTGGCCGATGAGGAAGAAGCGCCGCTTGTCGTGCTGCTGCATGGCTGCGGCCAGCACGCGATGGAGTTCGCGCACGCCTGTGGCCTGGTGGACGTCGCCGACCGCGATCGCTTCCGCCTGCTGTGCCCCGAGCAGCGTGAGCGCGCCAACGCGTGGCGCTGCTGGAACTGGTTCCACCCGCCGGCGCAGAACGGCCAGGGCGAGCTGCAGGTGGTGCTGCACGCGCTGGAAGCGGCCGCGGCGCAGGTCCGCGTGTCGCAGGTCGCGGCGGTGGGCCTGTCGGCCGGTGGCGGGCTGGCGGCCCTGCTGGCCTTCCACCACGCCGCGCGCTTCGACGCCGTGGTCACCGTGGCGGCGCCGCCGCTGCTGGGCCGCGCCAGCCTTCAGGACCCGCGCAAGGTGATGAAGGAGGGCCTGGCGATCTCGCCGACGATCGCCACGCTGCTGATCGAGCGTTGCGCCCCGCTGCTGGTGCTGCACGGCGCCGACGACGACGTGGTGACGCCGCGCTGCGCCGAGCAGCTGGCGGCGCAGGCGCTGCACGTATGGAAGCGGGGAGCTGCTGTCGAACTCGCGCGCACGGCATTGGGCGATGGTGCCGAGTACCGTGCCGGCGAGCGGCTCGTGCTGCGCCAGCGGCTGCTGCCCGGGCTGGCCCACGCCTGGAGCGGCGCGCCAGGTGGGCACCCCTACGTGCTGAACGAAGGGCCGCCGCTGACGAGTCTGGCGACCGCGTTCCTGCGCGAGACGGGGGTGCTCGGCGCGGCCCGTTGAGAGCCGCGGGCCTTGCCGGCAGCAAGCTGAGCGCAGGCCCGCCGCAGCTGGTCGCAGATCATCGCGCCGGCGCCCGCGGCGCGAGCCATGAGGCGATGCACCACTGCGCCGACCAGTAGGTGGTGAGGATCCACAGGTTGGCCAGCGGCAGCGGACCGGCGAACTTGTTGGTGGCCAGCAGCGCGTCGGAGGCGACGAACAGGGCACCCCCGAGCGCCAGCACGAGCCCGCGCGGCTCGGCTCGACGCCACAGCACCGCGGCCTGCGCGGCCATTGAAGCCAGGCACAGCACGTAGGCCACCACCGGTGCCTGCAGCGCCGCCGGCACGCCGGCCCACAAGCGGGCGAGCACGAGGCCCGCGACGAGCGCGTAGGCCAAGAACGCCGGCCACCACGCGGCCAGGCGCTGCCGCCGCGTGAACGCCACGAGGTAGGCCAGGTGCGCGAGCAGGAAGCTCACGAGGCCGGGCAGGAAGCCTTCCTTCGGCCACAACAGCGCCACATCGCCGGCCAGCGACAGCCACAGGCCGACGAGCACCCAGCGCCGCACCGTCCCTGACGAGCCTTGTCGCTCGCCGCGGCCGGTGGCGTAGGCGATGATCGCCAGCGTGGCCAGCGGCTTGAAGACGAAGTTGAGCATCGGGACGCCGAGGGCCCACGGCGCCGAGGCGATGGCCAGCGCCGCGCAGGCGACGAGTGCGGCGAGCAAATCGCGTTCGCGCGGCGGCAGCGAGATGTCCCTGCTCATGTCGCTGCGCCCGCCTTCACTTCCTCAGTGGCCTTCGCCGCTGAGGCCTCGCTGGCCTGCACTCGCGCAGCCAGTTCCGCGCGCAGGCGCTTCAAGCGCTCGCGCGGGTCTTCCTTGGTCGCCACCTCGTCCAGCTTCATCTCGGCCAGGAAGCGGCTGGGCACCCCGGCCACCGTCTCGCGCCCGCGCTTGCGCCGCTTGAGCCAGCTGACGGCCAGCGTGCGCTGGGCGCGCGTGATGCCCACGTACATCAGGCGGCGCTCCTCCTGCAGCCGCTCGGCGCTCATCTCTTGAGTCGATCCGGCTCTGCCGGGCGACTCAACCCCCTCGGGGGGCGGCGGCGAAGCCGCCAGGGGGCCCTTGGTCTCCGGGCCCTTGAACGGCAGCAGCCCTTCGTTGACGCCGGCCAGCACGACATGCGGCCACTCCAGCCCCTTGGCGGCGTGCAGCGTCGACAGCGTCACCACGTCGCTGTCCTCGCCGCGCTCGGCGATGCTGATGATGATGCTGATGGTCTGGGCGACTTCGAAGACGCTGTGGCGCTCGGACTCGAACGTGCCGCCTTCCTGGGTGATCTCGCCGCCGCAGCGCCGCGCGATCCAGTCGACGAAGTCCAGCACGTTGCTCCAGCGCGCCTGGGCGAGCTTGTCGCTGTCTTCGCTGTCGTACAGGTATTGCTCGTAGCGCAGGTCCTGCAGCCACTGCAGCAACAGCGCCTTGGCGTCTTCGCTGCCGGTGGTGTGGCGGGCGCGGTGCTCGAGCTCGTTGGCATACCGGCCGAACTCGTGCAGCCCGTCGATGGCCTTGCCTTTGAGCGCCGCGGCCAGAGTGGGTGCGAACAAGGCCTCGAACAGGCTCTCCTTGCGCTTGGCCGCGAACTCGCCGAGCGCGGCCAGCGTCTGGTGCCCGATGCCGCGCTTGGGTGTGGTGACGGCGCGCAGGAACGCCGGGTCGTCGTCGTTGTTGACGATCAGGCGCAGCCACGCGCACAGGTCCTTGATCTCGGCGCGGTCGAAGTAGCTCTGGCCGCCGCTCACCTTGTACGGAATCTGCGCGGCGCGCAGCTTCTGCTCGAACACCCTGGCCTGGTGGTTGGCGCGGTACAGCACCGCGATGTCGGCGAACTTCATGCTGCCGCCCTCGCCCACCTTGCCGCCACGCAGGGCCTGGATGCGCGCGACCAGGCGCTCGGCCTCATGCTCCTCGCTGTCGCACTCGATGACCTTGACCGGCTCGCCCTCGCCCAGTTCACTCCACAGCTTCTTCTCGAACAGCTTGGGGTTGCTGGCGATCACCGCATTGGCCGCGCGCAGGATGTGGCCGGTGCTGCGGTAGTTCTGTTCCAGCGCGATGACCTTCAACGCCGGAAATTCGCGCGGCAGGCGCTTCAGGTTGTCGATGGTGGCGCCGCGCCAGCCGTAGATGCTCTGGTCGTCGTCGCCGACCGCGGTGAAGGGCGTGCGGCCAGGTGGCGAGTCCGCGGACCCCGGCGCGCAGCCGACCAGCGCTTTCATCAGCGCGTACTGCACCGCGTTGGTGTCCTGGTACTCGTCGACGAGCACGTGGCCGAACGCCGCCTGCCAGCGGGCGCAGGCCTCGGCGTCGCGCTGCATCATGGCCAGCGGCAGGCCGATGAGGTCGTCGAAGTCCACCGCCTGGTAGGCCGCCAGCCGCTCCTGGTAGCGCCGCATCACGCGCGCGGCGACGCGCTCGTCGTCGCTGCCCGCGCCCGCCTCGGCGGCGTCGACATCGAGCCCCTGGTTCTTCCACAGGCTGATGGCCCACTGCCAGCGGCGCGCCAGCGCGTTGTCGGAACTGCCGCCGCAGTCGCGCAGCACGCCCAGCACGTCGTCGCTGTCGAGGATGCTGAAGTTGGGCTTCAGGCCGATGCGCTCGCCGTCGGCGCGCAGCATGCGCACGCCCAGGCTGTGGAAGGTGCTGATCACCAGTTCCTTGGCCGCGCGCGGGCCGACCAGCGCGCGGGCGCGCTCGCGCATCTCGGCGGCAGCCTTGTTGGTGAAGGTGATCGCGGCGATCTGTTTGGGCTCGAGCCCCGTGTGCAGCAGCTTGGCGATCTTGTGCGTGATGACGCGGGTCTTGCCCGACCCGGCGCCGGCCAGCACGAGACAGGGGCCGCTGAGATGGTGGACGGCTTCGAGCTGGGCCGGATTCAGCGTGCCGGCGGCGAGGGCGGGGGCGTTCATGAAGGGCCGCGGATCATAGCGGCGGGCCCCCGGCGCGCGGCCCCACTCACGACCACTTCAGGGGAAGGAGAAGTTCTGCGTCAGCGGCGCGACCAGCGTGATGTCGGCGGTCTTGCCCGTGGCAAACCCGGTGGCCGTCGCCTCGAGCTTGTACAGCCCCGCGCGCGGGGCGTCGGCGGTGAAGGTGAAGGTCGTCGCGCCGGCGGCATACGCCACCCTGGCCGGCGCCCCCGTGGGCAGCGTGATCGAGTAGGTGCCGGTGGCGCTGGCCGCGTTGGCGCTGCCGGCCTCGATGGTCGGCCCGCCGGTGAAGCTCTGGGTCGCGCGCACCTCGCCGCCGGTGTTGGCGGTGCTGGCGTTGGCTGTGATCGTGCCGCTCACCGCTGCGGACGCCGGCCCCGCCGGGGCGCTGGCCCCACCGGCCGCAGGCGCCACCGAGACCGGGGTGTTGATGCGCGCCGTGGTGCTGCCGATGGTGGTGAAGGCCGTGTGGGTAACCGGCACGCCGGTCATCGCGGCGTTGACGCGCCCGTCGGCGGTGATGACCAGGTCATAGGTGCCGGCGGGCACCGGGTAGAGCACGAACTTGCCGTCGGCCGCAGGCGGCGTGCCGCGCACCGGCCGGCCCGCCTGCTGCGCCGTCACCGTCGTGCCGGGGCCTACTAGCGAAGTGTCGAGCCAGCCTTCGATGCGCTGCCCGGCGTCGCTGAGCATCGGGATCACCGCGAGCACCGGCTTGAGCAGGATCTTGCCCGAGTTGCCCGCGCGCACGAACGACTTGCAGGCGTCGAAGTCGATCGCGAAGTCGGCCACCTTGTCGGCCGGCACCTCG
>JAEUPD010000147.1 GCA_016788525.1 Rubrivivax sp.
CGGGTTCTTCTTCTTGTAGTCCTCGAACAGCTCGCGGATCAGGATGCTCTGGCGCGCGATCTCCATCGCCTCGCGGTAGTCGGCGCTGGCGGCGATGCCGCGGCGCTCGGCTTCCTGGGCGAAGATCTCGCGCAGCACGACCTGGTCGCGCGCCTGCTGCATCATCTCCGGGCCCACCGGCTGGCCGGCGCGGCCGGCCTGCTTGACCAGCGCGTCCAGGCGCGACTTGGGCACCGCCTTGCCGTTGACGATGGCCACGTTCTGCGCCGCGGCGGCCAGCGGCACGAGGGCGCCGGCGGCAGCGGCGGCGGCGATGACGGCAACGCGCAGCGCGGCGCGCGGATGGAGGGTGTTCATGGGCAGGGGCACTCGGCGGTGAACGGCTGGCGGCGCCAAGGACGCGCGGGCCGGCAGATGGACTTTGAAGGCGAGGGGGAGCCCGCTTCGGGCGTGTTGCAGGGGTCTCGGCCGATGCGGCGCAAGCTTCCGATCAGACAGCTTCGGAGGGCTCGTCGGGCGCTTTGGCCTCGATCGCCAGCGCATGCACGCGCTGGGGCCCCAGCGGACCGAGGGCATCATATACGAGGCGATGGCGGGCCACCCTCGTGAGCCCGGCGAAGCGTGCGCTGGTGATGCGCACCGTGTAGTGGCCCCCTTCCCGGGCGCCGGCGTGGCCCATGTGCAGGTGGCCGTCGTCGAGTACCTCGAGGCGGGTGGGGGCGAGGGCGGCGCGCAGGCGTGCTTCGATGTCGGCGGCGTTCATGCCCGCAGTGTGCCTCGGCCCGCGAGGGCTCGGCGGCGGGCCCGGCCCGGTTGCGGCCGACCCGACCCGACCCGGCGGTTCGGTCCTCGCTGCCGGCCGAGCCGGCGTGGCCCGTTCGCCGCCGGACTCACGACGAACATGACACCTCGAGCCGGCTGGCCCAGTCGGGCGGAAGGCCGGCGTCGGCTTGGTTGCCGGGCTGCTCGTCGAAAGGTCGTTCAAGCAAGGCCAGCAGGCGCCGCACCTCGGAGAAGTCGCCTTCGCGCGCGCGCCGGATGGCGGTCTCGGCGAGGTGGTTGCGCAACACGAACTTCGGGTTGACGCGGTTCATGGCCGCCGCGCGAACGCCATCGGGGCGGCCTTCGGCGCGCAGGCGTTCGGCGTAGCGCGCGGCCCAGGCATCGAAGGCGGGGCGGTCGATGAACAGGTCGCGCACGGCGTCGTGGGCCGCCTGCGGCTCGCTGGAGAACTGCGCCAGGCGCCGGAAGGTGATCGTGAAGTCGGTGTGGTCGGCGGCCATGCGGCGCAGCAGGTCGTCGCACAGCTCGCGGTCGCCATCGCGCGCCTCGGCCAGGCCGAGCTTGGCGCGCAGGCCACCGAGCATGGCATCGGCGAACTCGGCCTTGTAGGGCTCCAGCGCGGCCAGCGCACGCTGCTGCACGGCCTCGTCGTCGCGGCCTCCCAGGCCGGTGCCCAGTTCCTCGGCCACCAGCGGCAGCAACGCGTGCGCCAGCGCGTGCAGGTTCCAGAAGGCGACCTGCGGCTGCCGCGCGTAGGCGTAGCGCCCCTGGGGGTCGCTGTGGTTGCAGATGTGGCCGGGGTCGAAGGCGTCCATGAAGCCGAACGGCCCGTAGTCGATGGTCAGCCCGAGCAGCGACATGTTGTCGGTGTTCATCACGCCGTGGCAGAAGCCCACGCACTGCCACTGCGCCACCAGGCGCGCGGTACGCCGCGCCACCTCTTCGAGCAGTGCGGTCACCCGGTCGGTGCGGCCGGTCAGGGCCGGGAAATGCGCCTCGATGGCGGCATCGGCCAGCGCGCGCAGCGCGGCCGGGTCGGCGGCGGTGTGGGTGAAGTGCTCGAAATGGCCGAAGCGCAGGAAGCTGGGCGCCACGCGCGTGACAACGGCGGCGGTCTCCAGCTCTTCACGCCGCACCGGCAGCGCGCTGCCGGTGATGCACAGCGCGCGCGTCGTCGGGATGCCCAGCGCGTGCATGGCCTCGGAGCACAGGAACTCGCGCACCGAGCTGCGCAGCACGGCACGGCCGTCGCCCATGCGCGAATAGGGGGTCAGGCCGCTGCCCTTGAGCTGGATCTCCTGCGGCCCGGCGGGCGCGTCGACCTCGCCCAGCAGCAGCGCGCGGCCGTCGCCCAGCTGCCCGGCCCACACGCCGAACTGGTGGCCGCTGTAGACGCTGGCCAGCGGCCGCATGCCCGGCCAGGGAGCGCCGCCGCTGAACGCGGCCAGCGCCTGGGATCCCTGCCACCAGTCCGCCGGCCAGCCCAGTTGTGCCGCGCAGGCCGGGCTCACCGCCACCCAGTGCGGGCTGGGCAACGGCTCGGAGGGCAGCTCGGTGAAGTAGCGCGGGCCCAAGGCGGCGAAGCGGTTCAGCCAGCGCAGTTCGGCATGCATGCGCGGCAGTGTAGGAGCGCTGCGTCGCCACGGTGACACCGCTTGGGGTTGACCCGCTCGCCGCGCGGGGCATGCTTGGGTTAGTGTGCGGCGCGCTGCGTCCTGGCGCTGTGCCCCGGTGCGCGGCCCGCCGTGCCTCGGCGCCCCACCACCTGCTGCAGGAGACCCCCATGCCAATGCTTCGCCGCACCGCCTGTGCCGTGTTGATCTCGTGCGCCGCTGCCGGCGCCGCGTGGGCCCAGAAAGGCGAGACCGTGAAGGTCGCCTGGATCGACGGCATGTCGGGGCCGTTTGCCAACATCGGCAACAACATGATCCGCACCTTCCAGTTCCTGTCGGCGCGCGAGGCGGCCGCGGGCACCGCGGGTGTCAAGTTCGAGATCGTGCCCTTCGACAGCAAGGGCTCGCCGCAGGAAAGCCTGGTGGTGCTGAAGGCCGCCATCGACCAGGGCATCCGCTACGTCGCGCAGGGCAACAGCTCGGCGATCGCCGGTGCGCTGATCGACGCCATCAACAAGCACAACGAGCGCAACCCGGGCAAGGAGGTGGTGTTCTTCAACTACGCCGCTGTCGACCCCGACCTCACCAACAGCAAGTGCAGCTTCTGGCACTTCCGCTTCGATGCCGACACGTCGATGAAGATGGAGGCCATGACCACCTTCATGAAAGACGACAAGTCGGTCAAGAAGGTCTACCTGATCAACCAGAACTACGCGCATGGCCACCAGGTGGCCAAGTTCGCCAAGGAGGGCCTGGCGCACAAGCGCCCCGACGTGCAGATCGTCGGCGAGGACCTGCATCCCCTCGGGCAGGTGAAGGACTTCGCGCCGTACATCGCCAAGGCCAAGTCGGCCGGCGCCGACACCGTCATCACCGGCAACTGGGGCAACGACATGTCGCTGCTCGTCAAGGCCGCCAAGGACGCGGGCTTCAACGCCAACTTCTATACCTACTACGCCGGCGCGGCCGGCACACCCACCGTCATCGGCACCGCGATGGAGGGCAAGATCAAGGTCGTCTACGGCTCGTACTCCAACCTGCCGGGTGACCACCAGAAGGTGTCCAAC
>JAEUPD010000167.1 GCA_016788525.1 Rubrivivax sp.
CTGGAACACGCTTTCCATCAGGAAGATCGGGTCCTTGGGCAGGCCGATGTCGATCTTGTAGATGTCGCTGCCGAACAGCGTCTGGCCCGAGCCGTCCAGGAAGTAGGCGATGCCCAGCGTGGCCATCAGCAGCGTGATGCCTTCCTGGTTGACCAGCTTGCTGAGCACCAGCCGTTCGATCAGCCAGGCCGCCACCACCATCATCGCCATCGCCGCGGCGATGGCCAGCACGTTGGCCAGCACCTTGTTCTCGAAGCCCAGCCACAGCGGGAACCATTCGGCGAAGCGGGCCATCGCCAGCGCCGCCGACAGCACCATCGCGCCCTGCGCGAAGTTGAACACGCCGCTGGCCTTGAAGATGAGCACGAAGCCCAGCGCGACCAGCGAATACAGCATGCCCGTCATCAGGCCGCCGATGAAAGTCTCGAGGAAAAAACCCATGGCCTGCCTCAGTGCGAAGTGCCCAGGTAGGCGCTGATGACTTCGGGGTTGGCGCGCACCTCGGCCGGCGTGCCGTCGCCGATCTTCTTGCCGTAGTCGAGCACCACCACGCGGTCGGAGATGTCCATCACCACGCCCATGTCGTGCTCGATCAGCACGATGGTGGTGCCGTACTCGTCGTTCACGTCCAGGATGAAGCGGCTCATGTCCTGCTTCTCCTCGACGTTCATGCCGGCCATCGGCTCGTCCAGCAGCAGCACCTGCGGCTGCGTGGCCAGCGCCCGGCCGAGGTCCACGCGCTTCTGCAGGCCGTAGGGCAGGCGGCCCACCGGCGTCTTGCGGTAGGCCTGGATCTCGAGGAAGTCGATGATGTGCTCGACGAACTCGCGGTGTTCGACCTCCTCGCGCTCGGCCGCGCCGAACCACGGGTTGCGCAAGGCCTGCTGGAAGATGTTGGTCTTCATCTTCAGGTTGCGCCCGCTCATGATGTTGTCCAGCACGCTCATGCCCTTGAACAGGGCCAGGTTCTGGAAGGTGCGCGCCACGCCCATCTCGGCCACCTGGCGCGAGTTCATGTGCGAGAAGGTCTTGCCGCGGAAGGTGATGCTGCCCTCCTGCGGCGTGTACACGCCGTTGATGCAGTTGAGCATGCTGCTCTTGCCCGCGCCGTTGGGGCCGATGATGGCGCGCACCTCGTGCTCGCGCACGTCGAAGCTGATGTCGGTGAGCGCCTTCACCCCGCCGAAGCGCAGGCTGATGTTCCTCACCTCGAGGACCACGCTGCCGATGCGGCGGCCCTTGGCCGGGGCGCCGGCGGCGGCCGCTTCGGCCCCTTCGGCCACAGTGGCGACCGGCTCGACGATCTTGTTCATGCCGCCTGCCTGACCGCTGCGAGGGTCTTCACGTCGACGATCTTCAGCGTCGCCGAGACGGCGCCGGTGCGCCCGTCCTCGAACTTGACCTGCGTCTCGATGAACTGCTCGGCCTTGCCGCCGTACAGCGCATCGACCAGCACCTGGTACTTGTCGCCGATGTAGCCGCGGCGCACCTTGCGCGTGCGGGTCAGCTCGCCGTCGTCGGCGTCGAGCTCCTTGTGCAGGATGAGGAAGCGGCTCACCTGGCAGCCGGCCAGCCGCCGGTCGGTGGCCAGGTCGGCGTTGACCTTCTCCACGCAGTCGGCGACGAGCTGGCGCACCTCGGCCTTGCCGGCCAGATCGGTATAGCCGGCGTAGGGCAGGTTGCGCCGCTCGGCCCAGTTGCCCACCGCCTCGAAATCGATGTTGACGAAGGCGCAGACCTGGTCGCGGCGGTCGCCGAAGGCCACCGCCTCCTTGATGAACGGGAAGAACTTCAGCTTGTTCTCGATGTACTTGGGCGCGAACATCGAGCCGTCCGCGAGCCTTCCGACATCCTTGGCGCGGTCGATGATCTTCAGGTGCCCGGTGGCATCGAGGAAACCGGCGTCGCCGGTGCGGTACCAGCCGTCGGGCGTCAGCACCTCGGCGGCGGCCTTGTCGTTCTTGTAGTAGCCCTTGAGCAGGCCCTGCGAGCGCACCAGCAGCTCGCCGTTGTCGTCGACCTTGATCTCCACGCCCTCGATCGGCACACCCACCGTGTCGGCCTTCACCTCGTGGTCAGGCTGCAGGCAGACGAACACCGCGGTCTCGGTGCTGCCGTACAGCTGCTTCAAGTTGACGCCGATCGAGCGGTAGAAGGTGAACAGGTCCGGGCCGATGGCCTCGCCGGCGGTGTAGGCCACCCGCACGCGCGACAGGCCCAGCGTGTTGCGCAGCGGGCCGTAGATGAACAGGTTGCCCAGCCGGTAGTGCCAGCGGTCCAGCAGGCCCACCGGGTTGCCGTCCATGATGGTCGGCCCGACGCGCTGGGCCAGCGCCATGAAGTGCTTGAACAGCCACTTCTTGATCGCCCCGGCGTCTTCCATGCGGATCGTCACCGAGGTGAGCAGCCCCTCGAAGACGCGTGGCGGCGCGAAGTAGTAGGTCGGCCCGACCTCCTTCAGGTCGATCGAGGTGGTGGCCACGCTCTCGGGGCAGTTCACCACGTAGCCGCAGGCCAGCCACTGCGCGTAGCTGAAGATGTTCTGCCCGATCCAGGCCGGCGGCAGGTAGGCCAGCACCTCTTCGTTCTCGGTGAGCTTGTCGAAGCGCGCGCCGGCGCCGGCGCGGTCGAGCAGCGTGAAGTGCGTGTGCACCACGCCCTTGGGGTTGCCGGTGGTGCCCGAGGTGAAGAACAGCGCCGCCACGTCGTCAGGCCGGCAGCTGCCGACCTCCTCGTCGAACAGCGCGGCGTTGGCCGCATCGTGCGCCTGCCCGGCGGCGACCAGTGCGTCCAGCGAATCAAGCCCGCTCTCGCTGTAGTTGCGCAGCCCGCGTGCCTCGTCGTACCAGATGCGCTCGAGCGTCGGGCACTGCGCGCGCAGCTCCAGCAGCTTGTCGACCTGCTCCTGGTCCTCCACGATGGCGAAGCGGACCTCGGCGTTGTTGATCGGAAAAGCGTACTCGGCGGCCACCGCGTCCTGGTACAGCGGCACCGGCACCGCGCCCAGCGACTGCGCGGCCAGCATCGACGCGTAAAGCCGCGGCCGGTTTTCGCCCACGACCACCACGTGGTCGCCGCGCTTCATGCCGGCGTGCGCCAGGCCGCAGGCCAGCCGCCGCACCATCACCGCCAGCTCGGCCCAGGTGGTGGTCTGCCAGATGCCGAACACCTTCTCGCGCAGCGCCGCGGCGGCGGGCCGCTTGGCCGCGTGCTCCAGCATCAGGCGCGGGAACGTGGTGTGCACCGCTGACTCCTCTTGAAGGTGCGCAGGAAATTTCCGGCGGGGCGCACCGGCGCCGCTCGAAGCCATTGTGCGAGCGCCCTTTGACGCCATGTTGTCGGTGTGCCGACAATCCGAGGGTTCTCACTGACAGGCATTCCACTGATGAGCGACGTCGGGTTCCCGTCAGCTTCGCGTGCCGCGACCGTGGTGCCTGCGCGTTCGCGCTCCGTGGCGGCCGCCGAACTGGCGGGCATCCCCTGGGCCAGCGGGCTCGACGCCGTGGAGCGCGAGCGGGTGCAGGCCGACATGCGGGTGGTGCAGGTCCAGGCGGGGGAACTGGTGTGCCGCGTGGGGCGGCCGGTGACCTACTGGTTCGGGGTCATCGACGGTCTGCTGAAGATGAGCAACGACTCGGCGGTCGGCATGCCCATCACCTTCACGGGCGTGCCGCCGGGCGGCTGGTTCGGCGAGGGCACGGTGCTGAAGATGGAGCCCTATCGCTACAACATCCAGGCGCTGAGGAAGAGCCTGGTGGGCGGCATCACCGCCCAGACTTTCCACTGGCTGCTCGACCGCAGCATCGGCTTCAACCGCTTCGTGATGATGCAGCTGAACGAGCGACTGGGGCAGTTCATCGCCGCACGCGAGATCGACCGCCTGACCGACCCCGATGCGCGGGTCGCGCGCAGCCTGGCGGCGCTGTTCAACCCGGTGCTGTACCCGGGGGTGGGCCACCTGCTGCGCATCACGCAGCAGGAACTGGGCTACCTGGTGGGCCTGAGCCGCCAGCGCGTCAACGAGGCGCTGCAGGCGCTGCAGACGGCTGCCGTCATCCGCGTCGAGTATGGCGGCGTGCGCGTGCTCGACCTCGAGGCGCTGCGCCGCTACGGGCGCGGCGCCTGAACCGGCCCGGCACTGCCGGGCCGCACGGGTTCACTTGGTCTGGATGCGCGCCAGGTAGTCCAGCAACGCGACGATGCGGCCGCGCACGTACCACTCGGGCTGGTTGGCCATGCCGGGGTACTGCAGGGCCTGACGACGAAACACCTGCCCCCAGACTGGCATGTCGCGCGCGCCGTGCGCGCCGACCTCGGTGCGCCCGTCGATGATCTCCCACACCATCTGGTTCGGGAACGCGCCGCCATAGCGCCTGGAAAGCGTCGTCAGGTCGCTGGGCGCCTTGGTCAGCAGGCCCTTGAGGCGGCCATCGCCCTTGCCGGTCATGCCATGGCACGACGCGCAGTTGCCCTCGTACTCCAGGCGGCCGAGGTCCTCGGCGGTCGGCTGCGCGAAGGCCACCGGGGTGGTGGTGGCGGCGGCCCACACGAGCGCCAGTGCGCCGATCCGCTTGCTGTTTCTCATCTCGGACTCCTTGGTTCAGCCCGCTGCACTTGGAAGGCGCGGCCCGCCGGGCACTGGACACGGAACGCACCCATTCATCGTGCCGCCCATGTTGCGCACCACCACCGGCGCGGCGTTGAGTGCGCGCAACGGCGGGCGTGGTGTCGCGGGGCGCGGCAGGCAGGCGCCCGGCGCGGGCGCGCCCGCGGGTCGCCCCGGCCGCGCGGCCGCGGAGAGGAAATCGCCGGTGACTACACTTCCTGCCTCGTTGATGCGCTTGACACTGCCCATGCCGCTGACTGCTCTGGTCGCCCCTCGCGTTGAACACTTCGCGCCGGGCGCCATGCCATGGCCGCGCCGCGGGTGGCCATCGCTTGGCCGGGCGGTGTGCGCCGCCGGTGCAGCCTCGGTGCTGGCGCTGGTGCAGCCCGGGCCTGCGGTGGCGCAGTCCACGCCCGCCAAGCCGCCCGCCCTGCCAGCCGCGGTCACGGCGGGGCCCAACGTCGAAGGCATCACCGAGTACCGCCTGGCCAACGGCCTGCAACTGCTGCTGGTGCCCGACAACTCCAAGCCCAGCACCACGGTCAACCTCACGGTGCGCGTCGGCTCGCGCCACGAGAACTACGGCGAGACGGGCATGGCGCACCTGCTGGAGCACCTGCTGTTCAAGGGCACGCCGACCACGCGCAATGTGTGGGGCGAATTCACCCGGCGGGGCCTGCGCGCCAACGGTTCGACCTGGGTCGACCGCACCAACTACTTCGCCAGCTTCACCGAGAACGAGGCCAACCTGCGCTGGTATGTCGGCTGGCTGGCCGATGCGCTGGTCAACAGCCTGGTCGCCAAGGAAGACCTGGCCACCGAGATGACGGTGGTGCGCAACGAGATGGAGATGGGGGAGAACAACCCCGGGGGCATCCTGTTCCAGCGCACGCTGGCGGCGATGTATGACTGGCACAACTACGGCAAGGACACCATCGGCGCGCGCAGCGACGTCGAGAACGTCGACATCACGCGGCTGCAGGCCTTCTACCGCCAGCACTACCAGCCGGACAACGCCACGCTCATCGTCTCGGGGCGCTTCGATGCCGCCAAGGTGCTGGCGATGGTGGCCGAAGGCTTCGGCAGGATCGCCCGCCCCGCGCGCGCGCTGCCGCCCACCTACACGCTGGACCCCGCGCAGGACGGTGAGCGGCGCATCACCGTGCGCCGCGTCGGCGGCACGCCGCTCATCTACGTGGCGCACCACGGCCCGGCCGGCGCGCATGCCGACACCGCCGCGGTGGCCCTGCTGACCCAGGTGATGGGCGACACGCCCGGCGGCCGCCTGCACAAGCGCCTGGTGGAGAAGGAACTGGCCGCCGGCGTCTTCGGCTATGCCGCGGTCTTCGCCGAGCCCAGCCCCTTCGTGGCCGGCCTGCAACTGGGCCCGGAGCAGGACGTCGATCGCGCGCTGGCCGAGGTGGGCCAGGTCCTTGACGGGCTGGCCGGCCCCGAACCGGTGAGTGCCGAGGAACTGGAGCGCGCGCGCACGCAGTGGCTCAACGCCTGGGAGAAGGGCTTCTCCGACCCCGAGGTGATCGGCGTGCAGCTGTCCGAGGCCATCGCCCTGGGCGACTGGCGCATGTACTTCCTCGGCCGCGACCAGGTGCGCCGGGCGACGCTGGCCGACGTGAACCGCGTGGCGCGCGAGCGCCTGCGCGCGGACAACCGCACCGTGGCCATCTACCGCCCGGTGGCCGAGCCGCAGCGCGCGCCGGCGCCGGCGCGGGTGGACGTGGCGGCGCTGGTCAAGGACTACCAGGGCGACCCCAACGTTGCGCTGGCCGAGGCCTTCGACGCGACGCCGGCGCACCTGGACCAGCGCAGCCAGACCTCGGCCCTGCCGGGCGGGCTGAAGGTGCTGCTGCTGCCCAAGGGCACGCGCGGCCGCGCGGTGCAGGCGCAGCTCCTGCTGCGCTATGGCGACGAGAGCTCGCTGGCCGGCCGACGCACGGTGGACAGCTTCGTCGCCAACCTGTTGAACAAGGGAGGCGGCGGGCTCACACGGCAGCAGATCGCCGACCGCTTCGACCAGCTGCGCGCCGAGGTCGCCTTCGGGGCTGCCGAGCAGGGGGTGGCGGTGTCCGTGCGCACGGTGCGCGAGCACCTGCCCGCCACCATCGGGCTGATCGGCCAGCTGCTGCGCCAGCCAGCCTTCCCCGCACCGGCGCTGGAAGAGGTGCGGCGCGCCTACCTGACCTCGCTGGAAGAGCAGCGGCGCGAGCCCGAGGCGGTGGTGGCCAACGCCCTGGCGCGGCTTGCCAACCCGTATCCGGCCAACGACTGGCGCCATGCCGCCACCTTCGATGAGCTGGAGGCGCGCGCCAAGGGCATCACCGTGGCGCAGCTGCGCGACTTCCATGCCCGGCTGTACAGCGCGCAGCGCGGCGAGTTCGCCGCCGTCGGCGATCTGGACGTCGGCGCGGTGAAGGTGGCGCTGCAAGCCGCGTTCGGCGACTGGCGCCAGCCGGCCGCCGGCGCGCGGCCGTACCAGCGCGTGCCGCGGCCGCTGGTGCCGCTGAAGCCCGAGCGGCTGGTGCTGCACACCCCGGACAAGCAGAACGCCACGCTGCTGGCGCACCTGCCGCTGCCGCTTGCCGACACGCACCCGGACCATGTGCCGTTCATGCTGGCCAACACCATCGTCGGGCAGGGCGGGTCGTCGCGGCTTTGGACGCGGGTGCGCGAGAAGGAAGGCCTGTCGTACGACGTGCGCAGCGGCGTGCAGTGGAACCCGCACGAGGCGCATTCGCGCTGGACCTCCAGCGCCATCTTCGCACCGCAGAACCAGGCCAAGGTGGAGGCCGCCTGGCGCGAGGAACTGCAGCGCGCCACGCGCGAGGGCTTCACGCAGGCCGAGCTCGACGAGGCCAAGACGGCGCTGGCCAACTTCCGCCGGCTGGCGCGCGCGCAGGACGAGACGCTGGCCGAACTCGCAGCGAGCAACCTGGACCTCGGCCGGCGCTTCGAATTCGCGCAGAAGATCGACGAGCGCATCGCCGCGGCCACGCTGGCCGAGGTGAACGCGGCGTGGCGCCGGCACTTCGACCTGGCCCGCGTGGCGGTGGCCTGGGGCGGCGACTTCGGGAAATGAACCCCCTCGAAGCACGTGCGAGGCTTGCCTTGGGCGGCGCCGTCTGCGGCGCGCCCGGGCCGGCCCTGCGGCGGCCACCGGGCCAGCACCCTGCCTGACGACCGGAGGCGCCCCAAGATGGACGCGAGACTCGAGGCGCTGCTGCGCCAGATGCCCAAGGCCGAACTGCACCTGCACATCGAGGGCTCGCTCGAGCCGGAGATGATCTTCCGCCTGGCCGAACGCAACCACGTGCGGCTGGCCTACCCCGGCGTCGAGGCGCTGCGCGCCGCCTATGCCTTCACCGACCTGCAGAGCTTCCTGGACATCTATTACGCCGGGGCCAGCGTGTTGCTGAAGGCCGAAGACTTCTTCGACATGGCCTTCGCCTACTGCGAACGTGCCGCCGCCGACCACGTGGTGCACGCCGAGATCTTCTTCGACCCGCAGACGCACACCGCGCGCGGCGTGCCCATCGGCGCGGTGATCGAAGGCCTGGAGCACGCGGGTCGGCGCGCGCACGCCGAGTTCGGGCTCACCACCCGGCTGATCCTGTGCTTCCTGCGCCACCTGAGCGAGGAGGACGCCTTCGCCACGCTCGAGGCCGCGCTGCCGCACCGCAAGCATTTCATCGGCGTGGGGCTCGACAGCTCCGAGCGCGGCCACCCGCCTGAGAAGTTCGCGCGCGTGTTCGCGCGCTGCCGCGAACTCGGCTTGCACGTCGTGGCGCATGCCGGTGAGGAAGGGCCGCCGGCGTACATCTGGAACGCGCTGGACGTGCTGAAGGTGCAGCGCATCGACCACGGCGTGCGCTCGCTCGACGACCCCGCGCTGGTCAGGCGGCTGGCCGCCGAGCGCATGCCGCTGACGGTGTGCCCGCTGAGCAACGTGAAGCTGCGGGTGTTCGAGACGCTGGCCGAACACAACCTGCCCGCGCTGCTGGACGCCGGCCTGTGCGCCACCGTCAACAGCGACGACCCGGCGTACTTCGGCGGCTACGTCAACGAGAACTTCGTGCGCACCTTTGCTGCGCTGCCGCAGCTCGGCGTGGCGCACGCGCTCACGCTGGCCAGAAACAGCTTCGAGGCGAGCTTCGCGCCGGCCGCCGACAAGGACCGCTGGGAGCGGCAGCTCGACGAGGTGTTCCGGCGCATCGTGGCCTGAAGCCCGGCGCCGCCACCGGCGGCGCGCCTTGACCTCCTTCAATGGTCCGGCCGATGTTCGAAGCCATGATGGGCGGCTTGCGATCCGAGCGAGCCGAACGAGCCTGCAGAGGGGGCCCAGATGCCTGAAATCGATCCACGACCTGTTGCCGCCGCCGCGCCGCGCGCCGAAGCGGCCTCGCTGCCCCCGCAACCCATCAGCGCCGAGGTGCTGGTCGAGAAGTACGCCAAGGGCGACGAGCGCACGGCCGACGACGTGATGCGCCGCGTGGCGCGTGCGCTGGCCGAAGCCGAGAAGCCCGAAGACCGCGCGCACTGGGCTGCGCGCTTCGAGCAGGCCCAGCGTGAGGGCTTCGTGCCCGCCGGCCGCGTGCAAAGCGCCGCCGGCACCGGGCTGGCCGCCACGCTGATCAACTGCTTCGTGCAGCCGGTGGGCGACAGCATCTCGCTGCCCGACGAGGGCTTCCCCGGCATCTACACGGCGCTGGCCGAAGCCGCCGAGACCATGCGCCGCGGCGGCGGCGTGGGCT
The DNA here is from genome assembly GCA_016788525.1 of Rubrivivax sp. Taxonomy (GTDB): domain Bacteria; phylum Pseudomonadota; class Gammaproteobacteria; order Burkholderiales; family Burkholderiaceae_C; genus Rubrivivax. The sequence goes on from JAEUPD010000167.1 coordinate 9,373, forward strand.
ACGACTTCAGCCGCATCCGCCCCAGCGGCGCGTGGGTGGCCAGCACGCAGAGCAACGCCAGCGGCCCGGTGAGCTACCTGCGCGTGTTCGACCGCAGC
>JAEUPD010000189.1 GCA_016788525.1 Rubrivivax sp.
GTCTGGTCAGCCAAGAACAAGCAAAGCGCGTTGGTGGTCGTGGACGACAAGACGCTCCAGCTGAAGGCGGTGATCAAGGACCCGCGCCTGATCACGCCCACCGGGCACTTCAACGTCCACAACACGCAGCACGACGTCTACTGAACCCCACCCACGCTCCAAGGAGATTTCCCCATGCGCACCGCATTGGCCGTGCTCGGCCTCGCAGCCTTCGCCCTCGCCTCGCCGGCCCATGCCCAGGCCAACATCGAGGCCGCGATGACCAAGGCCGGCTGCCTGGCCTGTCACACCAAGGACAAGAAGCTGGTCGGCCCGGCCTACAAGGACGTGGCGGCCAAGTACAAGGGCCAGGCCGATGCGCCGGGCAAGCTGGCCGAGAAGGTGCGCAAGGGCGGCCAGGGCGCCTGGGGGCCGGTGCCGATGCCGCCGACGACGCCGGACAAGCTCTCCGACGCCGACCTCAAGGCGGCGATCGAGTGGGTGCTCAAGCAGTAGGTCGCGCCGCCGCGCCGCGACCGCGCCGCGCGGCACGATGAACAGGCGCGGCGCGCTGTTCGCGGCGCTGGCGGCTGGGGCCTGGCCCACCGCCCCCGGCGTGGCGGGGCAGGCGAGCGCAGCTTCGGCAGGGAGGGCCGTCCCGACGGCGGCGCCCATCGAGTCGGCTTTCGTCGCCTGGAGCGAGCAGGCGATCTGGTTCGGGCGGCCCGGCGCCGGGCTGCGCAGGCTCGAAGCCGCAGACGGCGTCGGCCGCGCGCTGACGCCCGCGGGGTTGTGGCTGGCCACTGCCGCGGGGCGGTTGCAGCGCTGGCCATTGCCACCGGTAGGCGCAGGCGCCCGGCAACCCGCGGCCACGCTCGAGGTGGCGCCGCCCGTCCACGCCGTGCAGGCCGACATGGCCGGCGCGCACCTGCTGGTGGCACACGCGCGGCAGCTCACGCTGCTGGGTGGGCGCGGGGAGGTGATGCGCGTGTACGAAGGCAGCGACCTCGCCCGGCGCCGGCACGACAGCGCCGAGGCACTTTTCCATCTGCGTGGGCGCCGAAGCTTCGTGGCGGCATGGCCGGCGCTCGGCGAGCTGTGGGAGATCTCGCTCGACCCGCACTCGCCACCGATCTTCGACGGCCTGGTGCACGACTACCGCTTCGGCGAAGGGCTGGCGTCCCCGGGCTACCTCGGCGCGCGGCGCGCGCCGCTCGGGGTGCCGATGCCGCGTTTCGAGTTTGCGGCCGCTGAACAGCCGTGGGTGGCGGGCATGCTCGACGATGCGCTGGTCGTCGTTCACCTCGACGTGCGCCGCCGTGTCGCCACGCTGCCGCTGGCCGGCGCGCGGCCTGCGGGCTCGGCGGTACTGCGGCGCAGTGGCACGGAGCCCGCGGCCTGGTGGGTGCCTCATGGCGCAGGGGTGCAGGTGATCGACCCTCGCCGCTGGGTGCTCGGGGCACGCATCGCAACGCCGGCGCCGGTGCATGAGCTGTGCGCGCTGGGCAGCCGCGTGATCATCCGGGCCGGCGAAGGCGCTGCGGCGCGCCTGTTGGCGTGCGACGGTCGCACAGCCGCGTCGCCCACCTCTGGCCCGGCCGAGGTGGACCCGTCGTTCGCGGTCGGTCAGGCCCGGGCGCCGGTGGCGATGGCCGTGCACCCGACAGGTTCGTCGCTGCTGGTGTCCAGCGCCGCGCCGGGCGCTGCGCTGCAATGGCTCGACACCGACGGCAGGCTGCTTGAGCGATGGCCGCTGCCCGAAGGGTCTGTCGCGCCGCGCGTAGGCTGGCTGCCCCCGGCCGCGTAAGCCTGCCGGCCGGTCAGCCCCTCACCCCGGGTAAGCCGCCAGTCGCTTCACGTCGGGGATGCGGATGTCGCGCTTGTCCACCTCGATCAGGTGCGCATCCTCCAGTTCCCGCAGCACGCGCGAGAAGTACTCGGGCGTCAGCGACAGCCGCGAGGCGACCGTGGCCTTGCTCACCGGCAACGAGACGGTCAACGTGTCGGCAGAGCCACTCTCCTCGCTGTGCTGGTCGCGCAGCAGATAGCCGATGACCCGCTGCACGCCGCTTTGCAGCGCGTAGGCCTGCACGTCGTGCACCAGGCCATGCAGGCGGCGCGACAACCCGGCCAGCATGCGCAGCGAGAAGCGCCAGTCGCGCTGCAGTTCGTCCATCACGGCGTGCCGCTGCACCTTCAGCAGCAACGAATCGGCCAGGGCCTGCGCGTTCACCATGCAGGGCTTGCCGAGGAACATCAGCGCTTCGGCGAAGCTGCCGCCGGGGCCGATGAGCTCGATCACCTTCTCGGCGCCGGCCGGCGAGATGACGTAGAGCTTGACCTGGCCGGTGACCACGACCTGGAACGCGTCGCAGGGCTCCCCCATGCGGAACACCATCTCGCCGCGCTCGTAGCGGCGCAACTGGCAGCCCTCCGATACGCGCGCGATCTCGGCGCTGCTGAGGTCGCTGAACAGCGGCAGCACCGAAAGGAACCGCTGCACGTCGAAAGAGCGGGTGTCGAGCATGGCCAGCCTCCTCGAATCCACGGACAACGGTGCATGGTCCTGCGAGGGTTGCGCGCCCCGCTTGACGAGGGTCAAAGGGTGCCGATCGCGCAGGGCCTGCGTTCGGGTGCGTCCCGGCCCGGGGCAGAGCGCGCAGCCGGATGCTGGGCCGGGGGTGCTGGGCCGGGTGCTGGGCCGAGGGCGAGGGGCCGGTCTCAGGCACCGCCGCCCGGTGCCGCCGGACCTGCCGCCGCTTCAGGCCGAGGGGCGAACGCCAATGCTGCGAGCACCGCCACGCCGATGGCCGCGGCGAGGTTGTGCAGCCACACGAGCAGCGGCGCGGCGGCCGCGCCGGCGGCAAGCGGGCCGAGCACCGCCTGGGCGATCACCACCGCGACCAGGCCGCGGCCCTCGTGCCGGCGACCGGCCGCGCGGGCAGACATGGCGATGAGCAGCGCCGCCGGCGCCACCACGATGGCCAGCGCCACGTGCATCAAGGGTACCGGCGTGCCCGCCGCGGGCGCCGCGCCCGCCGCTGCGCCGAGCGCCGCCTGCGCCAGCCAGCCGAGTGCGCACGCAATGGCGGCAAGGCGTGTGCGCCAGCCCATTGGCGGCGGCGGCGTGGCCGCCAGCCGGCGCGCGAGCGCAAACGCCATGGCGAGCATCACCAGGCCACCCAGCTGGTTGCCCAGCAGCACGAAGATCGACCGCGACCCGGGCGTGACGATGCCCAGCACCGACAGCGCCAGGGCCAGCACCAGCAGCGCCAGCGGCAGCCGTCCGCCGACCTCGGGCCACCGCCCGGCGAGCGCCGCCGGCCGGCGCATGCGGGCCGAGAGCACCACCAGAGCGACGATCAGCACGAGCGCGGCCGAGGCCGCCAGGCGATGCGTGCCGCGCACGAGCGGCTCGGCCCGCACATTCGCCTCGGCACGTGCGGCGGCCGGCGCCGCGCTCGGGGCCCCGCTCGAAGCCGCGGTGGGCGCGCTGCGCACCATCGCCACGTGCGCTGCAGATCGGCAGGCGGGCCAATCGGTGCAGGGCATGCGTGGCTGCATCAGGCGCAGCCACGCGCTGGCCATCACCACGGCCAGCAGCAGCGCCACGCACAGCCATGCCAGCCGCCGCATGCCGCGGCCAGCGCCGTCGCGGCGCACGCGCGCGGCGCCGATCGGCGGCGTGTGAATCGACTGTGTGCTCGTCACGCCACGATGTTGCCTGCGGTGCGCACCGGCGGCGACAGGCGTCGATGCGGCACGCCCGTTTCCTTGACTTGGTTCATTTCGACCTGCTGCGCGCGCACCACAGAATGAATCGAAGCAGCGGGCCCTCGTCGGCCCGCCGTGCTTGTGCAACCCCGAGGAGAACGCGATGAGCCAGCCGCACGACGACCCCAACGCCCCCGTGCCGTGGATGCAGCAACTGCTGGACAACCCGTTCCTGCTGCTGTTCCTCGGCGTCTTCGTGCCGATGGTGCTCTACACGGCCTGGGGCGTGTGGGACATCCTGACGCTGCCGCTGGCCAAGTGACGCCGGAGCCACGCCCATGAGCGCCATCCTCCCTCCGGCCGAAAGGCTCTGGTACAAGCACCCCATCGACCGCGTCGAGGGCACCTGGATCGCCATTGCGCTGACCTGGTGCCTGATCATGTTCTTCATGATGGTCGGCTGGCACATCTGGGGC
>JAEUPD010000215.1 GCA_016788525.1 Rubrivivax sp.
CCGGGCGGCCAGCCCGGGCTGCGCGACGCGCCTTGCCTGCGCTCGAATTCAGGTCCAACGCGGGCCTCGATTTCTGCCGCGCAGACTCCTAGGCCGCCGCGGCGACGCAACGCGCGTCCACCGCACTCTCACCGCGCCCCGATCGGCCGCTCGCCCGCGAACAGATCGGCGACGCGCTCGCGCTCGCGGATCAGGTGCACGGCGTCGCCGTCGACCATCACCTCGGCGGCCCTCGGCCGCGTGTTGTAGTTGCTGGCCATCGCCATGCCGTAGGCGCCCGCCGACAGCACTGCGAGAAAGTCGCCGGCCTGCACCGCCAGGTCCCGCTGGCGCCCGAGCCAGTCGCCGGACTCGCACACCGGGCCCACCACGTCCCAGCGGGCGGCAGGCTCGCCGCGGCGCTGCACGCACGGCTCGATGCCCATGTAGGCGTCGTACAACGCCGGGCGCGTGAGGTCGTTCATCGCCGCGTCGACGATGCAGAAGTTCGTCACCTCGCCCGGCTTGAGGTACAGCACCTCGGTCAGCAGCACGCCGGCGTTGCCCACCAGCGAGCGCCCCGGCTCGAGCAGCACCTCGCGGTGGCCATGGCCGCGCGCGTCCATGCGGGCCAGCAACTGGCCGACCAGCTCGTCCGCGGCCGGTGGCGTCTCGTCGGTGTAGGTGATGCCCAGGCCACCGCCCACATCCACGTGGTGCAGCGCGATGCCTTCGGTCTCGACGGCTTCGACGAGGTCGAGCAGCCGATCGAGTGCGTCGAGGTACGGCGCGATCTGCGTGATCTGCGAGCCGATGTGGCAGTCGATGCCGGCCACGCGCAGCCCGCCCAGCGATGCCGCCAGCCGATAGGTGGCCAGCGCCTGCGCGTGCGCGACGCCGAACTTGTTGCCCTTCAGGCCGGTGGAGATGTAGGGGTGCGTGCCGGCGTCGACGTCGGGGTTGACGCGCAGGCTGATGGGCGCCACGGCGCCATGCGCACGCGCCACTTCGTCCAGCACGCGCAGTTCGCCGATGCTCTCGACGTTGAAGCACCTTACCCCGGCCTCGAGCGCCAGCGCCATCTCGTCGCGCCGCTTGCCCACGCCCGAGAACACGGTGCGTGCGGCGGTGCCGCCGGCGGCCAGCACGCGCGCGAGTTCGCCGGCCGAGACGATGTCGAATCCGCAGCCGGCCTCGGCCAGCGTCTGCAGCACAGCCAGGTTGGAGTTGGCCTTCATCGCGTAGCACACGAGATGCGCTCGCCCGGCCAGCGCGCGCTGGTACAGGGCCGCCGCGGCCCGCATCGCCGCGCGCGAGTAGACGAACAGCGGCGTGCCGAAGCGCCGCGCCAAGCCGGCCAGCGCATGTCCATCCAGTTGCAGCGCCCCTTCACGGCGCGCGAGGAAGGGCGCCCCGGGCAACGCGGCCGCTGCGCGCGCAGCCCGCGCGCGGTGGTCGACTGGAGCGGTCATCGGCCGGTGCCCGCTGCAGACGCCGGTGTCGAGGCCGGCGGCGGCAGCGTCAACGGGCCCTTCTGGCCGCAGGCTGCCAGCAGCGAGGCGACCGCCGCCAAGACCACGATCGCGGCGCCGCGGCGCCCCCTCGCTACACTGGCTCGCACCACCACCGAATTCATGCGAGGCATTCTAGTGAGCGCCCCTTCAGGCCCCCCCGGCCCGCCAGCAGCGGTGCAACGTGTCGAGATGAGCGAGGCGGACTACGGCCGCGAGTCGAGTGTGCTGCTGGCACGCATCGAGGCCGCCTGCGACCGCTGGCTCGACGAGGACGTGATCGACATCGACACGCACCGCACCGGCGACCTGCTGGAACTGGTATTCCCAGACCGCAGCAAGATCGTCGTCAACACGCAGCCGCCGCTGCACGAAATGTGGGTGGCGGCCAGGGCCGGCGGCTTTCACTACCAGTGGGACGGGCGAAGCTGGCGCGACACGCGCGACGGGCACGAACTGCTGGAGATGCTGTCGCGGCAGGCGAGCGCGCAGGGCGGGCGGTCGTTGCTGTTCTGACCACCGAAGGCACCACGGGGTGGCCCGAACTCACCGCTTGAACAGATCCAGGATGCTGCTGCGCTCGTCGGTCGATGGCGCCTTCGGCGGCAACGCATCTTCCAGGCCCAGCGCAGTGACGCCGCGCCCGCCGGTGTATTCCTCGAACATCCAGTAGCCGCCCTCGCCGGCCACGCCGGGCGGCGGCGTCAGCGTGGCCTGCGGCACGCCGCGCAGTGCGTGCTGCATGTACTCCACCCACACTGGCAGAGCGATGGTGCCGCCGGTCTCGCGGTCGCCCAGCTTCTTGGGCGTGTCGTAGCCGATCCACACCACCGTGGTGAGCGTCGGGTGGAACCCGGCGAACCAGGCATCCATCGAGTCGTTGGTGGTGCCGGTCTTGCCGAAGATGTCCTGGCGCTTGAGCAAGACGCTGGCGCGGGCTGCGGTGCCCGAGCGCGTCACCTCCTGCAAGAGGCTGGTCATCACGAAGGCGTTGCGCGCCGGCAGCGAGCGCATGGACTCGTCCAGATCCTGCGCCTTTACCTCCAGCAGGAGCTTGCCCTTGTGGTCGGTGATGCGCTGGATGAGCATCGGCTGCACCAGGTGGCCGCCGTTGGCGAACACGCTGTAGGCCACGCCCATCTGCAGCGGCGTGACCGCGCCCGCGCCGAGGGCGAGGGTCAGCACCTGCGGGTGCTTGTCGGCGTTGAAGCCGAAGGCCCCCAGCCACTGCTGGGCACGCACCGGCGTGATGTGCTGCAGCACGCGGATCGACACCATGTTCTTCGAGCGTGCCAGCGCGGTCTGCAGCGGCAGAGGGCCGGCGAACTCGCCGTCGTAGTTCTTCGGCTCCCACGGCTGACTGCCCGTTTCGGCAGCGTCGAAGAATAGGGGCGCATCGTTGATCACCGTGGCCGGCGTGAAGCCGCGCTCCAGCGCCGCCGAATAGATGAACGGCTTGAACGCCGAGCCGGGCTGGCGCCAGGCCTGCGTGACCCGGTTGAACTTGTTCTTGCCGAAGTCGAAGCCGCCGACCATCGCGCGCAGCGCGCCGGTGCGCGGGTCGAGCGCCACCATCGCCCCTTGCACCTCAGGCAGCTGGGTGAGCGACCAGGCGCCCTTGGCGCCCTTCAGCGCCCGCACCACGGCGCCACGGCGGATGCGCTTGTTCGGCGCGGCGCGCTCGGCCAGCCCCGAGGTGACCGGCCGCAGGCCCTCACCGGTGACGGTGATCGACTCGCCGTTTTGCAGCATGGCCACCACCTTGCGCGGCGAAGCCTCCAGCACCACGGCGGCCCGCAGCTCGCCGTTGTCGGGGTGCTCGGCCAGCGCCTCGGCGACGCGCGCGTCTAGCTTGGCAGCATCGGCCGGCAGGTCGACGAAGGCCTCCGGGCCACGATAGACCTGCCGCAGCTCGAACTCCATCAGCCCGGCGCGCAGGGCGCGGTAGGCCACCGCCTGCTCTGCCGCGTGGATGGTCACATGGACGTTCAGGCCGCGCGTGTAGGCCTCGTCGCCGTATTGGGCATACACGAGCTGCCGCGCCGCCTCGGCCACGAAGTCGCCGTGCGACAGGCTGTCGCTGGGCGCGCGGTAGCGCAAGGGCTCGGCCAGCGCCTGCTCGTGCTGGGCTTCGGTGATGAAGCCGGTCTCGAACATGCGGTCGATGATGTAGCGCTGGCGCTGCGTGGCGCGGCGCTCGTTGCTCAGGGGGTTGTAGGCCGACGGCGCCTTGGGCAGCCCGGCGAGCATGGCCGCCTCGGCCACGCTGATGTCCTGGAGCCTCTTGCCGAAGTAGATCTCGGCGGCCGCCGCGAAGCCGTTGGCCCGCTGCCCCAGGAAGATCTGGTTCATGTACAGCTCGAGGATCTGGTCCTTGGTGAGCAGGCTCTCGATCTTCAGCGCCAGCAGGATCTCGTAGATCTTGCGCGTCAGCGTCTTCTCGGTGGAAAGGTAGAAGTTGCGCGCCACCTGCATGGTGATGGTGGAGGCGCCCTGGCTGCGCGCATCGCGCAGGTTCTCCAGCGCCGCGCGCAGCACCCCTCTGAAGTCGACGCCGCTGTGCTGGTAGAAGCGGGTGTCTTCGGCGGCCAGCACCGCGTCCTTCATGACCTGCGGCATCTGGCCGATCGGCGTGAAGCTTCGGCGCTCCTCGCCGAACTCACCCAGTTGCACGCCGTCGGCCGAGAACACGCGCATCGGCAGCTTGGGCCGGTAGTCGGTGAGCGCCGAGACACCGGGCAGATTCGGGTACGCCACCGCCAGCGCGATGCCCACCAGCAGCAGCACCGTGAGCAGCGCCGCGCCCAGCGCCCCGATCGCCCAGGCGGCCATCCGCCCGAGCTGCGCAAGCCATGCCGGCCGGCCGGCAGGGGTCACGGAGGGCCTGGGCTTCGGCTCGGGCTCGGGCTCTGGGTGGGCCATGGGGGGTCCCAAGTCGCAGGAGGTGGGATTATAGGAATCACCCCTAGATGGCCCGCCCGGGCGGGCGCGGTCCCGGCCAGGGCCGCCCGGGTCGGAGGCGGCGTGAATTCCTCCACGAGCGCATGCCGCACTGCGGCCACGTCACACTGCCACCGTGGGGTGCGCGTTGTTTCAATCCACCCCGGACCCGTCGGTGTTCAGCAACGACCCCTTACGGCTGCGCGGCCGTTTTTCTTTGAATCACAAGGGGTTTACTGCTAGCATTGAAGTAACTTCTTAACAAGCCGTGACCTGGAAGCGACAGCGCGGCTGGCATCGTTGCCGGTGCTTCCAAGCGGCTGAGGAGTGAGCGAGTTGGGCTTTCTGGACACTTTGCTGGGGCGCAAACACCCCCCCGTGATCGGCCTGGACATCAGCTCGTCCAGCGCCAAGCTGGTCGAGCTTGGCCAGACCAAGTCGGGCGAATTCGTGCTCGAGCGCTTCGCCTCCGAGCCCTTCGAGAAGGGCTGGATCACCGACGGCCAGATCGAAAAGTTCGACGACGTGGCCGCCGCCGTCAAGCGCGTGGTGCAAAAGAGCGGTACCCGCACCAAGCACGTGGTGATGGCGATGCCTCAGTCGGCCGTCATCACCAAGAAGATCATGCTGCCGGCCGGCCTGCGTGAAGAGGAGATGGAGCTGCAGGTCGAGAGCGAGGCCAACCAGTACATCCCGTTCTCGCTCGATGAGGTGAGCCTGGACTTCTGCGTCATCGGCCCGAGCCCCACCTCGGCGGGTGACGTGGAAGTGCTGATCGCCGCCAGCCGCAAGGACCGCGTGCAGGACCGCCAGGGCCTGGCCGAGGCCGCCGGCCTCACCCCGGTGGTGCTGGACATCGAGTCGCACGCCTCGCGCCTGGCAATGAGCCGCATCGTCGCCGGCCTGCCCAACGAGGGGCGCGACGCACTGGTGGCACTGTTCGAGATCGGCGCCGACACCACCAGCCTGAAGGTGCTGCGCGACGACGACCTGCTGTACGACCGCGACCAGGCCTTCGGCGGCTCGCAGCTCACGCAGCTGATCAGCCGCCAATACGGCTTCTCGTTCGAGGAAGCCGAGGCCAAGAAGCTCTCGGGTGACCTGCCCGAAGACTACGAAGCGGCGATCCTCAACCCCTTCGTCGACAGCCTGTCGCAGGAGATCGGGCGCGCGCTGCAGTATTTCTTCACCAGCACGCCGCACCACAAGGTCCACTACGTGATGCTCGGCGGCGGCACGGCCACGCTGCCGGGGCTGAAGGACCGCGTCACCGAACTCACCGGCTTCGCCTCGAACGTGGTCAACCCGTTCGAGCACATGCAGCTGGGCTCGAGCGTGCGTGAAGGGCGCCTGCGCCGCGAGGCGCCTTCCTACCTCACGGCCTGCGGGCTGGCGATGCGGAGGTTCATGCAGTGATCCTCATCAACCTGCTGCCCCACCGCGAAGAGAAGCGCCGCCAACGCAAGCGCGCGTTCTTCGTCGGTCTGGGCGCGGCCGCGATCGGCGGCCTGGTGGTCGTCGGCCTGTGGTATTCGGTGCTGCAGCAGATGATCTCGGCGCAGAACTCTCGCAACGACTTCCTGAAGGCCGAGATCACGCGGCTGGATGGCCAGATTCGGGACATTGCCAATCTGCGTGCCGAGATCGACGCGCTGAAGGCGCGGCAGGCGGCCGTGGAGAACCTGCAGACCGACCGCAACCTGCCCGTGTACCTGATGGACGAGCTGGTCCGCCAGACGCCCGAAGGCGTGTACCTGACGAGCATCCGACAGAACGGCCAGCTGATCGCGCTGACGGGCATCGCCCAGTCGAACGAGCGGGTGTCGGAGTTTCTGCGCAACACGGCCTACAACTCGCCCTGGCTCGAAAGGCCCGAACTGGCGGAGATCAAGTCCACCACGGTGTCCGGGCCGAACAGGGAACAGCGCCGGCTGTTCGAGTTCTCGATGCGCGTGACCCTGAAGCGTCCGCAGGCACCGGCGCCCGGCGCATCGGCGCCGGCGGCCCCCGCCTCCGCGGCCAAGTCTTCGTGAGGTCGAGATGGCCACCAGCAAGTCTTCGACCCTCGGATTTGAACTGACCAGCCTGTTCGATCAGGCGGCCGGGCAGTTCCGCAATCTCAACGTCAACGAGCCCGGGCAGTGGCCGACCCTGCCCAAGCTGTCGCTGTGGATCCTGTCGGTGGTGCTCGTCATCGTGGCAGGCTGGTTCGCCCTGCTGTCAGCGTCGCAGGACGAGCTGGACTCCGCGCGCGCCAAGGAGCCCGACCTCAAGGTCCAGTACCGCAGCCGCCTGGCGCAGGCGGTCAACCTGGCGGAGTTGCGCAAGCAGAAGTTGCAGGTCCAGGAGTACGTCACCCAGCTCGAGAAGCAGCTGCCGGGCAAGGCCGACATGGATGCGCTGCTGTCCGACATCAACCAGGCGGGCCTGGGTCGCGGCCTGCTGTTCGAGCTGTTCCGACCGGGCACCATTCAGGTCAAGGACTACTACGCCGAACTGCCCATCAACATCCGCGTGAGCGGCCGCTACCACGACCTTGGCGCCTTCACTGCCGACGTTGCCAACCTGTCGCGCATCGTCACGTTGCACAACCTGAACATCCTGCCCGCCCGCGACGGCTCGCTGGCCATGGACGCCATCGCGCGCACCTACCGCTACCTCGACGCCGCCGAGGTTGCGCAGCAGCGCAAGGCCAGCCAGGCCGCAGCCAAGCCGGGGGCGCCGAAGCCATGAACGCGATGACAAGCCCGCCCGCCACCCCGCCGATGGCGGCGGTACGTACCCTGGTGCTGGCCGCCGTCTGCGCGGCCCTGCTTGCCGCCTGCGGCGCCGAGCACGAGGAACTGCAGCAGTGGATGGAGCAGCAGCGCCGCGAGGTCAAGCCCAACATCACGCCGCTGGCACCGCCGAAGAAATTCAACCCGCAGCCCTACGGCAACGCCCAGGCCGTGGACCCGTTCAGCGCGCAGAAGCTCAGCGTGGCCCTCAAACATGAGGCACGGCAGCCCAATTCGCTGCTGGCCGCTGAGTTGAACCGGCGCCGCGAGCCGCTGGAGGCCTTCCCGCTGGATGCGATGAGCATGGTGGGCAGCTACAACAAGCAGGGCCGCGCGCATGCGCTGCTCAAGGTCGACAACCTGCTCTACCAGGTCAAGGTGGGCGACTACCTGGGGCAGAACTATGGCCTCATCAAGCGCATCGGCGAGACCGAGATCACGTTGCGCGAGATCGTGCAGGACGCCGCCGGCGAGTGGATCGAGCGCCCGGCCAGCTTGCAGCTCCAGGAGAAGGCCCGATGAGCGCTGCCCAGCCCACCCCGTCGAACGCCACGAGCCCAAGCCGCATGGAGAACCCTGAGGAGACCCGCAACATGACGTTCCGCCGGCGAGCCCCCTTTGGCGCCCCTTCTCGCGCCCGAGCCGCGTTGCCGCCGATGGCCCGCGCCCTGGTGGCCGCGTTGGCCAGCACGCTTGTGGCCTCCGCTGCCTGGGCGCAGAACGCGATCCAGTCGATTTCCAGCAGCCAGCAGGCCGGCACCGAAGTCGTTCGCATCGAACTGAGCGAGGCGCTGCCTGCCGCACCCAGCGGCTTCTCCATCCAGCAGCCGCCGCGCATCGCCATCGACCTGCCGGGCGTGGGCAACGCGATGGGGCGCAATTCGGTCGAGATCAACCAGGGCAACCTGCGCTCGGTGAGCGTGGCGCAGGCGGGTGACCGCACCCGGCTGGTGCTGAACCTGAAGCAGGCCTCGGGCTACCGCGCGCAGGTGCAGGGCAAGACCTTGCTGGTCGTGCTCGACGCCAGCGGCAGCGCACCGGCGGTGGCCACCACCACCGGCACCGGGTCCGAGCAGACCACCCAGTTCGCCCCGGCGCAGAACACCGCACCGCAGGCGCTTCGCGACGTGGACTTCCGACGCGGCGGCGACGGCGCCGGCCGCGTCATCGTCAACCTGCCCAGCAACCAGGTGGGCGTCGATATCCGCCAGCAGGGTCAGAGCCTGGTGGTGGAGTTCCTGCGCTCCACGCTGCCAGAGAGCCTGCGCCGCCGCCTTGACGTCACCGATTTCGGCACCCCGGTGCGCACGGTGTCCACGTTCCAGAACGGCGACCGCGTGCGCATGGTGGTGGAGCCCACCGGCGCCTGGGAACACAGCGCCTACCAGACCGACACCCAGTTCGTGCTCGAGGTGCGGCCGATGAAGGTCGACCCGAACAAGCTCACACAGGGCCCGGGCTACCAGGGCGAGAAGCTGTCTCTGAACTTCCAGAACATCGAGGTCCGCGCGCTGCTGCAGGTGATCGCCGACTTCACCAACTTCAACGTCGTCACCAGCGACACCGTCACCGGCAGCGTCACGTTGCGGCTGAAGGACGTGCCCTGGGACCAGGCGCTGGACATCATCCTGCAGAGCAAGGGCCTCGGCGTGCGCAAGAGCGGCAACGTGCTGTGGATCGCGCCCAAGGACGAACTGGCCGCCAAGGAACAGGCCGACCTCGAAGCCAAGAAAAAGGTCACCGAGCTCGAGCCGCTGCGCACCCAGGCCTTCCAGCTCAACTACACCAAGGCCGAAGACGTGGCCAAGGGTCTGCTCGGCACGACCGCCACGCAGTCCACTTCGGGCGGCGGCGGCGGCGGCGCCACCCGCATCCTCTCGCCGCGCGGCTCGCTCATCTTCGAGGCGCGCACGAACCAGCTGTTCGTCAGCGACATTCCTTCCAAGCTGGAGGAGATCCAGCAGCTCATCGCCAAGATCGACGTGCCGGTGCGCCAGGTGCTCATCGAGGCTCGCATCGTCGAGGCCGACGACACCTTCGGGCGCTCGCTCGGGGTCAAGCTCGGCGGCAACGACGTGCGGGGCGTGCGCGGCGGCGCGCCGGGCTACCCGCTGCTGGGCAGCGACCGCGTGGCCTGGGGCGGCAACTATGGCGCGATCGGCACCACCACCCAGCAGCCGGGTGCGACGAGTTCGTACAACGACACGCAGTTCGTCAGCCTGCCGGCCAACGTGTCGGGCACCGCATTCGGCGGTGCCTCGGCAGCGACGTTCGCGCTGTCGCTGTTCTCGTCGTCGGTGAACCGCTTCCTGAACCTCGAGCTGTCGGCCCTGGAGTCCGAGGGCAAGGGCAAGATCATCTCCAGCCCGCGCGTCATCACGGCCGACCAGGTGAAGGCGCTGATCGAGCAGGGCACCGAGTTGCCCTACCAGCAGGCCACCTCCAGTGGCGCCACCTCGATCGCCTTCCGCAAGGCCAACCTCAAGCTCGAGGTCACGCCGCAGATCACGCCCGAGGGCAACGTGATCCTGGACGTCGACGTCAACAAGGACAGCGTGGGCATCGCCACGGTGGCCGGCTTCGCCATCGACACCAAGCACGTGAAGACGCAAGTGCTGGTGGAGAACGGCGGCACCGTGGTGATCGGCGGCATCTTCACCCAGAACGAGCGCGACACGATCAACAAGGTGCCCTTCCTGGGCGACCTGCCGATCATCGGATACCTGTTCCAGAACAAGATCCGCTCGTCGTCGCGCACCGAGCTGCTCGTGTTCATCACCCCCAAGGTCGTCACGGACCGCACCGCGGCGCGTTGACCGCCGCTTCGGCCCAACCTGTCATCTACGGACACTCGCGCCATGAAGCTCTTGCGACCCTCATCAGTCCTGATCGCAGCCGCCGCTACGCTTGTCGCCGCCGCTGGGTGCGGCGTCGGCAACGACGAGGAGACGGCGGGTTCCCTGACCCCGTTGACCGTGGTGCCCAGCTCGACGACTCTGACCGGCCCGAACTCCACCACGTGCGGTGGCGGCTTTGTCTCCAGGGTGTACGTAAACGGCGGGGCCGGCCCCTACGAGATCCGGAACTCGCTCCCCGGTGTGTTGGTCGTCTCCACCAGCCAGGTGGAGAAACCCGGCGACTTCTTCGACGTAGACCTGCCCGTGATCGCCTGCATGACCAGCATCCCGATCCTCGTGATCGACAAGTGGGGCCGGCAGGTGACCTACACGGTCAGTTCGGTCAAGGGCAGCTAGCCCGGTCGCGGTTGCTGCCCGGTGGTCCGGCGGGCCGCCGGTGGGGCGGCGGGCTTGGCGGATACTTCCCGGAATGGAGGGGTCGCTTAGTCTCGCCCTTGTCGGCATGCCCGGGTGCGGCAAGTCGACGGTCGGCCGGCATCTGGCACGACAGCTCGGGTTGCGCTACGCCGACAGCGACACCGAGATCGAGCGGCGCCTGGGCATGCCGATACGCGAGTTCTTCTCGGCGCATGGTGAAGAGGCGTTCCGCGACGTCGAGGCCACGGTCATCGACGAGTTGACGACCACGGGCGGCCAGGTGCTCGCCACGGGCGGTGGAGCGATCTTGCGGCCGGCCAATCGCGATGCCCTGCACGGCCGCACGCGGGTGTTCTACCTGCGCTCGACGCCCGAGGACCTGCACCGCCGCCTGCGCCATGACACGCAACGCCCGCTGCTTCAGGTGGCCGACCCGTTGCGCCGGCTGCGCGAGCTGTACCGTGAGCGCGACCCGCTGTACCGGCGCACGGCCCACTTCGTGATCGAGGCCACCCGGCCCTCGGTCAATGCGTTGGTCGGCATGGTGCTGATGCAGCTGGAACTGGCCGGCATGGTGAACCCGGACCAGGTTCCCTCGCCGGTGGGGTCTGTGCGGGCCGCCAGCTGACCCGCCTCTTGTGCTTCACTGAAGGCCGTTTCTCGCCTGCCGCGGCTCCCTCTTCATGGCCCCTTCCACCCCCCTTGGCCTCACCGGCGGCAGCCGGGCCGGCGCCGGTTGCCAACTCGTGCGCGTAGCCACCCCCGGCGGCAACTACGACATCCACATCGGAAGCGGCCTGCTCACCAACCCACAGACTTGGGCCGGGCTTCCGGCTGCCACCGACGCGGTGGTTGTCAGCAACCCGGTCGTCTGGCAGTTGTTTGGCGCGTCATTGGTCGCCGCCATGGGGCCGAGGTATCGGCGCGTCACCTCGCTGCTGCTGCCCGACGGCGAGGCGCACAAGGACGCCGCCTCGCTGCAGCGCATCTACGACCACCTGCTGCAGCATGGATGCGACCGCAGGACCCACCTGGTCGCCCTGGGTGGCGGCGTGGTCGGCGACGTCACCGGGTTCGCGGCGGCCACCTACATGCGCGGTGTGCCGTTCGTGCAGGTGCCCACCACGCTGCTCGCCCAGGTAGACAGCTCGGTGGGCGGCAAGACGGCCATCAATCACCCGCTGGGCAAGAACATGATCGGCGCGTTTCATCAGCCGCTGCGGGTGGTGTGCGACCTGGACACGTTGGCCACGCTGCCGCAGCGCGAACTTGCGGCAGGGCTGGCCGAGGTCATCAAGTACGGCCCCATCCAGGACGACGAGTTCCTGGGCTGGATCGAGGCCAACCTGGGTGCACTGCTCGACCGGCAGCCCGCTGCCCTGCTGCATGCGGTGCGGCGCTCGTGCGAGATCAAGGCGGCCGTCGTGGGTGCCGACGAACGCGAGAGCGGGCTGCGTGCAATCCTCAACTTCGGCCATACGTTCGGCCACGCCATCGAGGCGGGCCTGGGCTTCGGCACCTGGTTGCACGGAGAGGCCGTGGGTTGCGGCATGGTGCTTGCCGCGCGCCTGTCGGCGGAGCTGGGCCTTGTGCCCGGCGCCTACGTGGAGCGGCTTGGCGCCCTCATCGGCCGCGCCGGCCTGCCGACCGTGGCACCCGCAATGCCGCCCGAGCGCTGGCTGCAGCTGATGCGGCTGGACAAGAAGGCCGAGGCTGGCGAGATCCGCTTCGTCGTCATCGAACGGCCCGGGTGCGCAGCGGTGCGGCCCGCGCCTGACGCGCTGGTGCGCACGGTGCTCGAACGGCATCGTGATGGCAGCGATGCACCAGCGGTCGCCGGGGCTGCGTGATGGATCGCGGCGGCCCGGATCGGTTGGCCTCCTGATCCATGACCCTCGAGCCGACCGAGCCCGAGCTCGCCCGCTGGGCCGCCGACAGCCGGCGCAGCCGCGGGCGGCGGCATCCCGAGCCGCCGGCAGCCCCACGCGGCGAACATCAGCGCGACCGCGACCGCATCGTGCACAGCACGGCGTTCCGGCGGCTCGTCTACAAGACCCAGGTGTTCGTCAACCACGAGGGCGACCTGTTCCGCACGCGCCTGACGCATTCGCTCGAGGTGGCACAAGTCGCACGCTCGGCGGCCCGGCGGCTGCACCTCAACGAAGACCTGGTCGAGGCGATCGCGCTGGCCCACGACCTCGGACACACGCCCTTCGGGCACGCCGGGCAGGATGCGCTGCACGGCTGCATGGCAGCCTTCGGCGGCTTCGAGCACAACCTCCAGAGCCTGCGCGTGGTGGACGAGCTCGAGCAACGCTACCTCGGCTTCGACGGACTCAACCTCACCTTCGAGGCCCGCGAGGGGATCCTCAAACACTGCTCGCGGCGCAATGCGAAGCGCCTGCTGAACGGCGAACCCACGGGGCCGGCCTGGCGCTTCGTGCATGACGGACAGCCCACCCTGGAGGCGCAACTGGTCAACCTCGCCGACGAAGTGGCGTACTGCACCCACGACATCGACGACGGCCTGCGCTCCGGCCTGCTGGAGCTGGAGCCGCTCCTGCGGCTGCCGCTCTTTGCACGGGCCTGCGAGGGCGACCCCAGGGCGGCGGCGGGCTTGGCCCCGTCGGGCTCGGCCTTTCGACCCGCGGGCGTGGATGCCCGGGCCGACCGACGCATGCTGTACCAGGCGCTGCGCCGGCTGCTCTCGACGCTGATCGACGACCTCATCGCGCAGACCCGCGCAAACCTGCGGGCCGCCGACCCGCAAGACGTCGAGGCGGTCCGGCGCTCACCCGGGTTGGTGGCCTTTTCTGCGCCGATTCGCGCCAACCTGGACGAGCTGAAGAGCCACCTCTTCCACGCGCTGTACCGCCACCCGCAGGTGGTGGAGACCACAGCGGCAGCACGCAGCGTGGTGACCGACCTCTTCACGGCGTACACCCAGCGACCCCATGAAATGCCGGCCGACCACCGCGGCGCGGCCGACCTCCCACGCGCGGTGGCCGACTACATCGCGGGCATGACCGACCGCTTCGCCTCGCGCGAGCACCAGCGGCTCACTGGGCGCCAGGCCTTCGCGCCGGTCGGGGGCTGAGCGTCGCCCCGCCCCGCCTGCACTCCCCGATGGCCCGCCAGTCCCGCCTGTTCGTGCCGGGGTGCCCGCACCTCGTCGGCCTGCCGGCCCTGGCCGGGCTGGACCCCTGCCCGGCCGAAGGTGACCGCCGGCAGATGTGGCAGTTGCTGTTCGAGACAGCGGCGAGCGCGCACGTGCGCGTGCATGCCGCTGCGCTGCTGCCCGGCGAGATCCGGCTGCTCGCCACCCCGCAGGACCTGCCCGGCCTATCGGTCTGGGTACAGGCCCTTGGTCGCCGCTATGTGAGCGCATACAACCGTGCTCATGGCCGCTCGGGCACGCTGTGGGCGGGCCGGTTTCGCGCGGCGGCCGTCGCCCCCGGCGACTGGGCACTGGCAGCGCTGCGATACGTCGATGGCGCCAGCAGCGAGCCGGGGCGGACCGGTGCCGGCCAACGCTGCGGCGAACCACGGCAGTGGCCGCTGTCCGATCCACCCGAGTACTGGTCGCTGGGCAACACGCCCTTCGAGCGCGAACGGACCTACGCCGCCCTGCTGGCCGAGCCCCTGGCTGGCGCCCATGTCGACCGGTTGACCCGCGCGCTGCGGGGCGGCTGGCCTTGTGGCGAGGCAGGCTTTCTGCGCCAGGTGGAAGCGGAGCATGCGCGGCCCAGCCAGCCACGCCCGCGCGGGCGGCCTGCACTACCGCGGCAGCAACGACCGTAACAGGCGCGCGGCGGCGGCCCCTCTGACCGTGGCCACCACGGGCACCCCTCCTGTTGGCTGCATCAACCTCGGCCCCGCCGACTCCGGCGGGCCAACGATATGTCCCCCTTTTGCAGAGATCACTGATCCACACTCAGGATAATATTGCTCTGACCCCTTTTTATTGTCGTTGCCGGGGTTGCTGCGCTGCGATAGCCTCGCGCGTCCCTTCGCCGCCAGCCCGCAAGATCCGCCATGGCCACCCCCGCATCGCCCCAGCACCAGCCCGCCCCCGCCAACCCCTGCGACAGCGAAGACGTGGTCCTGCAGGCCGCCGCCCGGCACGGCCTCTATGACCCCCGCCACGAACACGACGCCTGCGGCGTCGGTTTCGTCGCCCACATCAAGGGCCAGCGTGCACACGGCATCGTCGACAACGGCCTGAAGATCCTGGAAAACCTCGACCACCGCGGCGCGGTGGGCGCCGACAAGCTGATGGGCGACGGCGCGGGCATCCTCATCCAGATCCCCGACGACTTCTACCGGGCCGAGATGGCCCGCGCCGGCACGACGCCCGATGGCGCCTTGGGCGTGAAGCTGCCGCCGCCCGGCGAGTACGGCGTCGGCATGATCTTCCTGCCCAAGGAACACGCCTCGCGTCTGGCCTGTGAACAGGAACTCGAGCGCGCCGTGAAGGTGGAAGGCCAGGTGCTGCTCGGCTGGCGCGACGTGCCGGTGGACCGCGAGATGCCGATGAGCCCCGCGGTGCGGGCCAAGGAACCGGTGATCCGCCAGATCTTCATTGGCCGCGGCGCCGATGTCATCGTGCCCGACGCACTGGAGCGCAAGCTCTACGTCATCCGCAAGACGGCCAGCGCAGCGATCCAGAAGCTCAAGCTCACGCACAGCCGCGAGTACTACGTGCCCAGCATGAGCTGCCGCACGGTCATCTACAAGGGCCTGCTGCTGGCCGATCAGGTCGGCCAGTACTACCTCGATCTCAAGGACGAGCGCGTTGTCTCGGCCTTCGCGCTCGTGCACCAGCGCTTTTCCACCAACACCTTCCCGGAGTGGCCTCTCGCCCACCCGTACCGCTTCGTGGCGCACAACGGCGAGATCAACACCGTCAAGGGCAACTTCAACTGGATGCGCGCGCGCGAAGGCGTGATGAAGAGCCCGGTGCTGGGCGACGACCTGGGCAAGCTCTACCCCATCAGCTTCGAGGGCCAGAGCGACACCGCCACCTTCGACAACGCGCTCGAACTGCTGGTGATGGCCGGCTACCCGCTGGCGCACGCCGCGATGATGATGATCCCCGAGGCGTGGGAGCAGCACGAGCTGATGGACGAGCGCCGGCGCGCCTTCTACGAGTACCACGCCGCGATGCTGGAGCCGTGGGACGGCCCGGCGGCGATGGTCTTCACCGACGGCAAGCAGATCGGCGCCACGCTCGACCGCAACGGCCTGCGGCCCGCGCGCTACATCGTCACCGACGATGACCTGGTGGTGATGGCCAGCGAATCCGGCGTGCTGCCGATGATCCCCGAAAGCCGCATCGTCAAGAAGTGGCGCCTGCAGCCGGGCAAGATGTTCCTCATCGACATCGAGCAGGGCCGCATCGTCGACGACGAGGAGCTGAAGAACCAGTTCGCCAATGCGCGCCCCTACCGACAGTGGATCGAGAACGTGCGCGTTCGCCTCGACGCCATCCCCGTCGAGGGCGGGCGCCTGACCTTCGAGGATGCGCTGCTCGACCGCCAGCAGGCCTTCGGCTACACGCAGGAGGACCTCAAGTTCCTGCTCGCGCCAATGGCCGCCAACGGCGAAGAGGCCGTCGGCTCGATGGGCAACGACAGCCCGCTGGCCGTGCTGTCGGACAAGAACAAGCCGCTCTACAGCTACTTCAAGCAGCTGTTCGCGCAGGTGACGAACCCGCCGATCGACCCGATCCGCGAGGCCATCGTGATGAGCCTGAACAGCTTCATCGGGCCGAAGCCCAACCTGCTGGACATCAACGCCGTCAACCCGCCGATGCGGTTGGAAGTGGACCAGCCGATCCTCGACTTCGAAGACATGGCACGGCTGCGCTCGATCGAGCGGCACACCGGCGGCAAGTTCAGGAGCTACGAGCTGGACATCACCTACCCGCTGGCCTGGGGTGCCGAAGGCATCGAGGCCAAGCTCGCCTCGCTGTGCGCCGAGGTGGTGGATGCGCTGAAGACCGGCCACAACATCATCCTCATCACCGACCGGCACGCCAGCCGCACGCAACTGGCCATCCCGGCGCTGCTGGCGCTTTCGGCCGTGCACCACCATCTCGTGCGCGAGGGGTTGCGCACCACCGCCGGCCTGGTGGTCGAGACCGGCACAGCACGCGAGGTCCACCACTTCGCGGTGCTCGCAGGTTACGGTGCCGAGGCCGTGCACCCGTATCTCGCGATGGAGACCATCGTCGAGCTGCAGGGCTCGCTGCCTGGCGAAGTCGACGCAGACAAGGCGCTCTACAACTACGTCAAGGCCATCGGCAAGGGCCTGTCCAAGATCATGTCCAAGATGGGCATCAGCACGTACATGTCGTACTGCGGCGCCCAGATCTTCGAGGCCATCGGCCTGAAGGCCGACTTCGTCGCCCAGTACTTCCGCGGCACCGCCACGCAGGTGGGCGGCATCGGCGTGTTCGAGGTCGCCGAGGAGGCGCTGCGCATGCACCGCGCCGCCTTCGGCAACGACCCGACGCTGGCCACCATGCTCGACGCCGGCGGCGAGTACGCCTGGCGCACGCGCGGCGAAGAGCACATGTGGACGCCCGACGCCATCGCCAAGCTGCAGCATGCGGCTCGCGGCGGCAAGTGGGAGACCTACAAGGAGTACGCGCAGCTCATCAACGACCAGAGCAAGCGCCACATGACGCTGCGCGGCCTGTTCGAGTTCAAGGTCGACCCGGGCAAGGCGATTGCGGTCGAGGAGGTCGAACCCGCCAGCGAGATCGTCAAGCGTTTCGCCACCGGCGCGATGAGCCTGGGTTCCATCAGCACGGAAGCCCACACGACGCTGGCCATCGCCATGAACCGCATCGGGGGCAAGAGCAACACCGGCGAAGGCGGCGAGGACCCCGCGCGCTACCGCAACGAGCTCAAGGGCATCCCCATCACCGCCGGCACCATGGTCAGCGAGGTCATCGGCGCCAAGGTCATCCAGGCCGACTACGAGCTGAAGGAAGGCGACAGCCTGCGCAGCAAGATCAAGCAGGTCGCCAGTGGCCGCTTTGGCGTCACCACCGAGTACTTGGTGAGCGCCGACCAGATCCAGATCAAGATGGCCCAGGGCGCCAAGCCCGGCGAAGGCGGCCAGCTGCCGGGCGGCAAGGTCAGCGAGTACATCGGCTTCCTGCGCTACAGCGTGCCGGGCGTGGGCCTCATCAGCCCGCCGCCGCACCACGACATCTACTCCATCGAAGACCTCGCGCAGCTCATCCACGACCTGAAGAACGCCAACCCGCGCGCCGGCATCAGCGTCAAGCTGGTCAGCGAGGTCGGCGTCGGCACGGTGGCCGCGGGTGTGGCCAAGTGCAAGGCCGATCACGTGGTGATCGCCGGGCATGACGGCGGCACCGGCGCCTCGCCCTGGAGCAGCATCAAGCACGCCGGCACGCCGTGGGAGCTGGGGCTGGCCGAGACGCAGCAGACGCTGGTGCTCAACCGCCTGCGCGGCCGCATCCGCGTGCAGGCCGACGGGCAGATGAAGACCGGGCGCGACGTCGTGATCGGTGCGCTGCTGGGCGCCGACGAGTTCGGCTTCGCCACCGCGCCGCTGGTGGCCGAAGGCTGCATCATGATGCGCAAGTGCCACCTCAACACCTGCCCGGTGGGCGTGGCCACGCAGGACCCGGTGCTGCGCCGCAAGTTCGCCGGCAAGCCCGAGCACGTCGTCAACTACTTCTTCTTCGTGGCCGAAGAGGCGCGCCACATCATGGCGCAGCTGGGCATCCGCAGGTTCGACGAGCTGATCGGCCGCACCGACCTGCTCGACACCCGAAAGGGCATCGCGCACTGGAAGGCCAAGGGTCTGGACTTTGCCCGCATCTTCCACCAGCCCCGTGCGGCCGCCGACGTGCCGCGCTACCAGGTCGAGGAACAGGACCATGGCCTCGCCCGGGCGCTGGACTTGAAGCTCATCGAACGCTGCCTGCCCGCCCTGACCAGGGGCGAGAAGGTGCAGTTCATGGACGAGGCGCGCAACGTCAACCGCAGCGTCGGCGCGATGCTTTCGGGTGAACTGATCCGCCGCCGCCCCGAGGGCCTGCCCGACCACACCATCTTCATGCAGCTGGAAGGCACCGGCGGTCAGAGCTTTGGCGCGTTCCTGGCCAACGGCATCACGCTGTACCTGATCGGCGACGCCAACGACTACACCGGCAAGGGCCTGTCCGGCGGCCGCGTGGTCGTGCGGCCGAGCATCGACTTCCGCGGCGACGCCACCAAGAACATCGTCATCGGCAACACGGCGCTGTACGGCGCCACCAGCGGCGAGGCGTTCTTCCGTGGCGTGGCGGGCGAGCGCTTCGCGGTGCGCCTCTCAGGCGCCACCGCGGTGGTGGAAGGCACCGGCGACCATGGCTGCGAGTACATGACCGGCGGCACGGTGGTGGTGCTGGGCAGGACCGGTCGCAACTTCGCTGCCGGCATGAGCGGTGGCATCGCCTACGTCTTCGACGAAGACGGCCACTTCGCCAGCCGCTGCAACCCGAGCATGGTGAGCCTCGAGAAGGTTCCGGCCCGCGAGGAACAGAAGGGGCCGGCCGCCGGCATGCACCGCGAGCAGCCCGACGAGGCGGTTCTCAAGAAGCTGGTCGAGGAACACCACCGCTGGACCGGCAGCCTGCGCGCCCGCGAGATCCTCGACAGCTGGGCCGCGTCGCGCGCGCGCTTCGTGAAGGTCGTGCCGCACGAGTACAAGCGCGTGCTCGGCGCGCGCGCCGAGCAGGCGGCCGCCGCCCAGGCGCAGCAGGCCACCCCCAAGGCCAAGGCCGGCGCGTCGGTGCCGGCCAAGTAGGCCGTCCCGTCCGGCGCGAGCCAATCAGTTGCAGCAAGGATCCACGAGTCTCCCCATGGGCAAGGTCACCGGCTTCCTCGAATACGAACGCCTCGAAGAGGGCTACGAACCCGTTGCGCAGCGGCTGAAGAACTGGAAGGAGTTCGTCGTCGGCCTCAACGCCGAGCAGGCGAAGCAGCAGGGTGCGCGATGCATGGACTGCGGCACGCCGTTCTGCAACAGCGGATGCCCGGTCAACAACATCATCCCGGACTTCAACGACCTCGTGTATCGCGGCACGCCAGCCGACTGGCGCCAGGCCATCGAGGTGCTGCACCAGACCAACAACTTCCCTGAGTTCACCGGCCGTGTCTGCCCGGCGCCCTGCGAAGCCGCCTGCACGCTGAACGTCAACGACGACGCGGTGGGCATCAAGAGCATCGAGCACGCGATCATCGACCGCGCCTGGGCCGAGGGCTGGGTGAAGCCCCAGCCGGCCGCCGCGGGCACCGGCAAGAAGGTGGCCGTCGTCGGCAGCGGCCCCGCAGGGTTGGCCGCCGCGCAGCAGCTCGCGCGCGCCGGCCACGCCGTGACGGTATTCGAGAAGAACAGCCGCGCGGGCGGCCTGCTGCGTTACGGCATCCCTGACTTCAAGATGGAGAAGAGCCACATCGACCGCCGCGTCGAGCAGATGAAGGCCGAAGGGGTTTCGTTCCGCACCGGCGTGCTGGTGGGTGCGATGCCGAAGGAAGGCCCTGCTTCCAGGGTGACCAACGACGCCAAGGAAACGATCGGCGCCGATCAGGTCAAGGCCGAGTTCGACGCCGTGCTGCTCACCGGCGGGGCCGAGTCGAGCCGCGACCTGCCCGTGCCCGGCCGCGATCTCGACGGCGTGCATTTCGCGATGGAGTTCCTGCCGCAGCAGAACAAGGTGGTGGCCGGCGACAAGGTCAAGCCGCAGATCCGCGCCGACGGCAAGCACGTCATCGTCATCGGCGGCGGCGACACCGGCAGCGACTGCGTCGGCACCAGCAACCGCCATGGCGCCGCCAGCGTCACGCAGTTCGAACTGATGCCGATGCCGCCCGAGCAGGAAGACAAGCCGCTCGTCTGGCCCTACTGGCCGGTGAAGCTGCGCACGAGCTCCAGCCACGAGGAAGGCTGCGAACGCACCTTCGCCATCGCGACCAAGGAGTTCATCGCCGGCACCGGCAAGGACAAGGGCCGCGTTGTCGGCCTGAAGACGGTGCAGGTGCAGTGGCAAGGCGGCAAGATGACCGAGGTGCCCGGCTCCGAGAAGGAGTGGAAGGCCGACCTCGTGCTGCTCGCGATGGGCTTCGTCAGCCCCTTGGGCACCGTGCTCGAGGCTTTCGGCGTCGACAAGGACGCGCGCGGCAACGCCAAGGCGCACACCGAGGCGACCGGCGGCTACAAGACCAACGCCGAGAAGGTGTTCGCCGCCGGCGACATGCGGCGCGGCCAGTCGCTCGTGGTCTGGGCGATCAGGGAGGGGCGCCAGGCGGCGCGCGCGGTCGACGAGTACCTGATGGGTGCAAGCGACCTGCCGCGCTGA
>JAEUPD010000229.1 GCA_016788525.1 Rubrivivax sp.
GCACACGCTGCGCAGTACGAGCGCTCGGCGACCGATCCTCGTGCCCGCCAAGGCCGCCGGGTGGTCGGCGCAGCGAAATGAAGGGGGCATCGGGGAGACCAGCGAAGCTGGGCTCCCCGAAGAGGACATTCGCGGAGCCGACCACCCGGCGGCCTTGGCGCGCCACCCGCCTCGGACCGGGAACTGCCGGGCGGGGTTGAGATACTCCACGCGCCCGCACCCCGGCGCGCGGTTCGCTGCACCCGAGCACCGGCCCGAAAGTGCCGCCGGCGCCTTGAACCACGCCACAAGGGCGCCCCGAGACCACCCCGCCCCCGATGCAATCGATCCTCGCGGTCACCGTGCCGTTCTTCGCCCTGGTGCTGGCCGGCTACCTTGCGGCGCGCCGGCACGTGCTGCCCGAGAGCGCCATCCCGGGCCTGAATGCATTCGTCCTGTACTTCGCGCTGCCGTGCATGCTGTTCCGCTTCGGCAACAGCACGCCGGTGCTGGAGCTGCTCAACCCCTCGGCCTTCGCGGTGTGGCTGGTCTCGGCGCTGCTGCTGGTGCTGGTGACGGTGGCGTTCTCGCGCAACCGGCGGGTGGGCCTGAAGGACGCGGCCTTCGGCGCGCTGGTGGCGGCGTTCCCGAACACCGGCTTCATGGGCCTGCCGCTGATGGCCGCGCTGATGGGCCCGGCGGCCACCGCGCCGATGGTGACCACGATGCTGGTGGACCTTTTCGTCACCAGCTCGCTGTGCATCGCGCTGGCCGAAGCGGCCACCGCCGCCGCCGACCACGGCGCCGGGGCGCGTGCCGCGGCCGTGCGCGCGCTGCGCGGCGCCATCTCCAACCCATTGCCGTGGGCCATCGCGCTGGGCGCACTCGGCTCGGCGCTGGGCTTCAAGCTCACGGGGCCGCCGGACACGGTGGTGCGGCTGCTGGCCGACGCCGCCACGCCGGTGGCGCTGTTCACCATCGGTGCGGTGCTGTACCGCGCCGGGCAGCATGTGCACGGGCGCACCGCCGCGGTCGACTTCGTGCCGGTGGCGTTGATCAAGCTGTTCCTGCATCCGCTGCTGGTGTTCGCGCTGGCGATGGCCGCGCGCGTGCTCGGCGCGCCGCTCAGCGGCTTGCAGGTGGTGGTGCTCACGCTCACGGCCGCACTGCCCAGCGCCAGCAACGTGTCGTTGCTGGCCGAGCGCTACGGCGCCGACAACGGCCGCATCGCGCGCATCATCATGACGAGCACCGTGTTCGCCTTCGTGAGCTTCAGCACGCTGGCCTGGCTGTTCGGCGTGCACCGGCACGGCTGAGGCGGCGCGGCAGCGTGGCCGGCCGGCGAACAACGCCGGCTTCCCCCTCGACATCGGAGGACTGCCGGGCGCGCCGGTGCCGAGACTGGCTGCCTCGTGCGCGCGCCGACCGGTGGGGGGTGCGCGCCTGCCGCAAGAGGTGCCTGGCGATGCCGTCTCTCAGAACTCCTGGCGCAGCTGCCGCGTCGCGGCGGCAGCCGCATGCCGCCTTGTGGCTGGGTCTCGTGCTGGCCGGCCTGGCCGCGCCCGCCGCCCCGGCGTTGGCGCGATGCATCGACGAAGACAGCATCGAGGCGGCGGTCGCCCCGGCGGCCACCCCAGGCGCAGCGAGCGCTCCGGCGCCTGCTCCGGCCGGCGCCGGGGCCAGGTCGGGCGCCGACCCGCGCGGCAGCTTGCAGGTGCTGGTGCGCGACGCCCTGGCGAGGAGCCACCAGGTGGGCGCCGCGCGGCTGCTGGCCGAGGCCGCCGAGGACGATCTGCGCGAGGCGCGCGCCGCCAAGGGCGTGCAGGCCTCGCTCGGGGCCGGCGCCGGGCCCGGCGGTTCGCAGTCGCTGGCCGGCACCGAGACCTCGGCGCTGCAGTGGCGCGGCTCGCTGAACGTCTCCCAGCTGCTGTACGACGGTGGCCGCGTCGACCGCCTCGCCGACTGGCGCACGCAGCTGGCCGAGTCGGCCCGGCATGGCCAGATGAGCCTGCAGGAGCAACTGGCGCTGAATGCGGTATCGCTGGCACTGGAGCGCGGCCGCTACCGCCAGCACGCGCTGGTCTACTCCCAATACGTGCGCAAGATGGGCTGCCTGGTCGAGGCGCTGGAGACCATCGTGCGGGCCGACCGCGGCCGCGGCAGCGAACTGGTGCAGGCGCGCAAGTCGATGCAGCAGGCCGAGATCTCGCTGGCGCAGTCGCAATCGCAGTTGCGGCAGGTGGAGGTGCGGCTGCGCCGGCTGGTCGGCGACAGCCTGCCCGGCGCCGAGGGCCTGTCCAGCCTGCTGCTGGCGGTGGAACCGCTGGAGCGGCTGGTGGCCGATGCAGAGCGCGCCAGCGAGATCGCCGCGCTGACAGCGCAGGCGCACGCGGCGCAGCACTACGTGGACGCCGTGGCTGCGGGCGGCAAGCCGCAGGTCAGCTGGAGCGTCAACGGCACGCAGTCCTACGGCCGCGGCGGCACGCAGGGGGCGGTGAAGAACGGCAGCTACGCCTTGGGCATCGCGGTCAGCATTCCGCTGCTCAACCCCGGCCTGGCGCCGGCCACGGACGCCGCGCGCAAGCGCGCCCGCGCCGCCGAGATGCAGCGCGCCGAGGCGCTGGAGGCACGACGCTTCCGTGTCGCCGAGGTGCACGAACAGGCGCAGGCCAGCTTCGAGCGCATGCGCCGCACGGCGGCGGTGCTGCGCGACTCGGAGCAGGTGCGCAACTCCACGCTGCAGCAGTGGCAGTACCTCGGTCGGCGCAGCCTGTTCGACGTGATGGCCGCCGAGGCCGAGCACTTCAACCTGCGCGTGAGCTACGTCAACGCGCTGGTCGACGGGCAGCAGCTCAACGCCAACCTGCTGTCGCTGGGGCGCGGCGTGGGGGAGTGGCTGCGCTGAAAGGGGCGCGATGCCCGTGGCCTGCAAGGAGAGCGAGGCGGTGATGGAAGCGCGGCGCGACCTGGTCGGTGTCGTGCGCACGCTCGAGCAGGTGATGAAGGGCTGGCTGGTGCCGGGGCTGCGTTGACGTGGGCCCGCTGTGAAAGCAGCCGCCCCCTCTTCTTCGCCCGACACGGTGGCAGGACCGGGCCGCCGGGGTGCCCTGCTGCGCGAATGTCCTTTTCTGAGTGCCCTGCTTCGCATGGCACTCAGATGCATCCTTGATTTCGCTGCGCAGGGCACACCTGTGGCCTTGTCCAGGCACACGCTGCGGTGTACGAGCGCTCGGCGACCGATCCTCGTGCCCGCCAAGGCCGCCGGGTGGTTGGCGCAGCGAAATCAAGACACCGTTGTGCGCGTCAAGCCCTTTGCGAAGCCGGATAGGCTG
>JAEUPD010000014.1 GCA_016788525.1 Rubrivivax sp.
GGCTGCGCACCCCGCCGCCGCCCAGCCGCAGCACATGCGTGTAGATCATCGTCGTGCTCACGTCGATGTGGCCGAGCAGTTCCTGCACGGTGCGGATGTCGTAGCCGCCTTGCAGCAGGTGCGTGGCGAACGAGTGCCGCAACGTGTGCGGCGAGGCCGGCTTGGCGATGGCGGCGCGTTCCAGCGCGTTGCGGAAGGCGCGCTGGTACGTGCCCTCGTAGAGGTGGTGGCGGCGCTGCACGCCGCTGCGCGGGTCGGTCGAGCAGGTGGCCTGCGGGAACACCCAGTGCCAGCTCCACGACAGGCCCGCGCGCGGGTACTTGCGCTCCAGCGCGAACGGCACCTGCACGCCGGGCAGACCCTGCGCGCGGTCGGCCGCCCACAGCGCGTGCGAGCGCGCGAGTTGCTCGCGCAGCGGTGCTTCCAGTGCCGCCGGCAGCATCACCACGCGGTCCTTGCCGCCCTTGCCGTGGCGCACGATGACCGCGCGGCGGTCGAAGTCGAGATCCTTCACGCGCAGGCGCACGCCTTCGAGCAGGCGCATGCCGGTGCCGTAGAGCAGCCGGGTCAGCAGCGCGTGCGGCGGCGGCGGCTCGAGGCCAGCGCGCACATTGGGCGAAGGCTTGATGTCGTCCAGCGCGGCGAACAGGCGCGCCAGCTCGTCGCCGCTCAGCACCACCGGCAGCCGGCGCACGGTGCGCGGGCGGCCGATCTCGGCCACCCACGGCAGGTGCAGCCGCAACACCTTCTGGTACAGGAACAGCAGGGCCGACAGCGCCTGCTTGTGCGTGGCGGCCGAGGCCTGCCGCTCGGTGGCCAGCCAGGTGAGGTAGGCCTCGACATCGGCATGGCCGAGATCGGCCGGGTGGCGCAGGCCGTGGAAGCGGATGAACGAGCGCACCCAGTACTCGTAGGCCTCCTCGGTGCGGCGGCTGTAGTGCAGGTAGCGGATGTGCTCGCGCAGCTGCTCGATGAGGCGCGGCGGGTGCACATCAACGCAGGCGGGCACGGAAGAAGGACCGAAGGAAGGCGCGGTCATCGAAGACCTCCGGTTGCCGATGAGGCTGTATGTTCATACAGTATCACAGGTCGCTGCCGAACGGGGCCCCGCCAACCCCTGCCGATGAGTGGCTCGATGTCGAACACGTGTCCGAGCCGCCGCGTACGGCCGATGCGCTGCGGTCGGCGAGCCGGCACCGAGCCGTCGCCGAGAATGCGGGCCCCGGCGGGCTGAGCCATGCCCGCCTTGAATGACGAACAAGGGGATCCGCCGATGAACACCCGCCTGCGCTGCTTGTGCCAACTGGGCGATCTGGCCGGCGATGCCGGGTTCCTTTCGGCGACGCGGCGGCACATCCACCAGCACCCCGAGCTTTCGTTCCAGGAGGCCGACACCGCCGCGCTGGTGGCGCGCCACCTGGGGGAATGGGGCTGGGCGGTGACGAGCGGCATCGGCGGCCATGGCGTGGTCGGCACCCTGCGCGAGGGCCACTCGCCGCGCAGCGTGGCACTGCGCGCCGACATGGACGCACTGCCCATCGACGAAGCCACCGGCAAGCCCTATGCCAGCCGCCAGGCCGGCGTCATGCACGCCTGCGGCCATGACGGCCACACCACCATGCTGCTGGGCGCGGCGCAGCAGCTGGCGCGCACGCGCAACTTCAACGGCACCGTGCACGTGGTGTTCCAGCCGGCCGAAGAGGCCGGGCAGCGCAGCGGCGCGCAGCGCATGATCGAAGACGGCCTGTTCGAGCGCTTCCCTTGCGACGCCATCTTCGGCCTGCACAACAACCCGGGCGTTCCGGCCGGCAGCTTCGGCTTCGGCAGCGGGCCGTTCATGGCCGCCAGCGACACCGCGCACATCACCATTCACGGCCGCGGCGGGCACGCGGCCCGACCGCACCTGACCGTGGACCCGGTGCTCATTGCCGGCAGCCTGGTGATGGCCCTGCAAAGCGTCGTGGCGCGCAACGTCGAACCGCTGCAGACCGCGGTCGTCACGGTGGGTACGCTGCACGCCGGCACGGTGGCCAACGTGATTCCGGACTCGGCCACCCTGGGCCTGAGCATCCGTTCCTTCGACCCCGCCGTGCGCGACCTGCTGCAGCAACGCATCACCACCCTGGTGACGACCCATGTGCAGGGCTACGGCGGTACGGTCACCATCGACTACGAGCGCGGCTACCCGGTGCTCGTCAACACCGAAGCCGAGACCACGTTCGCGCGCCAGGTGGCCGAGGAACTGGTCGGCGCCTCGCGGGTGATCGCACCCTTCCCGCCGGTGCCCGGCAGCGAGGATTTCGCGTACTACCTCCTGCACAAGCCCGGGTGCTTCCTGCGGCTTGGCAACGGCGCGGGCCCGATGCTGCACCACCCGAAGTACGACTTCAATGACGACATCCTGACCGTCGGCGCGGAGTACTGGACCCGCCTGGCGGAGCGCTATCTCGAGGCCTGAGCGCGGCCCGCGGCCACTCACCCCTTCCCTGCCCGCCCCGCCGCCACAGGAGACCCCGCAGATGAAGATCGCCATCCTCGGCGGCGGCCACGGCTGCTATGCGGCCGCCGCCGACCTGGCCGAGCAGGGCCACCAGGTGCGGCTGTGGCGGCGCGACGCAGCGATGCTGCACGACGTGCAACGCGAAGGCATCGTGCTGAAGGACGCCCAGGGCAGCCGCACCGTGCGCGTGGCACTGGCCACCGGCGACATCGGCACGGCGCTGGCCGGCGCCGGGCTCGTGCTGATGCCCACGCCCGCCACGGCGCAGGCCGACATCGCGCGCGCGATGGCGCCGCACCTCAGCCATGGGCAGGTGGTGTTCGCGCCGCCGGGCACCTTCGGCAGCTTCGTCATGGCGCGCCTCGTGCGCGCCGCGGGCAACCCGGCCGAGGTGACCTGGGCCGAGACCGGCACCCTGCCCTACCTGGCACGCAAGCACGGGCCGCGCGAGGTGAACGTGACGGTCCGCGCCATCCACCTGCCCACGGGCGTGTACCCGGCCAGGCGCGCCGACCACGCGCTCGCAGTGATCGGCCAAGCCTACCCGGCCGTGCACGGCTGCGGCGATGCACTCTCGGGCGCGCTGATGAACGCCGGCCCCATCATCCACCCGCCGCTGATGGTGATGAACGCCGCGCCGCTGCAGCACTTTGCGAAGTGGGACATCCACACCGAAGGCACGCAGCCCTCGGTGCGCGCAGTGACCGACCGCCTCGACCTCGAGCGCGTGGCGGTGCGTGAGGCGCTGGGCTACGGCGCGCCGCACTACCCCTTGGCCGACCACTACCAAAACGACCGCTGGATGTACGGCGACGCGCACAAGAAGCTGCAAAAGAGCGGCGACTGGCGCGAGCACATCGACCTGCACACGCACCGCTACATCGTCGAAGACACCGAACTTGGCCTGGCGCTGCTGGCCAGCGTGGCACGCTTTGCCGGCGCGAGCGCGCCCATCGCGCAGGGCATCCTCGCGATGGTGGGTGCGTTCCTCGGGCGCGAGTTGCGGCACGGCGAGCGCACGCTCGAAGCCCTCGGCCTGGCCGCCATGGGCCGCGCGCAACTGCAGCAGCTGCTGCACGACGGGGAGTGAGGCCGTGAGCCCCCGCTTCGCCGCCGTGGGTGCCGGCCGCATGGGCCGCGGCGTCGCCACCGCGTTTGCCTACGCCGGGCACCGCATCGCGCTTGTCGACCTGCGGCCACGCGGCGCCGACGCGCTGCAAAGGCTGCGCGCCGAGGTGGATGAAGAAGTGCGCGGCAGCCTGCAAGGCCTGGTGGCGCTGGGTGCGCTGCGTGCCGACCAGGTGGCGGCGGTGGCCGCACGCATCGAGTTCGTCGCCGCCGAGCACGCCCCGGCGGCCCTGGCGGCCGCCGGGCTGCTGTTCGAGGGTGTGCCCGAGACCATGGAGGCCAAGCGCAGCGCCTTCGCCGCGATGAACGCGCACTGCCGCGCCGACGCGATTCTCACCAGCACCACCAGCAGCATCCTGGTCACGCAGCTGGCCGCGCTCGTGCAGGGCCCCGAGCGCTTCCTCAACATGCACTGGCTCAACCCGGCCTACCTGATGCCGGTGGTGGAGCTGTCCACGCACCCGGGCACTTCGGCCGAGGTGCTGGCACGCACGAAGGCGCTGATGGAGTCGATCGGCAAGCTGCCCGTGGTGTGCGGGCCCACGCCCGGCTACATCGTGCCGCGGCTGCAGGCGCTGGTCATGAACGAGGCCGCGCGCATGGTCGAAGAAGGCGCCGCCACCGCCGAGGAGATCGACAAGGCCACACGTTACGGCATGGGCCTGCGCTTCGCGGCGCTGGGCGTGGTGGAGTTCGTCGACTTCGGTGGCATCGACATCCTGCACCACGCCAGCCGCGAGATGAGCGGGAGCATCAGCGCGGCACGCTACGCTGCGCCACCGATCGTCGGCCGCATGGTCGGCGAAGGCCACCTCGGGTTGAAGACCACCAGCGGCTTCTACGACTACGCCGGACGTGACATCGCCGCCTACCGGCGCGACGTGCTCCAGCGCGTGCTGGGGCAGCTGCAGCACGCCGGCCTGTGGCGCGCTGCGGCCGAGCGCACGCTGGACTGAAGCCGCCGCGGCGGCCCTGCTCCGCCGCGCCAGCAGTTCATCCCCGCGAAACGCCGGCTCGTCGCACGCAGGCGGCCGGCGCCAGCCCAACTTCGAACAATCGCGCGCAGCCGCCGGCGCAGGGGCCGACCCACGCGCCGTTGCCGGCATGCCGCGCTCGCGGATGAACACAAGGAGGCTGCGTGCCATGAGACTGATCGACCGCTTCTCGAACCTCACCCTGTCCGCCGCCCTGGTGGCCGCGGCCTTCGGCGTTTCGCTGCTGCTGCCGCTGCCGGCCAATGCCCAGGCGCAGGCTGCCGCGGCGGCCACGCCGGCGCAGGCCCGCGGCATCCCCAAGGCCTACCCGGTCCGCGACTTCTTTGCCAACCCCGAGCGCGCCTACTTTCGCCTCTCGGACGACGGCAGGACGCTCGGCTTCATGCAGCCAGTGTCGGTGGAAGGTGCGCCGCGGCGCCTGAACGTGTTCGTGCAAACACTCGAAGGCAGCCGGCTCGTGGGCGAGCCGCGGCGGCTGACGGCCGAGACGGCGCGCGACATCAGCATCTACAGCTGGAAGGGCAGCGACCGCATCCTGTACGTCAAGGACTTCGGCGGCGACGAGAACTTCCACCTCGTGGCCGTGGACGTGAAGACCGGCAAGGTCACCGACCTCACGCCCGGCGAGAAGGTGCGCGCCGAGCTGCTGGACGCGCTGCCCGACGACCCGCACCACATCCTCGTCACGCACAACCGGCGCAACGCCGAGGTCTTCGACGTCGTGCGCATCGACCTGCGCAGCGGCAAGGAGACTGTGGTGGCGCGCAACCCCGGCGACATCGTCGGCTGGGCCACCGACCACGCCGGCCGCGTGCGCGTGGCCTTTCGCAGCGAAGGGCTGAACACCCACGTGCTGTACCGCGCCGACGAGAAGAGCGAATTCCGGCCGATCATCACCACCGACTACCGCACCGAGGTCGACAACGCCGTCTTCACCGCCGACAACAAGCGGCTGACGATGATCAGCAACCGCGGCCGCGACAAGAAGGCGCTGGTGAGCATCGACCCGGCCAAGCCCGACGCCGAGACGGTGATCTTCGAACACCCCGAGGTCGACCTCGGCGGCGCCACCTGGTCGCGGCTGCGCAAGAAGATCACCGAGGCGAGCTTCATCACCGACCGCACGCAGCGCAAGTTCTTCGACGCCGCCACCGAGCGCGTGTACCGGCGGTTGGAAGCCCGCCTGCCCGGCATGGAGCTGCTGCTGCAGAGCCAGACCAAGGCCGAGGACAAGTTCATCGTCGCCGCCTTCAGCGACCGCACGCCCGGTGGCCGCTACATCTACGACGCCAAGGCCGACTCGCTGACGCTGATGGCCGAGATCAACCCGAAGATCGACCCGGCCGACATGGCGCCGACCAAGCCCATCTCGTACAAGAGCCGCGACGGCCTGACGATCCACGGCTACCTCACGCTGCCGGTGGGCCGCGAGCCCAAGGCGCTGCCTTGCATCGTCAACCCGCACGGCGGCCCGTGGGCGCGCGACCAGTGGGGCTACGACCCGCAGCTGCAGTTCCTGGCCAACCGCGGCTACTGCGTGCTGCAGATGAACTTCCGCGGCAGCACGGGCTACGGCCGCAAGTTCTGGGAAGCCAGCTTCGGCCAGTGGGGCCTGGCGATGCAGGACGACATCACCGACGGCGTGAAGTGGCTCATCGCCCAGGGCGTGGCCGACCCCAGGCGCGTGGGCATCTACGGCGCCAGCTACGGCGGCTACGCCACGCTGGCCGGCGTGGCGTTCACGCCCGACCTCTACGCGGCCGCCGTCAACTATGTCGGCGTGAGCAACCTGTTCACCTTCATGAACACCATTCCGCCGTACTGGAAGCCGTTCCTGCCCAAGTTCCACGACATGGTCGGCCACCCCGAGCGCGACAAGGAGCGGCTGGCGCGCACCTCACCGGCGCTGAATGCCGACAAGATCAAGACGCCGTTGATGGTGGTGCAAGGCGCACGCGACCCGCGCGTGAACAAGGCCGAGAGCGACCAGATGGTGGAGGCGCTGCGCAAGCGCGGGGTGGATGTGCCCTACATCGTCAAGGACAACGAGGGCCACGGCTTTCGCAACGAGGAGAACCAGTACGAGTTCTACGGCGCGATGGAGGCGTTCCTGGCCAGGCACCTGGAACCGCAGCGCGCGCCGAAGGATTGAGTCTCGCTGGCTCGTTGGGTGATGCGGGCAGCGGCGTACCGCCTGCGTGCGGCTGGTCTGGCGATGGTTGTGGCGTGCACAGACCCGGGTGGCCTGCCCTGCCGCGCCCGAGGGCGAGGCCCGGCGCTGCGCTTCGGGCCGGACCTCTGCTCGCCGCGACCTGCATGCGCCGGCGCACAGCTGCGCCGCCAACTGCCGCATCCAGGCCAAGCCAAGCGCGCTCGCCGGCGAACAGGGGGTTCTCGAGCCCGTCAGTCCAGCGGCGCCACGCTGACGCCCTTCACCCCGTGCCTGGCGATCAACGCGGCGACTTCGCCACGCTTGATCTCGTGCACGAACTGCTGCAGCCACGCGGCGGCCTGCCGCCTCGCAATCGGCACGCCGATGCCTTGCTGCACGGCGGTGAAGCGGCCTTCGAGGATGCGTGAGCCGGGCAGCCGCGCCTGGTCGGCCACCAGCCGCGGCCTGAGGCCGGCCAGCGCGTCGAGCTGCTCGTTCACGAACAGCTGGTACGAAGCCTCCAGCCCGGCCGCGCGGTGCAGCGTGGCGTGCTGCAGTGTGCGGCGCAGGTACATGTCGTAGGCGGTCTTGTCGCCCACGGCGATGCGCACGCCCGGGCGGTCGACCTCGGCCAGCGTGCGCAGCGGCGAATCACCACGCACCAGGTAGCTGGCCTCGATCTCGAGGTAGGCGCCGGTGAAGGCGATCTCGGCAGCCCGCAGCGGGTCGGCGCCGATCAGCCCCACGTCCCACACGCCGCTACCTGCGGCGGCAGCGAGTTCGCCGGGGTTGGGAAACGGCACAAAGCTCACCGGCACACCCAGCGCGGCGGCAATGCCGCGGCCGATGTCGGGCGCGATTCCCACCGCCTCGCCGCCGGGCGGCGCACTCTGCACGAGCAGGAAATTGGACAGATTGAGCGCCACGCGCAGGGTGCCGGTGGGGGCAAACTCGGTGCGCAGCGCGGCGTCGACAGGCTGGGTCATCGCTGGGGTCATCAAGGCGTGGCAGTCCGCCAGGAGGGAAGATCAGGGAAGGGGCGCCTGCGCGAACAGGGTCAGGATCGATTCTCGCCCGCGCCGGCCTGCAGCGCGCTGACCAGCTGCGCCATGGCCCGCACGGTGGCCGCTTCGATCAGACGCGGCGCGCGCCCGGCCAGCGCGAACCGCTGCTCGGCCCGCGTGACGATGTCGATCGCCTGCAGCGAGCTGCCGCCCAGTTCGGCGAAGTCGTCTTCTGCGCCGACCTCTTCCAAGCCCAGCACCTCGGCCCACAGGCGCGCCAGCGTCTCCTCCACGCCGGGACAAGGTGGGGCGCAAGGCGTCCCCAGGTCCGGGCGCGTGCGCGGTGGCGCCGGCAGGGCGTGGCGCGCCACCTTGCCGTTGGCGTCCAGCGGCAACGCGTCGATCCACACGAAGCGCGAGGGTTGCGGCAGGGCTGCCCCATCCGCCCCGTACACAGCGCCCCGGGCCACGCGCAGCGCTTCTCGCAGGGTGGCCAGCGCGGGTCGGGCGGCCTGCGGCCGCAGCGGCGCGCCCAGTTCGCCCGGCGGCGGCGGGGTCGCCACCAGGTAGGCGACGAGCTCGATGCCGGCGCGCGGCCCGTCGCGCAGCACCGCGGCGGCGGCCTGCACGCCGGGCATGCGCAGCAGCGCTGCCTCCACGGCCTGCAGGTCGACCCAGTGCCCGTGCAGCTTGTGAGTGCTGCCGCTTCGGCCCAGCAGGTGCAGGCAGCCGTCGAGGTCATAACGCCCGATGTCGCCGGTGCGGTAGATTCGCTCGCCGCGGGGCTCTGCGCCGACCACGAAGCGTTCGGCGGTCAGCTCAGGGCGTTGCCAGTAGCCCAGCGCCAGGTAGCGGCTGCGAATGGCGACTTCGCCGGCTTCCTCGCGCCCGGCGATCGGCCGGCCCTCTTCGTCGAGCAGCAGGCCCTCGATGTCTGCGCAGGGCGCGCCCACGGGCAGCGCACCGACGGGCAGCGGCGTGTCGTGGCGGAAGATGAACTGGTGCGAGAGTCCCGTCTCGGTGGCCCCGAGCCCGTTGGCGAGCACGACGCCGGGCCGGCCATCGAAGTGGCGCTTGAACAGCTCGGCGTGGTGCACCGAGGCCTGGTCTCCTTCCAGCCGGATGACGCGCAGCGCCTCGAAACGCCGGCCGGTGGCCACCAGCCGCTCGAAGATCGACGGCACGCAGTGCAGCATCGTCGCGCCAGCGCGCTCGAGCCCATCGGCCACGCCCGAGGCACCCAGTGTGCGCACATCCAGCGGCAGGCAGGCCGCACCGTTGAGCAACGCGGCGAAGAGGCTGGACACCTGCCCGCTGAACGCCACCGACTGCAGCAGGCTGAGCCGGTCCGAAGGCGCGATGCCCAGGTTGTTCGTGTAGCGCATGACGTTGTGCAGCACGTTGCGCTGGCTGTCGACCACGCCCTTGGGCGCCCCGGTGGTGCCCGAGGTGTAGTAGATGTAGGCGAGGTCGTCCGCACCGCGCGCGAGCACAGGGTTTTCGGCCCGCGGCGCGGCGGCCGCGGCGTCGATGTCGACCGGCACCACCGGCGGCGCCGAGCGCGCCAGCTCAGCCATCCTGCGCGCCAGCGGCAGCCCCGCGGCGTCGCACAGCACATGGCTGGCGCCGCAGTGCGCCAGCACCTGGGCGTTCACGAGGAGGTCGTGGCGGGCGTCGAGGCCGACGTACGGCCGGCCCGCCTTCAGCACGCCGAGGATGGCGGCAATCTGCAACGCACCGTGGCCGGCGAGCACGGCCACCGGCGCGCGGGCCAGGGCGTACGGCACCGAGGCGGGTGGCCGCCCGCCATCGCCCAGCAGCACCGCTGCCAGGCCATTGGCCTTCTCGTTGAGCTGCGCGTAGGTCCAGCGGGCCTGCGGTTCCACTACCGCCCAACGATGCGCATGGCGGCGCACACAGGCCTCGAAGCGCCCCGCCAGCGATTGCTCGGTTTCGGCAGCATCGAAAGGCTCGAAGTCGGCCGGCACCTCATGGGCCGCAAGCCATGTGCGCTGCCAGGCTGCCTTGCGTGGTTCCATGCGCGGCGCCAGACCTGTCAGCGCAAAACCCGCGGCAGCCGCGGGATCGTGGCCATGGGTGCACTCAACATGAGAAATGGTGGAACCGGGGGGAATCGAACCCCCGTCCGCAAGCCTTCGCCGGACGGTTCTACATGCGTAGCTGTCTGATTTGGATTTGAGGGCCCGGGTCGCGCAGCAGCACGCTACCCGAGCCCCGATTCGCTGAGTCTCGGTGCCTGCCCAGCGACATGGCCGGCACCCAGCCGATGTGAATGACCTCTCAGCCCTTGCCTTGCGGCGCCGGCCCGGCCCATCGGCCAACCGTTGAGAGGCTCACCGGTGTTTAAGCGG
>JAEUPD010000036.1 GCA_016788525.1 Rubrivivax sp.
TTCCAGCTGCCGTCGAGCGCGGCCTTGACCGCCTTCTTGTAGTAGGGGCCCCAGTAGACCATGTTGGAGGCCAGGTGCGCCTCGGGCGCCACGGCGCTCATGTCGCTGTCCCAGCCGAAGGCGAACTTCTTGTTCTTGGCCGCGGTCTGCAGCACGGCCGAGCTGTCGGTGTTCTGCAAGAGCACGTCGGCGCCCTGGTTGATGAGCGACTGCGCGGCGTCGCCTTCCTTCGGGGGGTCGAACCAGGTGCTGATCCACACTACCTTGGTCTTGATCTTGGGGTTGACGCTCTGCGCGCCCAGCGTGAAGGCGTTGATGTTGCGCAGCACCTCGGGGATCGGGAAGCTGCCGACGAAGCCGATGGTGCCGGTCTTGCTCACGCCGCCGGCGATGATGCCGCTGACATAGGCGTCGTGATAGAAGCGCGCGTCGTAGACGCTCATGTTCGCGCTGGTCTTGTAGCCGGTGGCGTGCTCGAACTTCACGTCGGGGAACTCGGCGGCCACCTTGAGCATCGGCTCCATGAAGCCGAAGCTGGTGGCGAAGATGATCTTGTTGCCCTGGGCGGCCAGGTCGCGGATCACGCGCTCGGCGTCGGCGCCCTCGGGCACCTTCTCGACGAAGGTGGTCTTCACCTTGTCGCCGAACTCGGCTTCCACGGCCTTGCGGCCCTGGTCGTGGGCGAAGGTCCAGCCGGCGTCGCCCACCGGGCCGACGTACACCCACGCGGCCTTCAGAGGCTCGGGCTTCGGGGCCGGGGCGGCCGAGGCGGCGGGCGCCGCCGCGGTGGGCTTGGGCTCCTCCTTCTTGCCGCAACCCACCAAGGCGGTGGCAGCGGCGAGGGCTGAGAGGCTCGCCACCTGCATCAGGCGGCGCTTGGCATGGTCGGTCATTCGAGGGTCTCCTCTGGCTGGGAACTGTGAGTGCATGCCCTGGGCGGGCGGGGTGCGCGGGACGCGCGGAATTCTAGGTGGCGGGGGTGGTGCCCTTTGACCGGGTGTGCCCTATGAGCCGGGATGGAAAGGCTTGCCGAGCGAGGCCGGCATGTTGATGCGGATGAACGCCGCGTTGCGGCTGATGAGCGCCAGCACGACGATGGTGGCCAGGTACGGCAGCATGGCCAGCAGCTGCGCGGCGATCTGCACGCCCTGACCTTGCAGGTGGAACTGCAGCATCGTCACGCCGCCGAACAGGTACGCGCCCAGCAGCACGCGAATCGGCCGCCAGGTGGCAAAGGTGGTCAGCGCCAGCGCAATCCAGCCGCGGCCGGCGGTGAGGCCTTCCACCCACAGCGGCGCATACACCACCGAGAGAAATGCGCCAGCTACGCCGCACAGCGCGCCCCCTACCACCACCGCGGCCAGCCGCAGCCAGCGCACCTTGTAGCCCAGCGCATGCGCCGATTCGGGGCTCTCGCCGATGGCGCGCAGCACCAGGCCCGCGCGGCTCTTGTACAGGAACCACACCAGCACGCCGGTGAGCGCGATGGTCAGGTAGACCATCGGGTGCTGCTTGAACAGCGCCGGGCCGAAGAAGGGGATCTGCGCCAGGCCGGGCAGGTCGTAAGGCGCGCGGTCGGCCAGCTTCTGGCCGACGTAGGCCACCCCGACGAAGGCCGAGAAGCCGTAGCCGAACAGGCTCAGCGCCAGACCGGTGGCGTACTGGTTGGTGTTGAGCCAGATGACCAGCCAGCCGAACGCGGCGGCGAGCACCGCACCGGCCGCCGCGCCTGCGGCGAAGGACAGGATGTCGCTGTGCGTGCCGAGGGCGACGGCAAAGCCCGTCACCGCGGCGACGAGCATCATGCCTTCGGCGCCGAGGTTGAGCACGCCGGCGCGTTCGTTGATCAGCAGGCCGAGGCCCGCCAGCGCCAGCGGCGTACCGGCCAGCAGCGAGGCGGCGATGAGAAGGGCGAATTCGTCCATGTCGTGTCTCCTCGCCGCTTCAAGCCGCCTTCGGCCGAGCCGACAGGGCCGAGCCGAAACGCACGCGGAAGTTGATGAGCGTGTCGCAGGCCAGCAGGATGACCAGCAGCAGGCCCTGGAACACCGACGACAACGCGTTGGGCAGCCCGAGCCGCGACTGGCCCAGCTCGCCACCAATCAGCATCATCGACAGCAGGATGCCGGCGAACACGATGCCCACCGGATGCAGCCGCCCGACGAAGACGACGATGATCGCCGTGAACCCCAGCCCCGTGCTGATGTGCGGCGTGAGCTGGCGCAGCGGCCCCGCGGCTTCCAGTGCGCCGGCCAGGCCGGCCAGGCCGCCGGAGATCATCAGCGCCATCCACAGCGCGCTGCGCGAACTGAAGCCCGCGTAGCGCGCGGCCGCCGGGGCGAGGCCGCCCACCTGCAGCTGGTAGCCACGGTACATGCGGAACATGAACAGCCACGCCAGCGCCACCGCCACCATCGCGATGGCAAAGCCGATGTTCAGCCGCGAACGCTCCACCAGCAGCGGCAGCCAGGTGCTGGCATCGAAGGTCTTGGTCTGCGGGAAGTTGAAGCCCTGCGGGTCTTTCCACGGCCCGAACACCAGCCAGTTCACCAGCTGCTGCGCCACGTAGACGAGCATCAGGCTGACCAGGATCTCGTTGGCGTTGAAGCGGTCGCGCAACAGCGCCACCAGCGCTGCCCAGGCCATGCCGCCCAGCACGCCGGCGGCCAGGATCAGCGGCAGGCTCACGACCTTGGGCAGCACGATGCCGGCGGTGGTGAACCACAGCGCCACGCCGCCACCGGCCAGTGCACCCAGAAGGAACTGACCCTCGGCGCCGATGTTCCAGACGTTGGAGCGGTAGCACACCGCCAGGCCGAGCGCGATGACGATCAACGGCGTGCTCTTCAGCAGCACCTCGGTGATCTGGCGCCGGCCGTTCAGCGGCTCGACGAAGAACACCTCCAGCCCCTTGATCGGGTCTTTGCCCAGC
Source organism: Rubrivivax sp. (assembly GCA_016788525.1). GTDB lineage: Bacteria > Pseudomonadota > Gammaproteobacteria > Burkholderiales > Burkholderiaceae_C > Rubrivivax. Next base: position 2,933 of record JAEUPD010000036.1, read on the forward strand.
GCGGCGAAGAGGATCGCGGCGAGGATCGCGGTCAGCGCCAGCGCGATCAGCGGCGACGCCAGGCTCATCGCCCTGGAAGGCTGCGGGCGGGCTTCGAGCTTAAGCATGGCGCACCTCCAGCGCGGGCTGCGTGTGGGCCGCACGCGCGGTGCCGCCGCTCGAGTTCCACAGCCCGGACATCCATTCACCGACCAGCTCGATCGTCGCGTCGCCGATGTCGATCGACGGCGACACGCGCCCCTGCGCGATGACCACGAGACGGTCGCTGATCTCGAACAATTCGTCGAGTTCCTCGCTGACGACCAGCAACGCGCAGCCGGCATCGCGCAGCGCCAGCAGCTCGCCGCGGATCAGCGCGGCGGCACCGACATCGACGCCCCAGGTCGGCTGGCTGACGATGAGCAGCTTCGGATTGGCGTCGATCTCGCGGCCGACGATGAACTTCTGCAGGTTGCCGCCCGAGAGCGACTTGGCCGCCGCGCCGGGGCCGCCGGCCTTGACGTTGAAGCGCTGGATGATGCGTTCGGCCAGCGCGGTGACCTCGGGAATCTTCACCCAACCGTTGCGCAGCACGGCCTCGGTGCGCGTGAGCAGCGTGTTGGAGGCCAGCGTCATCGTCGGCACCGCACCGCGGCCCAGGCGTTCCTCGGGCACGAAGTGCAGCCCCTCCTTGCGGCGGTGGCGTGGCGAGTGGTCGCCGATCGGCTTGCCGAACAGGGTGATCGAGCCCGGCGCCGCGCGGCGGTCTTCACCCGACAGCGCCGCCAGCATCTCCTGCTGGCCGTTGCCCGAGACGCCGGCCACGCCGAGGATCTCGCCGGCGCGCACTTCGAAGCCGATGTCCTTCAGCTCCACGGCGAAGGGGTCCAGCTTGGCCAGGCTCAGGCCCTTCACGCCCAGCACCACCGCGCCGGCCTGGCTGGCCTGGTGCTTCAGCTCGGGCGGCTCGGCGCCGATCATCAGGCGCGACAGGCTGGCGTTGCTCTCGCGCGTGGGGTCGACTTCGCCGGTGACCTTGCCGCCGCGCAGCACGGTGCAGTGGTGGCACAGGGCGCGGATCTCGTCCAGCTTGTGGCTGATGTAGAGGATGCTGGTGCCCTTGTCCGACAACTGCCGCAACGTGACGAAGAGCTTTTCGACCGCCTGCGGCGTGAGCACCGAGGTCGGCTCGTCCAGGATGAGCAGCTGCGGGTCGGTGAGCAGCGAGCGGATGATCTCCACGCGCTGGCGTTCGCCCACGCTCAGCGTGTGCACCGGGCGTACCGGGTCGACGTCGAGCCCGTAGGTGTGCGCCACCTCCGCGATGCGCCGGCTCACCTCGGGCAGCGGCAGGCTCTTGTCCAGGCCCAGCCAGACGTTCTCGGCGGCGGTGAGCGTGTCGAACAGCGAGAAGTGCTGGTACACCATGCTGATGCCCAGCCGCCGCGCGGCCGCGGGGTTGGCGATGTGCACCTTGGCGCCGTTCCACCTGATCTCGCCGGCATCGGGCTGCACCGCGCCGTAGATCATCTTCATCATGGTGCTCTTGCCGGCGCCGTTCTCGCCGAGCACGGCGTGGATCTCGCCGGGCTGCACCTTGAGGTACACGTTGTCGTTGGCGCGCACCGCCGGGTACTGCTTGGTGATGCCGGTGAGCTCCAGCCGCAGCGGCGCGCTGCCACCGGGGCGGTTCGACCTGCTTGTCTCCTGCGGGGTGGCTGTCGTGGTGTTCATGCCGCCCTCCTTTCTGTGCTGTGTCGGTCAGTCAGTGGGCACGGGTCGTCGTCTTCGCGTTCTCGTTCGTGGCGTCGAAGCGCTTGCGGCCGGCCACCCACGTGGCACGCAGGTGGCGTTCGTCGGCCAGGGTCATCCAGGCAAACACTTTCTCGTGCAAGTCGCGGGCCAGCCGCTGGCGCTCGGTGTCCACCGGCGTGGCGGCCCAGCGCCAGACGGTGAAGTCCGCCAGCCGCCCGGGTTCGAGCGTGCCGATCTCGTCGGCCAGCAGCAGCGCCTGGGCGGCGCCGCGCGTGGCCGCGTGCAGCGCGGTCCAGGCGGTGAGCTTGTGTCCAGCCAGGGCCAGTACCTTGTAGCCGTCAGACAGCGTGCGCTGCATCGACAGGCTCGTGCCGCCGCCCACGTCGCTGGCCATGCTGACGGCGGCATCGGCGCCCAGCATCGCCGGCCAGTCGAACAGGCCGCTGCCCAGGAACAGGTTGCTGCTCGGGCAGAAGGCGATCTGCGCCCCGGCGTGGCGCAGCGCTGCACGATCTTCGGCGTCGAGCCAGATGCCGTGCGCCAGCACGGAGCGGCGGTGCAGCAGGCCGACGCGGGCGTAGACGTCGAGGTAGCTGCGGGCGTGGGGGAAGAGTTCGCCCACCCACTTCACCTCGTCGCGGTTCTCGGCCACATGCGTCTGCATGTAGAGGGTCTCGTTGGCGCGGCACAGCGCGCCGGCCATCGCCAGCTGCTCCGGCGTGCTGGTGGGGGCGAAGCGCACCGTGATGGCGTAGCTCGCCCGGCCGCGGCCGTGCCAGCGGTCGATGAGGTCGATGCAGTCGCGCTCGGCCTGGCTGGCGCTGAGGTCGCGCAGGCCCTCGGGGGCGTGGCGGTCCATCAGCACCTTGCCGGCGATGACGCGCATCTGGCGTTCATCGGCGGCCTGGAAGAGCGCCTCGGCGGAACCCTTGTGCACGGTGGGAAAGACGACCGCGGCGGTGGTGCCGTGGGCGAGCAGTGCATCGAGGAAGTGCGCGCTGCCCTGCGCGGCCACTTCAGGGTCGGCCCAGGCGCGCTCGGCAGGAAAGGTGTAGTTGTTCAGCCAGTCGAGCAGCGCGGTGCCGTAGCTGGCCATGACACCGACTTGCGAGCTGTGGACGTGGGTGTCGATGAAACCGGGCAGCAGGAGGTGGCCGCGCCAGTCCTCTCGCTCGATGCCGGGATCGGGGGGCTGCGGTTGAACGCCGGCGATGCGGCCGTCGCCGTCGACCAACAGCCAATGGTCAGCGCGGAAGCGCACGGCTCCTTCGGCCAGCGTGTCACCCCAGGCGGGGGTGCGCTGGAAATCGAGGAGGTCAGCGCGGTAGGCCTTCATCGCGCAACCTGCCTGCGCGCGACCACCCGGCCGGCCGTTGTGGCGGGCAAGGCCCGGGGCGCCGGCATCTTCACGCCGCGGCCCTCCGGGGCAACGCCTGCCGCGAGAGCCCGCGCGCCACCTCCCGCACCTGCTCGCGGAACCAGCGCATCGATGCGGCGCTGTGCGTCAGGTCGTGCCACAGCTGGTAGTAGGTCAGCGGCGGAAACGCCACCGGGCAGCGCACCACGCGCACCGGCAGCGTATCGACATATCGGCCGCAGAACAGGCGGCCCGTGGTGAGCACGAGCCACGTGTCGGCCACCATCAGCGGAATGAGGCTGAAGTGCGAGGCCCGCACCGTGATGTTGCGCCGGGCACCGGCCGCAGCCAGGTGCTGGTCGATCACGCCCAGCGCGCCGGGATGCATGGGCATCGGCGCCACGTGCTCGCATTCCAGGTAGCGCGCGATCGTCCAGCCGCGCGCACCCACGCGCGTGGCCGGGTGGTCTTCGGAGACCAGGCAGACCACCTCGTCGCTCACCAGCCGCGCCAGGTGCAGCTCTTCGGGCGGCTCGAGCCAGTTGCCGATCACCAGGTCGACATCTCCGAGTGCCAGGTGCCGGCGGTAGTCGTAGTCCTGGCTCAGCGTGATCAGCTCCAGCCTGGCCAGCGGTGCCACGCGCTGCATGTGCGCCACGAGCGTGGGCAGGAACAGCGGGTCGAGGTAGTCACTGGCCGCCACGCGGAACGTGGCGTCGAGCTTGGCCACCTCTTGCGCGGCACCGAAGCCGCGCTCGCGCGCCTTCGGGCTGAACAGGCGCTCGGCCTCGTGCAGCACGCGGCCGGCCGGCTCCAGCAGGGTCAGCGCCGTTGCGGTGGGCATCATCTGCTGCCCGGCGCGCACCAGCAGCGGGTCGCCCGTGAGCTCGCGCAGCCTGCGCAGCTGCGCGCTCACCGCCGGCTGGCTGCTGGCCAGCTTCAAGGCGGCACGCGAAACGCTGCGCTCGGTGATCACGGTGTGCAAGACCCGGATGAGATGGAGGTCTATGGTGTCGAAGTTGGCTCGTTGCACCATATGCTCGGGCTCATAGTCGGTATGCAGCGCATCGTATCTCTGCGGGGTCGATCCGGAGTACCTTTCGGGTAAGTCCCAGGGCCGCGAGGTCCGCCCAACCCTGTTTCATAGCGCCATGAGCCCACGCCCCGTCCGCTTCTTCCACCGCGGTGCCGTCGTCGAGGTCGAGCCCAAGGCCGCCACCCGCACCGTGCTGGAGTGGCTGCGCGAAGAAGCGCTGTGTACCGGCACCAAGGAAGGCTGCGCCGAGGGCGACTGCGGTGCCTGCACGGTGGTGGTGGGCGAGCTCGGTGCCGGCGGCCAGCTGGAGATGAAGCCGGTCAACGCCTGCATCCGATTCCTGCCCACGCTGGACGGCAAGGCGCTGTTCACGGTGGAAGACGTGGCCGAGGTCGGCCGCGGGTCGAGCCGGCCCGGGCAACCGGGCACGCTGCACCCCGCGCAGCAGGCGCTGGTGGCGTGCCACGGCTCGCAGTGCGGTTTCTGCACCCCGGGGTTCGTAATGAGCCTGTGGAACTGCTACGAGCGCCACCAGGCGGCCGGCACGCGGCCCACGCGCCAGCAGCTGGCCGACGACCTCTCTGGCAATCTGTGCCGCTGCACCGGCTATCGGCCGATCCTCGATGCCGGCCAGCAGATGTTCGAGCCGCCGGCGCGCCGGCTCGATGCCGCGCCTGTGGTGGCGGCGCTGAAGACGCTGGCCGCCGACGCGCCGCTGGCAGGCCCCGCGTTCCGCGCCCCACGCACGCTGGCCGAGCTGGCCGCCGCGCGCTTGCAGCATCCCCAGGCGCGCCTGCTCGCCGGCAGCACCGACATCGGCCTGTGGGTGACCAAGCAGTTCCGTGAGCTGCCCGAGCTCATCTACGTGGGCGACGTGGCCGAGCTGCGGCTCGTCGAAGAGCGCGCCGCGGCCGATGCCGGCAGCAGCGCGCGCATGCTGCACATCGGCGCCGGCGCCACGCTGGAAGCCGCCTGGGCCGCGCTGCACCAGCGCTGGCCGGCGCTGCGCGACATGTGGCTGCGCTTTGCCTCGCTGCCCGTGCGCCACGCCGGCACGATGGGCGGCAATGTCGCCAACGGCTCGCCGATCGGCGACTCGGCGCCGGTGCTCATCGCGCTGGATGCGCAGATCGTGCTGCGCCAGGGTGAGCGCGTGCGGCGCATGCCGCTCGCCGACTTCTACGTCGACTACATGAAGAACCGCCTCGAGCCGGGCGAGTTCGTGCAGGGGCTGGAGGTGCCGCTGCACAACCCGTGCACGCTGCGCGCCTACAAGATCAGTAAGCGCTTCGACTCCGACATCTCGGCGGTCAGCGCCGGCATGGCCATCGAGCTCGACAGCACGGGCACCGTGCGCGACGTGCGCCTGGCGTACGGCGGCCTGGCCGCGATCGTCAAGCGTGCCGCCGCCGCCGAGGGCGCGCTTCGCGGCCAGCCGTGGAACGAGGTGACCCTGCAGCGCGGCATGGCGGCGCTGGCCGAAGACTTCAAACCCCTCACCGACATGCGGGCCAGCGCTGCCTACCGCGCGCAGGTGGCGACCAACCTGCTGCGCCGCTTCTGGCTGGAAACGCGCCCGGGCGCGCCGCTGGCCGAGCGCGAGGTGAGCGTGTACGCGCGCCACGCGGCGCCGGCCTGAACGCCAGGCGCTTCGCCGAATCTGCCCGAACGCAGTCCGACTTCCTGGAGCGAGCCGATGAACAAGCCCTCCGACCTGCCCCTGGCCGAGCCAGCACGGGTGGCCGCGTGCAAGCAGCCTGCCGGCGTGGCCGGGGCCGCCGTGGCGCACGAGTCAGCCGCGCTGCACGTGGCCGGCGCCGCGCCATACACCGACGACGTGCCTGAACTCGCCGGCACGCTGCACGCGGCACTCGGCCTGTCACCCATTGCGCATGGGACCGTCGAGCGGCTCGACCTCGACGCCGTGCGTGCCATGCCCGGCGTGGTGGCCGTGCTCAGCGCCCGCGACATCCCTGGCGCCAACGAGTGCGGGCCGCTGGTCCACGACGACCCCATCCTCGCCGGCGAGGCAGGGGCCACGCTGCGCTATCTGGGCCAGCCGGTCTTCATCGTCGTCGCGCAGTCGCGTGAGCAGGCGCGCCGCGCCGCGGCGCTGGCCAGGAAGGCCATCGTCGCCAAGCCCTTGCCGCCGCACATCACCGCCGAGTCGGCGCACGCTGCCGGCCAGTACGTGCTGCCGCCGATGCACCTGAAGCGCGGCGACGCGCGCGCGGCGATCGACGCTTCGCCGCGGCGCATGAAGCAGCGCATCGAGCTCGGCGGCCAGGAGCAGTTCTATCTGGAGGGCCAGATCTCCTACGCCATGCCGGCCGAGGGCGGCGGCATGAAGGTGCTGTGCTCGACACAACACCCCAGCGAGATGCAGCACATGGTGGCGCATGCGCTGCACCGCCCGGTGCACGCGGTGCAGGTGGAGTGCCGGCGCATGGGGGGCGGCTTCGGCGGCAAGGAGAGCCAGTCGGCGGTGTTTGCCTGCTGCGCCGCGGTGGCCGCGGCGCAGCTGAGCCGCCCGGTGAAGCTGCGCGTGGACCGCGACGACGACTTCCTCGTCACTGGCCGCCGCCACGGCTTCTTCTTCGACGCCGAGGTCGGCTATGACGACGCCGGCCGCATCCTCGGCGCCGAAGTGACGATGGTCTCCAACGCCGGGCATTCGGCCGACCTGTCGGGGCCGGTGATGACCCGCGCGCTGTGCCACTTCGACAACGCCTACTGGCTGCCGCACGTGGCGCTGCACGGCTACAGCGCGAAGACGAACACGCAGAGCAACACCGCGTTCCGCGGCTTCGGCGGGCCGCAGGGTGCCTTCGCGGCCGAGGTGCTGCTGGACTCGATCGCTCGCGAGCTGCGGCTCGACCCGCTGGCCGTGCGCAAGGCCAACTTCTACGGCACCACGGGCCACAACGTCACCCCGTACGGCCAGGTCGTGCGCGACAACGTCATCGGCGAGCTCGTGGCGGAACTGGAACGTACGAGCGGGTATGCCCGGCGCCGCGAAGCCGCCGCGGCCTTCAACGCCACGAGCCCGGTGCTGAAGAAGGGCGTGGCGCTCACGCCGGTGAAGTTCGGCATCAGCTTCAACGTCGTGCACCTGAACCAGGCCGGCGCGCTGGTGCATGTGTACACCGACGGCACCGTGCTCGTGAACCACGGCGGCACCGAGATGGGCCAGGGCCTGAACACCAAGGTGGCGCAGGTGGTGGCGCACGAACTGGGCATCGCCTTCGAGCACGTGCGCTGCACGGCCAGCGACACGCAGAAGGTGGCCAACACTTCGGCCACCGCGGCCAGCACCGGCAGCGACCTCCACGGCAAGGCCGCGCAGGACGCCGCGCGCCAGATCCGCGAGCGGCTCGTGGCCTTCGCGGTGCACAAGTTCGGTGGCACGCCGGCCGATGTGCGATTCGCCGGCGGGCAGGTGACAGCCGGCCCCGCCGGCGCCGGGGCGACGATGCACTTTGCCGAGTTCGTGCAGGCCGCCTACATGGCGCGCGTGCAGTTGTGGAGTGACGGCTTCTATGCCACACCCGGCCTGAGCTGGGACCGCGAGAAGATGCAGGGCAACCCGTTCTTCTACTTCGCGTACGGCGCGGCCATGAGCGAGGTGGTCATCGACACGCTCACCGGCGAGAGCAAGGTACTGGCGGCGCACCTGCTGTACGACGCCGGCCGTTCGCTCAACCCGGCGGTGGACATCGGCCAGGTCGAAGGCGCCTTCATCCAGGGCATGGGTTGGTTGACGATGGAAGAGCTGGTGTGGCACCCGCAGACAGGGCTGCTGACCACGCACGCACCCAGCACCTACAAGATTCCGTGCGCCAACGACGCACCGGCCGAGTTCGTGACCCGCCTGTTCCGCGCCGGCGAGGCCGATCACCCAGCCGACACCATCCACCGCAGCAAGGCGGTGGGCGAGCCGCCGCTGCTGCTGCCGTTTTCGGTGTTCCTCGCCATCCGCGATGCGGTGTCGGCGGTGGGCGGCCACCGCGTCGACCCGCCGCTGCGCGCGCCGGCCACGGCCGAGGCCATCCTGTCGGCGGTGAGCGCCGTGCAGGGCATGATGCACTGACGGCGCCGCAGCGGCCCCGAGCACCGCGCCAGCCGCTCCACCGCCTGCGATGCAAGACCTGCGCGAGAGCGGCATCGCCTGGCGCGCCCAAGGCCGCGCTGCCATAGTGGTGACGGTAGGCGCCACGCGCGGCTCGGTGCCGCGCGAGGCAGGCACGCGCATGCTGGTGTCGGCCGACGAGGTGCTGGGCACCATCGGTGGCGGCCACCTCGAACTGCAGGCCATCGCGGAGGCTCGGCGCATGCTGAGCGAATCGCCCAGTGCCGAAGCAGCGGGCGGAACCGATGTGCAGACACAACGGGGGCCGGCTGCGGAGGCGTTGCGGGTGGCGCCGGGGACTCGGACTCGCCACGTTGCCCTCGGCCCGAGCCTGGGTCAATGCTGCGGCGGCGCGCTTGACCTGCACTTTGCGCCGCTGGCGGCCCTCGACCCCACCGAACTCACCCTGTGGCCCGAAGTGCGGCCGCGCTTCTTCCTGCAGCTGTACGGCGCCGGGCACGTCGGCCGCGCCATCGTGCGGCTGCTGGACGAACTGCCCTGCCGCGTGCAGTGGATCGACGAGCGCGAGGCCGAGTTCCCGGCCGCGTCCACAGAGCGAGCGCACATCGAGCGCGTGTGTGTCGAGCCGGTGGAGGCCGAAGTGGCTGCCGCGCCACCGAATGCCTACTACCTCGTGCTGACGCACAGCCACGACCTCGACCTGGCACTCGCGCACGCGATCCTCCGACGCGGCGACTTCGGCTTCTTCGGGCTCATCGGCAGCCGCACCAAGCGCGCACGCTTCGAGCACCGGCTGGCCGAGCGAGGCGTTGCGCCCGAGTTGATCGGGCGGATGACCTGTCCGATCGGTCTGCCGGGCATCGAGGGCAAGGAGCCCGAGGTGCTGGCGGTAGCTGCGGTGGCGCAGCTGCTGAGATGCGCCAGTGGGCTTCGGAAATCGTCGGACCGAGATTGCGCCGGTGACTCTTGTGCGACGCCTGAACGGTGATGGCTCAACTTCCGATTGTCGACGCTGGTCGCTCGCGCACCTGACTAGAAAGTCCGCCCCGAACAACTCATCTCGCGAGTACGAAGCTCGATTGCCCGTCGGGCTTTCCCGCCATGCGGCCGATCGCGGCACGCCATAGCAGGCCCAAGCAGAGCAAGAGAAGCACCCGCTGGTGCGCCAGGATCAGCCGGATGTTGTGCCCGGCGCCGCACGGCACCGCGTGGATCTGCGCTGCCCCCGGGGATTCGTAGCGAGTAGTTCTAGAGTCCGATCAACCCGTGACGGAGATCGGACCGATGAAGAAGCGATACACCGAGGAACAGATCATTGGCTCCTGCGTGAGGCCGACGCTGGGCTGCCGGTCAAGCATCTATGCAGGAAGCATGGCTTCAGCGAAGCCAGCTACTACGCTTGGAAGGCCAAGTTCGGCGGCATGAACGTGTCGGACGCACAGCGCCTCAAGGCACTGGAGGCCACAGGGGCCTTGTACCGAACGCGGCGCACGACCAACCCGATCGAGAACTTGAATGGCTCCATCGCTCGCTACACGCGCAACGTCAAGCGCTGGAAGGACGCCTCGATGGCTGAGCGCTGGGTGGCCAGCGCGCTCGAAGATGCGCAGGGCCGTTTCCGCAGACTCCTGGGCTTCCGGGACATGCCCAAGCTATTGGCTGCATTGAATGCTCACGCCCGCAACGTCCACGTTCAGCGCAAACGCACTCAACCAAGAAAGCAGCTTAGGTCCGCCAAATCGGAGCCGACAACGCCTCGGCGTTCAACAGGTTCCGGGGCAACGCCCCCTGCGGTTTCATGCGGCCTAACGTGCGAGCTGAGCGGCAGTGGAGGGGCGGGCTGCTTTGCCCGGGTGAGCGATGCTGACAGACATGCTCGCCCGGGCAAAGCAGCCCGCCCCGGAGCGTCCGCTCTCGAGCGAGGGGTTAGGCAGCACGCAAGCGCAGCAGCTCGTAGGGAAGGGCATTGCTACGGCTTGCGAATGCGGTTGCCTAGCTTCATGAGGCCGTAGCCAACCCCGCACACTACAATGGTCATTGGCAGGAATATGAGCAACTCGCGGCCTGCCTCGCGGCCGGCGTTGGCAATGAAGCCCAGCAAGTAGATGCCGGTGAACGGTAGGCCAATGAACACCCCTGTTCCAAGCAGCAGTGCGCCTACGAGCAGTACCAGCACCCCTACTACACGCATGAGTTCCCCGCAAGAATGGGCGGCGGTACCGCCAATGACAAGCAAGCCGGCCAGACTGTGCACGTTTGCCGAGTCACAACCGCAACTCGTGCTGCCTAACGTTCGAGCTGAGGCGACCCGCGAGGCGTGGCGTCGCCTCTCGAGCGAGGGGTTAGGCGTTGGTTAGGCGTCACCGCGCGTCACAGTCGCGGGCCACGCTTGCGTTGCTGCGGCCAGAAGGCAAGAACCACCAACTTCCCGGGCCGGACGTCGTAGTAGATGTGGCGGTGAACTCGATCGAGGCCCCAGCGGCGCAGGTTGGGGTAACGCGTTGACTCGCACTTGCTGCCGATGCCAGGCTCGAAGGCGAGCAAGTCCTTGGCGGCCTCGAAGTCGTCGGCGACGGCTCCGGGAGCCGACAGTCGAATCTTCTCCCACCAAGCCGCCGCGCGCTCGATCTGCGCGGCTGCGCGCTTGCTCACGATCACCTGTAGCACAGTGGCTACTTCGGCTGGCGGAGGCGTCGGAGCAGTTCGTCAGCGGTGATGGTCTCGCCACGGTCCGCCTCAGCGAGGGATTCGATGAGTTCGGCCTCAAGGTCGACCGGGACTTCGAACGTGTCCCCTGACTCCTTGGCAAGAACCGTGACAACCATCCCGTCTGGGAACGGCTGAGGACCGTCCAAGACGACCTTTCCGCCTACTACGGTGCCGGTAGCGAGCTTCATGAGTACGAATGTTACACCCGGCCGCCGGCAGGGCGTTTTGTGCTGCCTAGCGTTCGAGCTGAGGCGACCCCGCGAGGCAGGCCACCCATGGCCGGCCGCCCGCAGTCGCAGGCGCCAATGTCGGCGGCCGGCCAAGGGCGCCCCCCCACCCGGGGTCGCCGCGCGA
>JAEUPD010000049.1 GCA_016788525.1 Rubrivivax sp.
AGACCTGCGTCGGCGGCCAGTGGATGGACGGCGTGCTCGTCATCGGCGGCTGCGACAAGAACATGCCCGGCGGCATGATGGGCATCCTGCGCGCCAACGTGCCGGCGGTGTACGTCTACGGCGGCACCATCCTGCCGGGCAAGTACAAGGGCCAGGACCTCAACATCGTCAGCGTCTTCGAGGCCGTGGGCCAGTTCAGCGCCGGCAACATGAGCGAGGAGGACTTCTGCGAGATCGAGCGCCGCGCCATCCCCGGCAGCGGCAGCTGCGGGGGCATGTACACCGCCAACACCATGAGCTCGGCCTTCGAGGCGCTGGGCATGAGCCTGCCCTTCGCCAGCACCATGGCCAACGTGGAAGACCCGATCCTCGAGCACACGAAGGCCGCGGCGCGTGCGCTGGTGGAGGCGGTGAAGGCCGACCTGAAGCCGCGCGACATCGTCACCCGGAAGAGCATCGAGAACGCCGTGGCCGTGATCATGGCCACCGGCGGCAGTACGAACGCGGTGCTGCATTTCCTGGCCATCGCGCACGCAGCCGGTGTCGAATGGAGCATCGACGACTTCGAGCGCGTGCGCCGCAAGGTGCCGGTGCTGTGTGACCTGAAGCCCAGCGGCAAGTACCTCGCGGTGGACCTGCACCGCGCCGGCGGCATCCCGGCGGTGATGAAGGTGCTGCTCGACGCCGGGCTGCTGCACGGCGACTGCCTCACCATCACCGGCAAGACGGTGGCGCAGAACCTGGCTGATGTGCCTGCGTTGCGCGCCGACCAGGACGTGATCCGCCCGATCAAGCGCCCGATGTACGAGCAGGGCCACCTCGCCATCCTCAAGGGCAACCTCAGCCCCGAAGGCTGCGTGGCCAAGATCACCGGGCTGAAGAACCCCGTCATCACCGGCCCGGCGCGCGTGTTCGACGACGAGCAAAGCGCGCTGGCGGCCATCATGGCCGGCCGCATCAAGGCAGGCGACGTGATGGTGCTGCGCTACCTCGGCCCCAAGGGCGGCCCCGGCATGCCCGAGATGCTGGCACCCACCGGTGCGCTCATCGGGCAGGGCCTGGGCGAGAGCGTGGGCCTCGTCACCGACGGGCGCTTCTCCGGCGGCACCTGGGGCATGGTCGTCGGACACGTCGCCCCCGAGGCTTGCGAAGGCGGTCTGATCGCGCTGGTGAAGGAAGACGACCCGATCACCATCGACGCACACCGGCTGCTGCTGCAGCTGAACGTGGCCGAAGCCGAGATCTCTGCGCGCCGCGCGGCGTGGCGGCGGCCAGCCCTGCGGTACACGCGCGGCGTGCTCGGCAAGTTTGCGAAGAACGCCGTCAGCGCCAGCCGCGGCGCCGTGCTCGACGGGGATTGAGCCGTGCCGTGGCGCTACAGGCGCGGCTCGTCGCGCCGGTTCAGGTCGCGGTCCTGGCTCTCGTCCAGGTGGCCGGCACCCGTGCGTGCCGCCGCGTGGCCTTCACGGCGAGCCTTGCGGGCGCGCGGGCCGAAGCCCAGCGCCTCCATCGCCTTGTCGCGCCGGTCGAGCTTGCGCTGCTCCATGCGCTCGATGGCCTTGCGCTGGGTGCGGCCGGTCGAGTCGGACCAGGCCCACCAGGCCAGCGCCGCGCCGAACGGCCACAGGAACTTCCACAGGTCGCCGAAGAGGTTGAAATTCCAGTGCGCCGGCGGCCCGATGCCGGCCCAGTTCATCACCAACAAGATGACGCCGATGACGACGAAGAGCATGGTGCAGCGCCTCGCGGTGGTAGTGCGGTCACTGTACCCCAACGGCCTGGCCGTCGTCGCGCTGGCGCTGGCCGTCGGCGCGAGCTTCCCGGTGCGCGCCTCGGAGGTGCTGGCGCGCGAGCACAACTGTCTGAACTGCCACCACGTCGACCGCAAGAAGATCGGCCCGGGCTTCAAGCAGGTGGCCGAACGCTACGCGAAGCAGAAGGACGCCGCGCCGAAGCTGGCCGAAAAGATCATCCGCGGCGGCGCCGGCGCCTGGGGGGCGGTGGCGATGCCATCAAACCCGGTCAGCAACGAGGAAGCGCTGGTCTTGGCGCGCTGGGTGCTGGCGACGAAGTAGGCGGCGGCGGCTGGCGGCGGCGAACGCCGGCGGGGCCTGGGTGGACACATCACGTCGCTTCTCGACGTGAATGCTCCCCTGCACCCGCGACGTGCGCCGCGAGGCGCGTGGCGCGGGGCGGCGCCCGCGCCTCGCGCGGCCCGGGTCAGTTGGTCTGGGCCAGCTGATCGAGGATCGCGGGGTTCTCCAGCGTGCTGGTGTCCTGCGTGATCGCCTCGCCCTTGGCAATGCTGCGCAGCAGGCGTCGCATGATCTTGCCGCTGCGCGTCTTGGGCAGGTTGTCGCCGAAGCGGATGTCCTTGGGTTTGGCAATCGGGCCGATCTCCTTGGCCACCCAGTTGCGCAGCTCGTTGGCGATCTTCTTCGCCTCGTCGCCCGAGGGCCGCGGCCGCTTGAGCACGACGAAGGCGCAGATCGCCTCGCCGGTGGTCTCGTCGGGGCGGCCCACCACGGCCGCCTCGGCCACCAGGTCGGTGTGCGACACCAGCGCGCTTTCGATCTCCATCGTGCCCATGCGGTGGCCCGACACGTTCAGCACGTCGTCGATGCGGCCGGTGATGGTGAAGTAGCCGGTGTCCTTGTTGCGGATGGCACCGTCGCCGGCAAGGTAGTAGCCCTTGAGTTCCGGCGGGTAGTAGCTCTTCTTGAAGCGCTCGGGGTCGCCCCAGATGGTGCGGATCATGCTCGGCCACGGCTTCTTGATGACGAGGATGCCGCCGCTGCCGTTGGGCACGTCGGCACCGGTCTCGTCGACGATGGCGGCGGTGATGCCGGGGAACGGCAGCGTGCACGAGCCCGGCACCATCGGCGTGGCGCCCGGCAGCGGCGTGATGACGTGGCCGCCGGTCTCGGTCTGCCAGAAGGTGTCGACCACCGGGCAGCGGCTGCCGCCGACGTGCTTGTAGTACCACTCCCAGGCCGCCGGGTTGATGGGCTCGCCCACGGTGCCGAGGATGCGCAGGCTGGCGAGGTTGCTGTGCCTGGGGTGCACCACGTCGTTGGTCTCCGCCGCCTTGATGAGCGAGCGGATGGCGGTGGGCGCGGTGTAGAACACCGTGACCTTGTGCTTCTCGATCGTCTTCCAGAAGCGGTCGGCGGCCGGAAACGTGGGGATGCCCTCGAACACCACCTCGGTGCCGCCCAGCGCCAGCGGCCCATAGGTGATGTAACTGTGGCCGGTGACCCAGCCGATGTCGGCGGTGCACCAGAAGATGTCGTTGTCCTTCAGGTCGAAGGTCCACGCCGTGGTCAGCGCGGCGTGCAGCAGGTAGCCGCCGGTGCTGTGCTGCACGCCCTTGGGCTTGCCGGTGGAGCCGCTGGTGTACAGCAGGAACAGCGGGTGCTCGGCCCCCACGTACTCGGGCTCGCAGGTGGCGGGCTTGCCGGCCAGTTCGTCGTGCAACCAGCGGTCGCGCGCGGCGTCCCAGGGGATGTTGCCGCCGGTGCGCTTGTAGACGATGACGTTGGCGATGGTGCCGCAGCCGCCCAGGCCCAGGGCCTCATCGACGATGGTCTTCAGCGCCAGCTGCTTGCCGCCACGCAGCTGCTCGTCGGCGGTGATGACCATCACCGCGCCGGCGTCCTCGATGCGGTCGCGCAGGCTCTGCGCCGAGAAGCCACCGAACACCACCGAGTGCGTGGCACCGATGCGCGCGCAGGCCTGCATGGCGGCCACGCCCTCCACGCTCATCGGCATGTAGATGACGACGCGGTCGCCCTTTTTTACGCCGCGCGCGCGCAGCGCATTGGCGAACTGGCTGACCTTGGCCAGCAGGTCGCTGTAGGTGACCTTCGTGACGGCGCCGTCGTCAGCCTCGAAGATGATGGCCACCTTGTCGCCCAGGCCGCGCTCGACGTTGCGATCGAGGCAGTTGACCGAGGCGTTGAGCGTGCCGTCCTCGAACCACTTGAAGAACGGCGCGTTGCCCGCGTCGAGCACCTTGGTGAAGGGCTTCTTCCAGGTGACGAACTCCTTGGCCAGGCGCGCCCAGAAGCCTTCGTAGTCGCGATCGGCCTCGTCGACCAGGGCCTGGTAGGCGGCCATGCCCGAAACTCGGGCACCGGCCGCCAGGGCGGCCGGCGGCTGGTGGGTCTTCAGTTCGGTCGCGTGCTCGGTGCTCATGCGTGTCTCCTGCGGAGTCGAAAGGTGGGACGCGGGGCGAAGTGATCCTGTGCGGTCGTCGGGCGGCGGCAGCCGGCGCGGGCAGCCCCCGACGAGCGCGCGCTGAATGTAGCTTGGCCCGAGGCTCTGACAGACCCCTTACGCAGCCGCTGCCCGGCCCCGCCAACCGCCCCCGGGAGAACCCGGCGGCGCCCGAGGCGGCACCGAGCCGCCACCTACAATTTCCGCCGCGGTGCCGCGGGAAGGGGAGCACCCGAATCCCCCGGCCGGCACCCTCCTTCGGCTCATGAACACCACCAACCTCTCCGACGTCGAACACGTCCGGCGCCGGCCGCTTGCCGGCTTCATCTTCGCCAGCCGCTGGCTGCAGCTGCCGCTGTACCTGGGGCTCATCGTCGCACAGTGCGTGTACGTCTTTCACTTCTGGGTCGAGCTCGTGCACCTGGTGGAGGCGGCATTCGGCAACCAGCAGGCGCTGGCCAAGCTGGTGAGCAGCATCGGCTACCGGAGCGACGCCCCCATCGGCGCGCTCAACGAGACGGTCATCATGCTCGTCGTGCTGGCCCTGATCGATGTGGTGATGATCAGCAACCTGCTCATCATGGTCATCGTCGGCGGCTACGAAACCTTCGTGTCCCGGCTCAACCTCGAAGGCCACCCCGACCAGCCCGAATGGCTCAGCCACGTAAATGCCTCGGTGCTGAAAGTGAAATTGGCCACTGCCATCATCGGCATCAGCTCGATCCACCTGCTGAAGACCTTCATCAATGCGGCCAACTACACCGACAAGGTGCTGCTGTGGCAGACGGTGATCCACATCGCCTTCCTGTTCTCGGCGCTGGCCATCGCGCTGGCCGATCGCATCATGCTGCCCTCCCGCGCCGGTGCCGAGCACTAGGGGTCTGCACCGCAAACTTCAAGGCCCGATTTCTTCCGCGCAGAGGCCTGGACGCGGAAGCGAGCATGCCCGTGGAAGTGCGGCGATGACGGTCCTGCTCTTCCTCGCCGGCCTGGCCTGCCTGGTGGCCGGCGCGGAACTTCTGGTGCGCGGCGCCTCGAAGCTGGCGCTGGGCTTCGGCATCTCGCCGCTGGTGGTAGGGCTGACCGTCGTGGCCTTCGGCACCAGCTCGCCGGAACTGGCCGTGTCGGTGGGCGCAGCGTTCGAAGGCAAGACCGACATCGCCATCGGCAACGTGGTCGGCAGCAACATCTTCAACGTGCTGTTCATCCTGGGCATCTCGGCGCTGATCACGCCGCTGGTGGTGAACATCCAGCTCATCCGCCAGGAGGTGCCGATCATGATCGGCGCCTCGCTGCTGCTGTTGCTGTTGGGGGTGGACGGCCGCCTCGGCCTCAGCGATGGGTTGCTGTTCTGCGCCCTGATGGCGGCCTATACGGTGTTCCTGGTGGTGCAGTCGCGGCGCGAATCGAAGGCGGCCAATGACGAGTACGCCGCCGAGGTGAAGCCGGCCACGCCGGGCGGCTGGGACGCCCGCGTGCCGGCGCAGCTGGCGCTCATCGTGGCCGGTCTGGCGTTGCTGGTGCTGGGCTCGGAATGGCTGGTCAACGCCGCGGTCACGTTCGCCAGGTCGCTGGGCGTGAGCGACCTCGTCATCGGCCTGACCATCGTCGCGGCGGGCACCTCCATGCCCGAGGTCGCCACGTCGATCATGGCCGCCGTCAAGGGCGAGCGCGACATCGCGGTGGGCAACGTGGTGGGCAGCAGCACCTTCAACATTCTGGGCTGCCTGGGTGTCACGGCGCTGGTGGCCACCGGCAGCGGCGGCCTCGTGGTGCCGGCCGCCGTGATGAACTTCGACATCTGGGTGATGCTGGCCGTGGCGCTGGCCTGCCTGCCAGTGTTCATGACCGGCCGCGAGATCGCGCGCTGGGAGGGTGGCATCTTCCTGGCCTACTACGCCGCCTACGTGGCCTACCTCGTCCTGGCGGCGCGGCAGCACGATGCACTGCCGGTCTTCTCGGCGGCGATGCTGAGCTTCGTGGTGCCGATCACCGTGGTGACGCTGGTGGTGGTGATGCTGCGACCGCCTCGCGCACCGAGCAGCCACGGGGCTGGCTCCGACACGGGCAGCAGCGGCAACGGTCGGTAGCGCATGGCTTCCACTGCCGCCGCCGGCACGACGGCTGGCCTGACGCTGCTGCTGCCGTTGATGGCCGCGCTGCCGTTCCTTTCCGCGTCGGTGCTGGCTGCGGTGCCCGACTCGCGCCGGCGGCTGGCCGCCTGGGTGGCGGGCCTCGCGGCACTGGCCGCACTGGCCGGCCTGCTGGCCCTGGCGCCAGCGGTGTTCGGCGGCGCGGTGCCGCGCTGGAGCATCGAATGGGTGCCGGCGCTCGGCCTGCGGGTGGGGTTCCGGCTCGACGGGCTGGCGTGGATGTTCGCGTTGCTGGTGCTGGGGATCGGCGCGCTGATCGTGCTGTATGCCGCCTGGTACCTGGACCCCAAGGACCCCGCGGCCCGCTTCTTCTTCTTCCTCATGCTGTTCATGGGCGCGATGCTCGGCGTGGTGCTGGCCGACAACCTCGTGCTGCTCGTCGTCTTCTGGGAACTGACGAGCCTGGCGTCGTTCCTGCTCATCGGCTACTGGCACGGCGACGAGAAGAAAGGCGAAGACGCCCGCCAGGGCGCGCGCATGGCGCTCAGCATCACCGCAGCCGGCGGCCTGTGCCTGCTGGCCGGCCTGCTGCTCGTCGGCCACATCGTGGGCAGCTTCGAGCTGGAACGTGTGCTCGCCTCGCGCGCGGTGTTGCAGGCGCACCCGCTGTACGAAGTGGCTCTGGTCCTCGTGCTGCTGGGCTGCTTCACCAAGAGCGCGCAGTTCCCGTTCCACTTCTGGCTGCCGCACGCGATGGCGGCGCCCACGCCGGTGTCGGCCTACCTGCACTCGGCCACCATGGTGAAGGCGGGCGTCTTCCTGCTGGCGCGTCTCTATCCCGCGCTCGGCGGCAGCGAGCCGTGGTTCTGGATCGTCTCGCTCACCGGCCTGGCCACGCTGGTGCTGGGCGCCTACATGGCGCTGTTCAAGCATGATCTGAAAGGCCTCTTGGCCTATTCAACCATCAGTCACCTCGGGCTCATCACGCTGCTGTTCGGGTTGGATGAGCCGCTGGCGGTGGTGGCCGGCGTGTTCCACATCCTCAACCACGCCACCTTCAAGGCCAGCCTGTTCATGGCCGCCGGCATCATCGACCACGAGACCGGCAGCCGCGACATGCGGCAGCTGAACGGCCTGTGGAAGACCATGCCGATCACCGGCGCGCTGGCCATGGTGGCCAGCGCCGCGATGGCCGGGGTGCCGCTGATGAACGGCTTTCTCAGCAAGGAGATGTTCTTCGCCGAGACCGTGGCCAAGGGGGGCCACGGACCGATGGAGTGGCTGCTGCCCGTGGGCGCCACGGTGGCCGGCGCCTTCAGCGTGGCCTACAGCCTGCGCTTCATTCACGACGTGTTCTTCAACGGCGAGCCGGTGGGACTGACCAGGATCCCGCAGGAACCGCCTCACTTCATGCGCGTGCCGGTGGAACTGCTGGTGCTGTTGTGCGTGGCCGTGGGGCTGGCACCAGCGTGGGTGGTGGGGCCGCTGCTGGCGGTGGCCGCCAAGGCCTCGCTGCTGGGCCCCAACGCCGGCGCGCTGCCCGAGTACACGCTGGCACTGTGGCACGGCCTCAATCTGCCGCTCGTGATGAGCGCCATCGCGCTGGCGGCCGGCACGGCGCTGTACTTCGTGCTGCATAGACGCGTCAACCTGCACCGGCTGGAACACGTGCCGGCTGCGCCGCGCAAGGGCGGGCGCGACCTCTTCATGGACGCGCTGCGCCGCGGCCTGGGCCAAGCCACGCGCACCACCGGCGGCCTGCAGTCGGGGCGGCTGGCCAACTACCTGTGGCTGCTGGTGGCGATGGCGGTGCTGGCCGGCGCGGCGCCGTTCCTGCGCGCCGGCACACAGGCCGGGCCCAGCGTGAGCGGTGCCCACCCCGACCTCGCCTTCGTCGCGCTGTGGAGCATCGGCATCGCCGCCACCGTGGCCACCGTGGTGCTGCATCGCCGGCGGCTGCTGGCCCTGTTGCTGATGGGCGCCGTGGGCCTGGTGGTGAGCCTGGCGTTCGTCTACTTCTCGGCGCCCGACCTGGCGCTGACCCAACTGCTGGTGGAGGTGGCCACCATCGTGCTCATGATGCTGGCGCTGCACTGGCTGCCCGAGCGGCCCAACGTGGCCACCACCCCCGACCCCAGCGACACCGCCGCCCGCCGCGGCGCCGATGCGGTACTGGCCGGCCTGGCCGGCCTGGGCGTGGCCACGCTCGTGTGGATGGTGCTCGGCCGCCCGTTCGACTCGATCTCGCCGCACTTCCTGCGCACCGCGGTGCCCGAGGGCGGTGGTTCGAACGCGGTGAACGTGATCATCGTCGACTACCGCGGCTTCGACACGCTGGGCGAAATCGCGGTGATGGGGCTGGCCGCACTGGTCATCACCGCCTTGCTGGCGCCGAAGGCCGATGCGCCCTGGCGTGCCCCGGCCTGGGCCGCCGGGCCCTCCAGCGGCAGCGGCACAGCCGACAGCGGCCGTTCGCTGATGCTCGAACTCATCAGCCGGCTGCTGCTGCCGCTGGCCGCGCTGGTCTCGATCTACCTGTTCCTGCGCGGCCACAACCTGCCCGGCGGCGGCTTCATCGCCGGGCTGGTGCTGGCCCTCGCCTTCACGCTGCAGTTCGTGGCCAGCGGCCATGCCGAGGTGGGCCGGCGCATGGGTGCCGACTTCCGCCCCTGGGTGGGCTGGGGCCTCTTGATCGCCGGCGGCTGCGGCCTCGGGGCCTGGGCCTTCGGCGCGCCGTTCCTCACCAGCACCTACGACTACCCCTGGGTGCCGCTCGTCGGCGCGGTGCCGCTGGCCAGCGCCTCGGTGTTCGACCTCGGGGTCTTTCTCACCGTGGTGGGCGCAACGATGGTGATGCTGCTGTCGCTGGCCCGCGTGGATGCCAGCGCGCCGGCATGCCACCCCACCGATTCAACCCGCGTCATGCCGCAGGCCGCGCGATGACGCCGCTGCTGATCGCCATTGCGCTGGGCGTGCTCACCGCTGCCGGTGTGTGGCTGATGCTGCGGCCACGCACCTTCGACCTCGTGTTCGGCCTCACGCTGCTGAGCTACGCGGTCAACCTGTTCATCTTCTTCACCGGGCGGCTGGCCGTGGGCCTGCCGCCCATCATCGACGGCCGCCGCGCACCCACGCTGGCCGAGTACGCCGACCCGCTGCCGCAGGCGCTGGTGCTCACGGCCATCGTCATCAGTTTCGCGATGACCGCGGTGCTGCTGGTGATTGCGCTGCGCGCGCGCGCCGAGACCGGCACCGACCATGCCGACGGCACGGAACGTGACATCGGCCTGCCCACGGAAGGCGCCACCGGCTTGCCTGCGGAACAAGCCGCCGAGGAGCGCGCGCCGTGAACCCCACGCTGGCGCAGATCCACGGCCAGGTGGCCACGTCGGTGGAACACGCGGTGGTGGCGCCGATCGTGCTGCCGCTGATGCTGGGCGCGCTGCTGGTGCTGCTGGAGCGCCGAGATGCCGGCCGCACCTCGCCCTGGGTGCCGGCCCTCTCGCTGGCCGGCATGCTCGGGTTGGTGGCCCTGGCGGTGTACCTGATGGGCCTGGCCACGGTGTCGAAACCGCCGCTGCCGTACCTGCTGGGCAACTGGCCGGCGCCGTTCGGCATCGTGCTCGTGCTTGACCGGCTGGCGGCGCTGCTGCTGCTGCTGGCGGCGCTGGTGGCCACCGCCGCACTCGTGTATTCGCTGGGCGGCGACGCCAGGCGCGGCCCGCACTTCCACAGCCTGATGCAGTTCCAGTTGATGGGGCTGAACGGCGCGTTCCTCACCGGCGACCTGTTCAACCTCTTCGTGTTCTTCGAGGTGCTGTTGATCGCCTCGTACGGCCTGCTGCTGCACGGCGCCGGCGCGGCGCGGCTGAAGGCGTCAGTGCACTACGTGGCGTTCAACCTCACCGGCTCGGCGCTGTTCCTGATTGCCGTGAGCCTGCTGTACGCGCTGACCGGCACACTGAACATGGCGGATCTCGCCGAGCGCATCCCCAAGCTGCCACCCGACCGCACGCTGCTCGTGCAGAGCGCGGCGCTGCTGCTGCTGGTGGTGTTCGGCGTCAAGGCGGCGGTGCTGCCGCTGTTCTTCTGGCTGCCGGCCACCTATGGTGCGGCGAGCGCGCCGGTGGCGGCGCTGTTCGCCATCATGACCAAGGTCGGCGTGTACTCCATCCTGCGCGTCACGACGCTGGTGTTCGGCACCACCGCCGGGGCAGGAGCCGGCGCCACCGTGATGGTGGCCTCGCCCTGGCTCGAAACGCTGGCGCTGGCCACGCTGGCCCTCGGCGCGGTGGGCGCGATGGCCGCGCGCCACCTGCGCACGGTGGTGGGCAACCTCGTCGTGGCCTCGGCCGGCACGTTGATGCTGGCGGTGGCGGTCGCACGCCCCGAGTCGGTGACCGCGGGGCTCGTGTACCTGGTGAACACCACACTGGCGACCGCAGCGTTGTTCCTACTGGCCGACCGCGTGCGGCAGGCCCGCCAGGCCCAGCACGGCCATCCCGGCCATGCCGGCGACGATGAACTGGAGCCTGCGGCGCTGGGCGCCGCGCGCCTGCCGCTGGGGGCGCTGTTCTTCGTGCTGGCGGTGGCGGCGGCCGGCCTGCCGCCGCTGGCCGGCTTCATCGGCAAGGCGCTGCTGCTGCAGGCGGTGGGGCCGGCGGCGTGGGGCGGCGTGCTGGTGGCCTGGGTGCTGGCCAGTTCGCTGCTCACCCTGGTGACCCTTTCGCTCAACGGCAGCACGTTGTTCTGGAAACTGGCACCGGCGGCAGGTGCCGCCGCAGCGGCGCGCCCCGCGGCACCGCGCGAAGCCCGCGCGTCCATCGGCCCCGAAGACTGCCTGCCCACCGGCACGCCACACCGGCTGGCGCTGGCCTGGCTGGTCGCCCTGCTGCTGGCCGCGGCGCTGTTCGCCGGGCCGCTCACGCGCTACGCGGCCGGCACGGCCGCCCAACTGTTCACGCCGCAGCTGTACCGGCAAGCGGTGCTGTCGGCGCGGCCGGCGGCGCCGGCGTGGGATGTGCGGCGCGAGATGCGCGAGCGACAGATGCGAGATAGAGAGATGCGTGAACGCGCGCAACCTACCGGCAAGGAGGGCACACCTTGAGCGCCACGCCGCGCGCGAAGCAGGCGCAGGCCAGCCTGCGCAGCGGAGGCCCGCCGCCTGCAACCCATCGGGCGATGTGGCCTTCGCCGCTGATCTCGGCCCTGCTCTTCGTGGCGTGGCCCGTGCTGAACCAGTCGTGGTCGCTCGGGCAGTTGCTGCTGGGCCTGGCGCTGGCCTGGGCCCTGCCCTGGTGGGCGCAGCGGCTGCGCAGCGACAAGCCGCGCATCGGCCGCCCCGGCGTCATCCTCAAGCTCGGACTCACGGTGCTCAAGGACATCGTCACCTCCAACATCGAGGTGGCACGCCTGATCCTCGGGCCCGAGCAGCGCATCCGCCCGGCGTTCTTGTGGCTGCCGCTGTCCATCACCGATGCGCACGGCATCGTGGCGCTGGCCGGCATCATCACCATGACCCCGGGCACGCTCAGCGCCGACATCGCGCCCGACCGCCGGCACCTGCTGATCCACGCCTTCGATGTCGGCGACGATGCCGCGGCGCAGGCCGCATTGATCGCCACGATCAAGGCCCGCTACGAGGCCCCGCTGCTGGAGATCTTCGGCGCATGAGCGAACTGATTGCCCCGGTGGCGGGCGGCCCGGGCTGGCTGGCCTCGGTGCTGCCGCTGGCCATCGGCGGCTTTGCGCTGGCCCTCGTGCTCAACGCCTGGCGGCTGTTGCGCGGCCCGGGCGTGGCAGACCGCATCCTGGCGCTGGACACGCTGTACATCAACACGCTGGCGCTGCTGGTGCTGGTGGGCATGCGCATTTCCAGCGACCTGTATTTCGAGGTGGCACTGCTGATCGCGCTGCTCGGCTTTGCGGGCACGGTGGTGCTGTCGAAGTTCGTGCTGCGCGGAGACATCGCCGAATGAACGCGCTGCCGCTGTGGCTGGATGTGCTGCTGGCGCTGCTGGTGGGGGTGGGCACCGCGTTCGCGCTGGTGGGCTCGTGGGGCCTGGCCAAGCTGTCGGACTTCTACAAGCGCCTGCACGGCCCGACCAAGGCCACCACGCTGGGCGTGGGCTGCGTGCTCGTCGCGTCGGCCCTGTGGTTCAGCTTTTCGCGCGGCTCGCCCAGCCTGCACGAGTTCCTCATCACGCTGTTCCTGTTCCTCACCGCGCCCGTGTCGGCCCATCTGCTGGTGAAGGCGGCGCTGAAGCTCGGCCCGCGGGAGCAGATGCCGCCGCCTGCGCCGCCGCCGGCGCCCCCGCGGTAGCCTGCAGCCCGGCCGCGCACGGCGCCCACCGGCGGCCGATTGCGCCCAGAATCACGGGCATGAACACGCCCGCCCCCACCACCATCCACGCCGACCATCTGGTCGAGAGCGTCGCCGCCGCGCTGCAGTACATCAGCTACTACCACCCGGCCGACTACATCACGCATCTGGCCCGCGCCTACGAGCGCGAGCAAAGCGCGGCGGCCAAGGACGCCATCGCGCAGATCCTCACCAACAGCCGCCAGTGCGCCGAAGGCCACCGGCCGCTGTGCCAGGACACCGGCATCGTCAACGTCTTCCTCGAGGTGGGCATGGACGTGCGCTGGGCCGGCTTCGCGCCGTTCGGCGGCAGCCTCGAGAACGCGGTGAACGAAGGCGTGCGCCGCGGCTACCTGAACAAGGACAACGTGCTGCGCGCCAGCGTGCTGGCCGACCCGCTGTTCGAGCGCAAGAACACCAAGGACAACACGCCGGCGGTCATCCACACCAAGCTCGTGCCGGGAAACAAGCTCTCCGTCACCGTCGCGGCCAAGGGCGGTGGCAGCGAGAACAAGAGCAAGTTCATCATGATGAACCCCAGCGACAGCCTCGTCGACTGGGTGCTCAAGACCGTGCCGACGATGGGCGCCGGCTGGTGCCCGCCGGGCATGCTGGGCATCGGTGTGGGCGGCACGGCCGAGAAGGCCATGCTGCTGGCCAAGGAAGTGCTGATGGAGCCGATCGACATGTTCGACCTGCTCGCGCGCGGCCCCGGCAACAAGCTCGAGGAACTGCGCATCGAGCTGTACGAGAAGGTCAACGCGCTCGGCATCGGCGCGCAGGGCCTCGGCGGGCTGACCACGGTGCTCGACGTGAAGATCGCCACTTACCCCACGCACGCCGCGGGCAAGCCGGTGGCGATGATCCCCAACTGCGCCGCGACGCGCCACGCGCACGTCGTGCTCGATGGTTCCGGCCCGGCCTACATGGAGCCGCCGAGCCTGGACCTGTGGCCGAAGGTGAACTGGGCCCCCGACGAGAAGACGAGCAAGCGCGTCGACCTGAACACGCTCACACCGGCCGAGGTGGCGAGCTGGAAGCCGGGCGACACCCTCTTGCTCAACGGCAAGATGCTCACGGGGCGGGATGCCGCGCACAAGCGCATCCAGGACATGCTGGCCAAGGGTGAAAAGCTGCCGGTGGACTTCAGGAACCGCGTCATCTACTACGTCGGCCCGGTGGACCCCGTGCGCGACGAAGTCGTCGGCCCCGCCGGCCCGACCACCGCCACCCGCATGGACAAGTTCACCGAGATGATGCTGGCGCAGACCGGCCTCATCGCGATGATCGGCAAGGCCGAGCGCGGCCCCGTCGCCATCGAGGCGATCCGCAAGCACCAGAGCGCCTACCTGATGGCCGTGGGTGGCGCCGCCTACCTCGTCGCCAAGGCGATCAAGGGCGCCAAGGTGGTGGGCTTCGCCGACCTGGGCATGGAAGCCATCTACGAATTCGACGTGAAGGACATGCCCGTCACCGTGGCCGTCAGCGCCGACGGCACCAGCGTGCACAACACCGGGCCGCGCGAATGGCAGGCGCGGATCGGCAAGATTCCGGTGGCCGTGGCCTGAAGGCCCGGCCGGGCTGCCGCGCGGCTGCCTACCGACCGCCCAACCTCGGCACCGAGAGGAAGCCCGCTGCCACGTAGGGCAGCTGCACGCGGCGCACCCCCGAGACGCGCCGCGCGAGGTGGCGCACCTCGTTGACGAGTTCCATGGTCAGGTTCAGCGCGGCATGGCGGCCGTCGTGCTCGTAGGCCGGGTTCACGGCCAGGTGCAGGATGCGGATCAGTCCGGGCCCGGTGCGCAGGTAGACCACCACGCCCACCGGCATGCCGGGGCGGCGCTCGTCATGGCATGCGAACAGGCACTGCGCACCGTTCTTCGCAATGCCCACGTGGATGCGCTCGCCGCGCTTGAGGATCTCGGGGGCGCCGAATTCGTCGACGCTGGCCCGGATGCGTTCCTGCAGCGCCTGCTGCCGGGGGTGGAAGTAGAACAGCGCCTCGACGTCCTTCCACAGGTCGGCGTGCACGCTCGAGCAGAACTCGAACGGGCTGTGGCGCGCCGGCCACGTGCTCGCGAAGCCGGGCGCGGCCGCCGCGTCGGTGGTCACCATCTGCATCGTGCGCTCCCTGGCCAACTTGTGGTTGCCATGGTCGCCGCCGTGCGCCGGCGCGGCAAGTGGGGCACGGGCGGCCACTGCGAGTGCCGTGACCGAATCGCTGCGCCGGCGACCCTCAGCCGTGGGGGTGAGCGGGCCGCAGGCCCGGCGCCTCATCTGCGCCCGGTCATCGTGCGCCCGCGGGTCGCGGTGGCAGCGACTTCAGGAAGAGGTACATGCCGTTCAGGTCGGCTTCGCTCATGGCGGCGAGAGCCTCGAAAGGCATCACCGAGATGCGGCTGCCGTCGGGGCGCTGGCCGCCGCGCATCATCTTCGCGAAGGCGCCCGCATCGGCGTAGCGGCCCATCACGCCCCCCTCGCCTGGCGTGAGATTCGCTGCCGCCGGCCAGTCGGGCGGACCGCCGGGCACCTTGCCGCCGCCGAAGCCGGCGCCGTGGCAGCCAGTGCACATCTGCGCGACATAGCGGCCATGTTCGACCGTGGCGCCTTCGGGCACCGGCGCCTGCGGCGGCAGGTCATGGTCGATGCGCGATGCGGCGTCCGGAATGGCGCCGAAGCCGTACAGCAGGCGCAGCAGCAGCGGAAGTTGCACCACGGCTGCACCGCCGGTGGCGGCGGGCAACTGCTTCAGGTAGGTGACCAGCGCACCGAGGTCGGCATCGGTGAGGCGGTTGTAGTCCACGCTGGGCATGATGCGCAGCGGCCGGCCGCCGGGGCCGACGCCATGGCGGATGGCGCGGTCCCAGTCGGCGGTGCTGTAGCCAGCGGTCGTACTGCCCTGGCCGTTGCCGATGTGCGGGCCGGCGATCTTCAGGTTGCCCTTGTCCACGATCACGCTGCCGGCGCCCGTGGCGCCGTGACAGTGCTTGCAGCCGCGCGTGGCGTAGAGGTAGCGGCCGCGTTCGACGGCCGCGGCATCGGTGGGCAGCACGAGCGGCGCCACCACCACTTCCACGCGGCGGGCCATGCGGTAGTCGGCCAGCAGGAAGCCGGCCACGACCACCGAGGCCAGCGCGGCGACCAGGCCACCGAGCGTAAACAGGGTCCGGCGGACCCAGCGGTTCTTCAGCATGTCGATGTCTCCGAGATCAAGGACGGAAGTCGGCAGGGCTTGGCAGGCGTTGCAGGCCATGCCGCTCTACGAGGAACTGGGCGACGCGGATGCGGGCCGTGCAGGTGCCAACGCCGTTCGGGCCGCCCGCGCCGCCCGCGCATGGGCCACACGCTGCCTGGCGACGGGCAATCCCGTCATCGCCTCCACCGCCCGGTGCAGCTGCGCGCGGCGCGCCGGTGCCTGGCGCGCCGCGACCTGCGCCATCAGGCCCTCGAAGGCTTCGGCCGGCATGCCGGCACGTGCGCCCGCGAGCCTGGGTGCCAGTTCCGCGGTGGGCAGCGCGGCTGCGAACCAGTGCATCCAGCCGGCCAGCTGCTCGGGCGTCTGGCTGGCGACGATGGCGTGCTCGATGCTCAGCAGCTCGGCGTCGCTGTACTCGGCCCACAGCACGGCGTTGTGCGCCGCCTCCTCGTGTTGCATGTGCATGAAGTTCTCGGCGGTGAACAGCGCGAAGTGCCGGTACAGGCGCTGTGCGGGCTCGCGCCGCCTTGCTGCAGGCAGGGCGGCCACGGCGCGCATCTCGGCCTCCAGGGCGTCGATCGACACCCCATGCGCCTCGTGCTCCTCGCCGCCTTGCGCGGCGCTGCCCGGCCGGCGCGCCTCCATCGCCGGGTGCAGGTGGCGGTTCTCGTGCCTCAGGTGGGCGCGCAGTTGTTCGAGGAAGGCGACGAGCGCCTGCGCGGTGGCATGCACCTCGGCGTCGCTGTCGGTATCGATCGCGCCCAGGCGGCCCAGCAGCTCGGCGCTGCCCCATCGGATGGCCTTGTGGATGCTGGCGTAGAGGTCGAAGCGCAGTGGCGCGGCGCCCGGCTGCGCGATGGCCGGGGGCACGGCGCCGGCTCTGCCGGGCGCGCGGCAGCGTTCGCCATCTTCGGCGGCGGCCGTCGGGTTGAAGATGGGCAGCAGCGCCTGGTCGATGGTCTTCATGTGGATCCTGTGCAGCTTGGGCGGTGCGGCGCCGGCGGAACGCCACCGTCCGCAAAAGAAGTTGGAAGCGGACGCCATGCTCGGCCCGGCTGCCGCTGCTGCCATCGCCCGCTGGAGCCAGCCCGACCGCTGGGGTGGAGCCACCGGGAATGGCCCGAACGGGCCATCATCCGGCGCGGACGCACAATGCCCCTGGCTCACCGAGGCCGCCAGACGCGATGAGCTTCGCCCGCACCAAGATCCAGTTGCCGCGGCCCAAGACCCACGTCGAGCGACCGCGGTTGCAGGCCCGGCTGGCCGCCGGCCTGGCCGAGCGGCGGCTCGTGCTGCTGTGTGCGGGCGCGGGCTATGGCAAGACATCGGCGCTGGCTTGGCAGATGGCGCAGATGGCTGACACGGCGCAGAAGGCGGTACCGACCGGCACGCCCACAGCCTGGATCGCCTGCGACCACGGCGACACGCCGCTGGTGTTGTTCGAAGGTCTGATCGCCGCGCTCGAGCCGTTCGACTTGCCGTGGCTCGTGTCGCCACAGGCGCTGGTGGCGCGCGCCGCCGAGGCCGATTCGGCCGCCGCGCACCGGGCGCTGGCCGCCGAGCTGATCAACGCCTTGGACGCGAGTGAAGTGCCGCATGGCGTGATCGCCATCGACGACCTGCACCGCGTCGATCAGCCGGGGGTCATCGCGTTCCTCGCCTACCTGCTGGAGCGCGGCAGCCGGCGCTGGACCTTCGCGGTGGCCACGCGCCTCGAGCCGGCGTGGCCGCTGGCCCGCTGGCGCGCCGGCGGCGAGCTGCTCGAGCTGCGCGAAGACGACCTGCGCTTTTCCGCCGCCGAGGCCCGCGCGCTGGCCGGTGCCGCGGCCAGCGACGAGCTGCTGACGCACCTGCTCGAACGCACACAGGGCTGGCCGGCCGGGCTTGGCCTGGCGCTGCGCCTGGCCGAAGAGCAACGCAGCGTGCCGGCCGCCCTGCAAGGCAGTGCCGAGCCCGGCACCGTGCAAGGAGACGCCGCACTGGCGCTTCTGGTGCGCGCCGAACGCTCGTGGTTCGAGCTGCTCACCACCGAGGTCATCGACCAGCTGCCGCCGCGGCTGGCCGAGTTCCTGCTCGCCACCTCGGTGCTGACCGAGCTGACGCCGGCGCGTGCCGCCGCCGTCAGCGGCATGGCCGACGCCGCCGCGCTGCTGGACGAGGTGGAGCGGCGCGGCCACTTCGTCACGGTGATCGACACCCCGCGCAGCGGCCCCACTGCCCTGGCGCAGGGCGGGCTCGACCGCACGCTGCGCCTGCACGATCTCTTCCGCGACGCGTTGGCACGCCGGCTGCGCCTGGTGCGGCCCGCCGCCCTGCCCGACCTGCTGCGCCGCGCCGCCGCGGGCGAGCCCGACCCGCTGCGCCGCATCGGCACCCTGCTGCAGGCCGAGGACTGGGCCGCGGCCGAGGCGCAGCTCGAGCACGAAGCCGGCGCGTTGCTTACCGCCGGCGCCAGGGCCGCGGTGCAGGGGTTGCTCGATCGCTTCCCGGCCACCGAACAGGCGCGGCCGGCACTGGAGCTGATCCGCGGCATGATGGCCTGGGCGCGCTGGGACTGGGCCGAGATGCCGCTCGCCGTGGCCCGCGCCGCAGCGGCCTATCGGCAATCCGGCGACGTGAAGCGTGAGGGCCGCTGCCTGGCCTACCTGGCCATCGCGCAAAGCGGCGCTGGCGACCAAGAGGGCATGGCACGCACCGTCGCCCGCCTGGCCGAGCACGAAGGCGCGCTCACGCTCGACCCGGCCTCGCGTTGCCGCGTGCTGCTGGCGCGCCTGTGGCAGGCGCTGCACGACGACCGCCGCGACGAGATCGCCGCGCTGCTGACCGAGCAGGTGTCGATCCTCGAGCGTGTGCCGCAGCTGCATGCCTGGTACGAGAACGTGCCGGTGCCATCGATGGCCGGGATGCCCGGTACGCGCGACGCGCTCACACGCTACGTGCATGGCGTGCTGCGGCGGGCGCCGGAGGAGCCGGTGGTGGTGCGCGGCATGGCGCTGGTGCTGCGGGCCTGGCTCGAACTGCATGCCGGCGACTGGGAGGCGGCCGAGCGGTCCGCCGCACTGGCCGACGAAGACTGCCGCTGGCTCGCCGAGCCGCCCGGGCTGCAGTTCCAGCTGCGGCTCGTGCAGGTGCAGCTGCTGGCGCTGCGCGGGCGCTACGCCGCGGCGCTGGTGGCGCTGGAGGAGATGATCACCGAGGCGCAGCATCCCGCCGTGCGCGCCGCGCGCGCACTGGCGCTGCCGCTGGTGCTGTACTTCGGCCGCCGCATCGCCGCGCAGGCCGAGGACGCGGCGGCCTTCGAATCACTGCTGGCCCGCACGGCCACGCTCGGCGCCGGCAGCGACCGCTTCCTCGGGCCGCTGACGAGCCAGGTGCACGACGCCTACCGCGCCGCGCTGCACGGCCACTGGCCCGAGGCGGCCGCGTGCTGGCAGCGTGTGCTGGGGCAGCCGGCGTCGATCGGCCTGTTCGGCCAGGCCATCGAGCTGCCGCTGCGCGCCGCCGATGCCCTGCTGCACCTGGGCCGCGGCACCGAGGCCGGCACGCTCGTGGCCGACACCTGCCACCGCGTGCGCGAAACCGGCGACGCCGGCTCGATGGCGCTGGCCGGGCCGGCGGTGCTGGGGCGCATCGTGGCCTCGCCAGCCTGGTCAGGCGAGGCCGCCGACCGCGAGTTGATGGCGCGCTGGCTGCAGCGGCTGCAGGCGTGGCAGGCACCAGCAGCCGGCGCACCTGCGCGGGTGGCGGACGTGGCCCGCACCACGCCGGTTGCGGGCATGGTGCCTGGCGGGCCGCCACCCGACGTGACCGACGGGCCTGGCGCGCGCGAGGCCGTGCTCGATCGGGAAGGGGCCCTGCCCAGGCGCAACACGGGCGCGCTGTCCGAGCGCGAAACCGAAGTGCTGGCGCTCATCGCCGCCGGCGAGTCGAACAAGCTCATCGCCCGTGCGTTGGACATCAGCCCGCACACCGTGAAGCGGCACGTCGCCAACATCCTCGACAAGCTCGGCCTCGCGTCACGCGGCCAGGCTGCGGCGTGGCATCACCAGGCTGCGGGCTCGCGCTGAAGCGCCCGGCTCCCGCTCCCGCGGGGCGGCAGAGGGTTGGCGTGCGGGTGGGTTGGCCGGAAGTCCTGGGACCCTCACCCCGGCCCTCTCCGGCAAACGCGGGAGGGTGAAGGCTCGTCCCGCCGATCAGTCGCGGTCCGCCGGCGCACCCAACGGCAGAACGCCACCCCCTTCGGGCCGCGCGGCCGGTGCCGGCGCCGCCTTGCGCTCGCGCACCAGGTAGCTGTAGAGCACCGGCACCACCACCAGCGTCAGCAGCGTGCTGGTGATGACGCCGCCGATGATGGCGCGGCCCATCGGCGCCTGCAGCTCGCCGCCTTCGTTCAAGGCAATGGCCAGCGGCAGCATGCCGAACACCATCGCCGCGGTGGTCATAATGATCGGCCGCATGCGAATGAGGCCGGCCTGCAGCAGCGCCTCGGCCACCGTGGCGCCAGCCTTGCGCGCGTGGTTGGCGAAGTCCACCAGCAGGATCGCGTTCTTGGTCACCAGGCCCATCAGCATCACCAGGCCGATCATCGAGAACACGTTCAGCGTGCTGCGCCACACCAGCAGCGCCAGCATGACGCCGATCAGCGCCAGCGGCAGGCTGGCCATGATGGCGATCGGCTGCAGGAAGCTGCCGAACTGGCTGGCCAGCACGATGTAGATGAAGATCACCGCCAATGCCATCGCGGCCAGCAGGCCGTTGAAGGCCTCGGCCTGCTGCTGCAGCTGGCCGCCGACATCGAAGCTGTAGCCTGGCGGCAGCGTGGTGGCCTTGATGAGCTTCTGCACGTCTTCGCCCACCTCGCCGTTGCTGCGGCCCTGCACGCCGGCGAACACCGCCTCGCGGCGCTGCAGGTTCTGGCGGCGGATGATCTCGGGGTTGAACGCCGGCTCCACCGTGGCCACGCTGTCCAGCGGAATCGGCGTGCCGTCGCGGGCGAAGGCCACCGGCAGCGAGCGCAGCTGGTCGACGCGCTCGCGCTGGCTCTCGTGCAGGCGCAGCACGACATCGATCTGCTCGCCGTCGGGCGCTGTCCAGTAGGTGGCGGTCTCGCCGTTGATGTAGGCGCGCAGGCTGCTGGCCAACTGCGGCGCCGTGAGGCCGAGTTCGCGCACCGCGCCCGGCTTCAGGCGCACGGCGTAGGTGGGCACGCCCGGCTTCACCGACGATTCGACGTCGACGATGCCGGGGATCTTCTTCACCTTTTCGGCAAACTCGCCGGCGATGCGCGCCAGCCCTTCGGGGTCGGCACCGAGGATGGCCACGTACACCGGCCGGTTGTTGCCGACGTTGGTTTCCACGCCGGGGATGCGCGCCACCTGCTCGCGAATGACCTCTTCCACCTGCTTCTGTGTGCGCCTGCGCTCGGCGCGCGGCTTCAGCGTGATGCGCAAGGTGGCCTGCGTGCGTGCGCCGGAGCCGCCCACGCTGGTGGCCACCGTGAGCACCTCGGGCAGCGTGCGCACGATGTCCTCGATCTGCTGCACCTTGGCGTTGGTGCGCTCGAGGCTGGAACCCACCGGCATGCGCAGCGAGAGCCGCGTGAAGCTCTGGTCGGTCTCCGGCACGAACTCGCTGCCCACCAGCGGCGCCAGTGCGAGCGCAGCGACGAAGCTGAAGCCACCGATCCACATCACCGCGCCACGCGGCGTGAGCGTGGCCAGCCGCAGCTGCCGCGGGCTGGCCTGGTCGCGCCGCCCCTGGGCATCGAATCCGCGGCCGTAGACAGGAATCCACACGCGCCAGCGGCGAGCCGAGAAGATCCAGCGGATCGCACGCTCGTACACGCGGTGCATCGCGTCGAGCATGCGGTCGGTGGCCACGATGGCATGCCCGATCACCGGCACCTTCTTCAGCCGCGCGGCCGGCGGGTCCTTCCAGATCGAGCTCAGCATCGGGTCGAGCGTGAAGCTGACGAACAGGCTCACCAGCACCGCCACCACCACCGTGATGCCGAACGGGTAGAAGAACTTGCCGATGATGCCGCCCATGAACGCCACCGGCACGAACACCGCGCAGATGGCGAACGTGGTGGCCATCACCGCCAGGCCGATCTCGTCGGTGCCTTCGCGCGCCGCGGCGTGGTGGTCCTTGCCCATCGCGACGTGGCGCACGATGTTCTCGCGCACCACGATGGCGTCGTCGATCAGCAAACCGATACACAGCGACAGCGCCATCATCGTCATGAAGTTCAGCGTGAAGCCGAAGGCGTAGACGGCGATGAAGCTGGAGATCACGGCAATCGGCAGCGTCAGACCGGTGATCACCGTGCTGCGCCAGCTGTGCAGGAACAGGAAGACGATGGCGATGGTCAGCAGCGCCCCTTCGATCAATGTGGCGCGCACACCATCCAGCGAGTTCTTCGCGAAGTCGCTCGAGGCGAAGATGAGGCGCAGTTCGACGTCCGGCGGCAGCGTCTTCCTGATTTCCTCCATCGCCTTCTTCACCGCCTCGCCGGTGGCCACGATGTTGGCGTCCTGCTGCCGGAAGACGTCGAAGGTGATGGCGCGCGCGCCGTTGATGCGGCCGTAGCCGTCGGGCTCCTGCTCGCGCTCGACGAGCGTGCCGAGGTCGGCCAGCGTCAGCGCCAGGCCGTTGCGGCGTGCCACCACCACCTGCTCGAACTGGCGCGGGTCGCGCACGCGGCCTTCCACGCGCAGCAGCGAGTCCTGCAGCCGGTCGGTGAGCAGGCCCACGGGCTGGTCGGCATTGGCCTCGCGCAGCGCCTGGCTCACCTCGGCCGGCGTGACGCCGTAGGCGCGCAACCGCGCCGGGTCGAGGTCGACGCGCACCTCGCGCCGGAGCAGCCCGCCGACATCGACGCGCGCCACGCCTTCGATGCGCTGCAGCCGCTTGCCGACATTGTTCTCGCCGAGGATCGACAGCTCGCGCAGCCCGCGGTTGGGCGACACCAGCGCCATGCTGACCACGGCTTCGGCGTTGTCGTTGTTGAACTTGGCAATGGTGGGCGCCCGCACGTCGCGCGGGAAGCGGCTTTGCACCGCGGCGATGCGGTCGCGCACGTCCTGCATCGCGGTGTGCATGTTCGTGTCCAGACCGAACTCGACGCTCATGCGGCCCACGCCCTGCTCGCTGCGGCTCATCACGCGCTTGACGCCGGCGATGCCGTTGACCGACTCCTCCATCGGCCGCACCACCTCGCGCTCCACCGCCTCGGGGCTGGCGCCGGGGTACTGCACCTCCACCCAGGCGCCGGGAAAGTTGATGTCGGGCATCTGCTCCACGCCCAGCTTGGCGTAGGAGAAGATGCCCAGGACCATCAACGCCACCATCACCATGGCAGCGAAGACGGGGTTGTTGATCGAAACGCGGGTGATCCACATGGCCGTGCCTCCAGCGCGTTCGCGTCAGCGCTGCGCCGGCGTGCTGGCCGCGGCGCTGGCCACGGGGGCGGTCTTGCCCGCCACGACGCTGGCCTTGGCGCCCTCGCGCAGGTTGTCGAAGCGCGCGGCCAGCACCACGCTGGCCGGCGTCACGCCCTGCAGCACCTCCACGCGCCCTTCGCGCGCATCGCGGCGGCCCAGCGTGACGGCGCGGCGCGCCAGCGTGCCGTTCTCGATGACCCACACGTGGTCCTGGCCGGCGGTGTTGCCCACCGCGGTGGCCGGCAGCGTGAGGCGGTCGGCATCGTCGGCGAGGGTCGTGCGGGCCAGCGCGTACTGGCCCGCGCGCAGCGTCTCCTTCGGATTGGGCAGCTCGATGGTCACGCCGATCGAACGTGTGCCCGGCTCGGCCGCCGGAGCAATTCGCGCGATGCGGCCGGCGGCCGCCTCGCTGACGCCTTCGACCTGCACCTGCACCGGCAGGCCCGCCTTCAGACGCCCCACCTCGTGCGTGCCGACGCTGCCGGCCAGTTCCAGCGTGCGGATGTCGACGATGGTCAGCACCTGCTGCTCGGGGCTGACCTTCTCGCCAGGCAGCACGTGCCGCTTGGCCACGATGCCGGCGATCGGCGCGGTGATCACCGCGTCGCGCATCGCCACCCGCGTGGTGTCCAGCGAGGCCTGCGCGGCGTTGAGATTGGCGCGAGCCGTGTCCAGCCCGGCGCGCGAATTCTCCAGCGCGATGGGGGAGATGAAGCTTTGCTGCGCCAGCCGCTCGTTGCTGGCATGGGTGCGTTCGGCCTGGATGAGCGCCGCACGGGCCGACTCGAGCAGCGCATTGCGTTCGGCGACGCGGCTGGCGACTTCGGCGATGTCGATGCGGCCGATGGCCTGCCCGGCGGCGATCCGGCTGCCTTCGGCGACCTTCAGCTCCACCAGCGTGCCGCCCGCCTTGGCGCGCAACACCGCGGTCTGGGGCGCCACCAGCGGGCCGGAGAACTCCACCACCGCCGGCAGCCGCGCCATCGTCGGCTGCACCACCTCTCGCGCCACGAACTCCAGCGGCACGTCGGCCTTCTTGCCATCCTTGCCGTCATTGCCCCTGGTCGGCGCGGCCGCCGCCTTTGCCATCGTCGGCCCCGCTTCGATCGGCCGCTTGAAGGCGCCGGACATCCAGGCCGCACCCACGCCGCCCAGGGCCAGCACGGCCACCGCCACGCTGCCCAGCAGCCACTTCTTCTTCATCATCCGGTCCTCCGTCCATCGCCCGCGGGGAACTCATGGCTCCAGGGCGGGCGCAGTGTAGGAGCGGGCCCGATCCGGTGGACCGGCTTGCGATGAAGCGCAGCCTGGCACCGACGAACTGCGTGGCCGCCAGACAGGCCGGCCGGGCCCCGGACCCAGCCGGCGGCCGGGCCGTGGCTACGCCACCGCCACCGGCCGCGCGCGCGTCGCCTCGAAGCGGCCGGTGATGTCGGTGAAGCTCACCAGCACCTCGCTGACCGCCCCGCCCATGCCGATCTGCAGGTGCGAGTTGACCAGCAGCCAGCGCAGGCCGCCGTCTTCCTGGCGCAGGCCGATGACCTCCGCGATCAGGGGCATGCGCTCGCGCAGCGTGCGCTCGGCCGGCAGGTCGGCGGGCTGGCACAGCGTGAGGTCACCGCGCACGAAGCGCCAGCCGGCGTCGGGCAGGCGCCGGCCGACGAGGTCTTCGCGCGTGCAGCCCAGCAGCCGCTCGGCCTCGCGGTTGGTGTCGGTGATGACGCCGTCGGGCGCGTGCACGAGCACGCCCACCGGCAACCCCAGCCACTGCAGGCGCAGGCGGGCCTGGTCGGCCACGCGGTCGGTGATGTCGGCGGCCATGTAGACGAAGCCGCGCACCTTGCCCGCGCCGTCGCGCAGTGGCTTGAGTTCCAGATCGAGCCACAGGTCGCTGCCGTCCTTGCGGCGGTGCAGGCTCTCCTGGCGCAGCGAGCGGCCATGGGCCACCGCCTCGCGCAGGGCCTTCAGTGCGGCGGTGTCGGCTTCGGGGTGGCGCAGCACCTCGGCGGGCAGCCCGTGGCGCACCTCGTCGTAGCGCCAGCCCACCATCTGCGTGAAGCCGGCGTTGCTCCAGCGGATGCGGTCGTGGCGGTCGGTGATGAGCACCATCGACGAGGTGTATTCGGGCACCAGCGCCAGCCGGCGCAGCGGCCCGGCCAGCGTGCGCGCACTGGCCATGCGGCGGTCGACCGCGCGCACCATCGGCTCGATGACGAAGATGGCCAGCAGCAGCAGCGCGAGCAGCAGCACGCCCACCTGGGCCCACACGATCATCTGCGTGCGGTGCGTCGAGCCGGCGTGCATGTCGGCCAGCGTCTGCGCCAGTGCGACGGCCCCGCCCGAGGCGGCCTCGGCGTCGGTGAGCACGCCGCGCACGGCCGCCTGCACTCCCTCGGCGTCAGCGGGCAGGCCCGGGCCGACGAAACCCGACAACCGTTCGCGCAGCTTCTCGTGTGCGAGTTTCCAGCTGTCAAAGCGCTTGCGCACCTCGGCGTCGGCGAGCTCGCGGCCCAGCATCTGCTCGATCACCGGCATGGCTGCGGCCGCGTGGCCGACGCGGCGCCCCAGCTGCGTGACGGCGCGCTCACGGTCGCCGCCGGAACCCTGGGTGAGCAGAGCCGCCGCCTGGCTGGCCAGCTCGAACGCCTCGACGCGGGCTTCGGTCACGCGCTGCAGCAGCGCACCTTCGCGATGCGCCCGCTCCACCGCCATCAGGCTGTTCCAGCCCTCCAACGCCACGAGCACGGCGATCAGCAGGAACGTCAGGTAGACCGCCGCGCGCACGCGCCCCTGCGTGCTGCGCCGGCGCCCCTTGCTGCGGCCACCGCGCTCGTCACGTTCGGCACCGTTGGCCTGCGCCGCTTCGCCCGCGCCGGCTTCGGGGGCCGCGGCTTCGGCGAACTGGCTCTCTTCGGCAAGCTCGGAGGGTGCAGACATGGTCATCAAGGGCCCGAAGTCACGCCCGATTGTCGCCGCGCGCCCCTGGGCCGTGGGGCACTTGTTCGTGGTGGGCACTGGGGGCAGGCTCGGCACCCGTGAGGGCCGCCGGCACCAGCACCTCGCCGGGCAACCGGGCATCGCCGCCCGGGCCCGGCGCCGCGGCCGGCGCCACTGCCAGCACCTGGGCCCGCCACGCGCACCACCAGCTCACCAGCGCGGCCACGGCAGCGGCCCAGAACACCGCGGCGAACCCGAGATGATCGATCAGCCAGCCGCCCCCCACGCCGCCCAGCACACCGCTGATGCCGTAGCCGAGGATCGTGTACAGCGCCTGCCCGCGCCCGCGCAGGCGGCCCGGGAAGTGCCGGTGCACGAGATCGATGCATGCCGCATGGTGCGCCGCGAAGGTGAACGCATGCGACAGCTGGGCCAGCACGATCACCACCGGCCACCCACCCAGCCCCGCCGTGGCCGCGAAGCGCACCGCGGTGGCCGCGGCGGCCACCTGCAGCCAGTGTTCGGCGGCCAGCCGGCGGAACCAGCGCCCCTGCTGCCAGAAGAACACGATCTCGGCGGCCACGCCCACGGCCCACAGCGCGCCGACGGCCGTCTTGCCGTAGCCCAGCTGCACCAGGTACAGCGAGAAGAAGGCGTACAGCGCCGTGTGCGCCAGCACCGTGAAGAAGATGCTGGCGAAGAAGAACGCCACGGCCGGCTCGCGCAGGCGCCGCAGCACGGGCGGGGGCGCTTCGTCGCTGTCGTGCCCCTGGTCGCGTTGCCGCGGCAGGCGCAGCGCCGCCACCAGCAGCAGCCCGTTCAGCGCCGCCACCAGCCAGGGGAAGGCGCCGATGCCCACGAGTTCCAGCGTGCCGCCGCCCAGCAGCACCGCGGCGATGAAGCCGACCGAGCCCCACACCCGCACGCGGCCATAGCGTCCGGGGTCGATGCCGGTGCGCGTGTTCAGGTGGTGGGCCAGCGTCGCCTCCGACAGCGGTATCACGCCGCCATTGGCCAGGAACAGCAGCACCGTCATCACCGCCACCGGCACCGCGGCGCGCACGCCGAGCAGGCCGAGCGCCGCCAGCAGTGCACCGGCCGCTGCCAGGCGGATCAGCTCCACGCGCCGCCCGGTGTGGTCGCCCAGCCAGCCCCAGCCGTATGGCGTGAACACGCGGGTCCAGCTCTGCAACGACGCGATGGCACCAATGGCCAGCGTGCCCATGCCCAGCGACTGGAACCACAGCGGCGAGTACGGCGCGAACATGCCCATCGCCGCGAAGTAGGCGCCCGACAGGGCAGCGAATCGCGGCAGCGGGTTGGCTGCGCCGGCCGCGGGCGCACCGGCCGCCGGAGTCATCGGGCGGTCACTCGCGGCCGCGCGCGCCGGCCGGCGCCACCGAGGGCGCCGCGCCGGCGATCGGCGCCACGTCGTGCGCGACGTCGCCGCACTGGGCGCGGTGGCGCAGCGCGTGGTCCATCACCACCAGCGCCAGCATCGCCTCGGCGATGGGCGCGGCGCGGATGCCGACGCAGGGGTCGTGGCGGCCGTGCGTCTCCACCACCGTCGGCGCACCGAGCCGGTCGATCGAGCGGCGTGGCAGGCGGATCGAGCTGGTCGGCTTGATCGCCAGGCTCACCACCAGGTCCTGCCCGGTGCTGATGCCGCCCAGCACGCCGCCGGAGTGGTTGCTGGCGAAGCCCGCGGGCGTGAGCTCGTCGCCGTGCTCGCTGCCGCGCTGGGCGACGGCGCCGAACCCGGCGCCGATCTCCACGCCCTTGACTGCGTTGATGCCCATCATCGCGTAGGCGATGTCGGCATCGAGCTTGTCGAACAGCGGTTCGCCCAGGCCCACCGGCATGTTCGCGGCGCGCACCTCGATGCGCGCGCCGCAGCTGTCGCCGGCCTTGCGCAATGCATCCATGTGCGCCTCGAGTCGCGGCACGATGCCGGCGTTGGGCGCGAAGAACGGGTTGAGCGGAATCTGCGCGGCGTCTTCGAAGGGAATCGGGATCTCGCCCAGCGCGCTCATCCAGCCGAGGAAGGTGGTGCCGTGCGCCAGGCGCAGCCACTTGCGGGCCACCGCCCCGGCCGCCACCATCGGGGCGGTGAGGCGAGCGCTGGCGCGCCCGCCGCCGCGCGGGTCGCGGTGGCCGTACTTGCGCCAGTAGGTGTAGTCGGCGTGCCCGGTGCGGAAGGTGTCCAGCAGGTTCGCGTAGTCCTTGCTGCGCTGGTCGGTGTTGCGGATCACCAGGCAGATCGGGGTGCCGGTGGTACAGCCCTCGAACACGCCGGAGAGGATCTCCACCGCATCGGCCTCGTTGCGCTGCGTGACGTGCCGGCTGGTGCCGGGGCGGCGGCGGTCCAGATCAGGCTGGATGTCGGCCTCGCTCAGCGCCAGGCCGGGCGGGCACCCGTCGATCACGCAGCCGATGGCCGGGCCGTGGCTCTCGCCGAAATTGGTGACGCGAAAGAGTTCGCCAAAGGTGGACCCGGACATGACCGGGTGGATTGTCGCAGCCCCTCGCCGGCGGCCCGGCGCCCGCGGCTCAAGCGCCTCGCGCGTGGGCCGATATCCAGGCGATCAGAGGCGCGCCGCGGGCACGGCTTTCGCCCGGGGCTCGCGCCGGAAAGGAACCTCATGGAAGACACTGGCAGGCTGCCGCGCCTGCGCGGCATCGGCGCCCGGCTGGTAGGCGCCTTCGCCGGCATGCAGCTGGCCATGCTCGGCGCCGCGGCGCTGGCCGCGATGGGCATCTGGCAACTGCGCGCCGAACATGCCGGCGCCACCGAGCAGTCGCAGCGGCTGGCCACGGTGGCGCGCTGGACGGCCTCGGTGCAGGTGAACCTCGACCGAGCGCTGCACGCGACACGGCTGGACGCCGCCGTCGGCGACGACGAGGCGGCGCGCAAGCGCCTGGCGCCGCTGCAGGCCCGGCTGGCCGAGGAGATGGGCGAGACCGCCACGGTCAGCGCCAAGTTGCAGCAACAGCTGGCCGCCGCCGTCGGCGACGATGCGGAGCTGTCCGCAGCGGTGAAGGCGGTGCAAGACCACCGCCAGCGCTTCGTTGCGCTGCGCGCGACGATCCGCGACGACTTGCAGATGGGCGAAGGCGCCGCGCGCGTCGACGCCGAGCTGGTGCCGCAGGCCAAGGCGATGATCGGCGCGCTGGCCGCCGTGGGCAGCAAGCTCGACGCCCGCTCGAACGTCGCCGCTGCGGCCGTGCGCCAGCGGGCTCGCGAGGCGCTGGTCTGGCTGGCCGGCGGCTTCGTTGCGGCCGCACTGCTGGGCCTGGCGCTGGCGCTGCGCACCGCGCGCTCCGTGGCGCGGCCATTGGACGAGGCCCGCCGGCTGGCCCGGCGCATCGCCGCCGGCGAACTGTTCGGCAGCACCGATGCGGCACCGCGCGCCGACGAGATCGGCGAGCTGCAGGCGGCGCTCGCATCGATGCAGGCCTCGCTGGCCACGCTGGTCAGCCGCATCCGTGAAGCCGCCGGGCGGCTGCACCAGGCCAGCGGCGAGGTGGCCGCAGCCAACCAGGACCTCAGCCAGCGCACCGAACAGGCCGCCGGCTCGCTGCAGCAGACGGCCTCGGCGATCGAACAGCTCTCGGGCACCGTCGGGCAGACGGCGCAGACCGCACGCAGCGCCAGCCTGCTGGCCAGCGAAGTGGCCGGCACGGCGCGCCACGGCGGCCAGGTGGTGTCGCATGTCGTCTCGACGATGAGCGAGATCAGCGCCAGCTCCAGGCGCATCGCCGACATCATCGGCGTCATCGACGGCATCGCCTTCCAGACCAACATCCTGGCGCTGAATGCCGCGGTCGAGGCGGCGCGTGCCGGCGAGCAGGGCCGCGGGTTCGCGGTGGTGGCCGGCGAAGTGCGCAGCCTCGCCCAGCGCAGCGCCGCCGCGGCGCGCGAGATCAAGGCGCTGATCGGCACGTCGGTCGACCGCGTGGAGGCCGGCGCCAAGCTGGTCGGCGACGCCGGCGCAACGATGGAGAAGATCGTCGGCGGCGTGGCGCACATGGCGCAGACGATCGGCGAGATCGACACCGCCACCGCTCAGCAGACCCAGGGCATCGGCGAGGTCAACCACGCCGTGGCCGAGCTCGACGGCATGACCCAGCGCAATGCCGCGCTGGTGGAGCAGAGCGCCGCCTCGGCCGAGGCGCTGCGCCAGCAGGCCGAAGACCTGGCCGCAGCGGTGGCGAGCTTTCGGCTGGAACCGGCTGCGCCCTGAAGCCGCACCGGGCGCGCCCCCGGCGCCGCACCGCGCCGCGCGAGTGGGGGCACCGGGCGCGTGCCCCGCCGCGGCAGACCGGTCCAGCCCGTGCCAGCCAGCGCCGGCTGGCGTCGTCCGGCGGCGGCGGCCCGATCAGCCGCTTTGCTCGCCCCGCTCCTCCGGCCAGTCGCGGATGTAGGCCTTGAGCATGCGGTTCTCGAAGTCCTGCGCGTCGACCACCGACTTGGCCACGTCGTAGAAGCTGATCACGCCCATCAGCGTGCGCCGCTCCAGCACCGGCATGTAGCGCGCGTGGCGGCCCAGCATCATGCGGCGCACCTCGTTGATGTCGGTCTCCGGCGTGCAGGTCAGCGGCGCATCGTCCATCACCGAGCGCACGCGCTGCGCGCCCACGCTGCCGCCGTTGGCGACGATGGCGGAGATGACCTCGCGAAAGGTGAGCATGCCCACCAGGTCGCCGTGCTCCATCACCACCAGCGAACCGATGTCGTGCTCGGCCATCACCTGCACGGCGCCGGCCAGTGCGTCGTCAGGCGCCACGGTGTACAGCGTGTTGCCCTTGACGCGCAGGATGTCGGAGACTTTCATGGCAGGGCGCCTGTTGGGGGCGGTCGGTGAGGGGTGGCTGCGTCCGCGGGGCCGTCACCCCGGGCACGAATCAATATAGCCCACAATGCCTGCAGCACGGGGCCCGCGTCGAGGCTCCCGCGCCCCCGAAGCATCCCGGAGAAGATGGCCATGGCCGGACCCGCCGACCCCGGTTTCGACACGCTGGCGCTGCATGCCGGCGCCGCGCCCGACCCCGCCACCGGCGCGCGTGCGGTGCCCATCCACCTCAGCACGAGCTTCGTGTTCGAGAGCAGCGAGCACGCCGCGAGCCTGTTCAACATGGAGCGCTCGGGCCATGTCTACTCGCGCATCAGCAACCCCACCAACGCGGTGCTGGAGGAGCGCGTGGCGGCCCTCGAAGGTGCCGCGGGCGCGATTGCCACCGCCAGCGGGCAGGCGGCGCTGCACCTGGCGATCAGCACGATCGCCGGCGCCGGGCATCACATCGTGGCCAGCGCGGCGTTGTACGGTGGCAGCCACAACCTGCTGGCCTA
Organism: Rubrivivax sp.; assembly: GCA_016788525.1. Lineage (GTDB taxonomy): Bacteria > Pseudomonadota > Gammaproteobacteria > Burkholderiales > Burkholderiaceae_C > Rubrivivax. The sequence goes on from JAEUPD010000049.1 coordinate 31,598, forward strand.
CACGCTCGCGCGCTTCGGCATCGACACCACCTTCGTCAAGCCGGGCGACATCGACGGCTGGCGCGCGGCCATCCGCCCGAACACGCGGCTGCTGTTCGGCGAGACGCTGGGCAACCCGGGCCTGGACGTGCTGGACATCCCGACGGTGAGCGCCATCGCGCACGATGCCGGCCTGCCGCTGCTGGTGGACAGCACCTTCACCACGCCGTGGCTGATGAAGCCGATGGAGCATGGCGCAGACCTGGTGTTCCACAGCGCCACCAAGTTTCTCTCGGGCCACGGCACGGTGATCGGCGGCGTGCTCGCCGACAGCGGCCTGTTCGACTGGGACGCCGCGCATGCGAAGAGCGGCCCGGCGCACCGCTTTGCCGAACTCAGCGAACCCTACGCCGGATTTCACGGCATGGTGTTCACCCAGGAGAGCACGGTCGGCGCCTTCCTGCTGCGCGCCCGCCGCGAGGGCCTGCGCGACTTCGGGGCCTGCATGAGCCCGCACACGGCGTGGCTCATCCTCCAGGGTATCGAGACCCTGCCGCTGCGCATGGCGCGGCACGTCGAGAACACGCGCCGCGTGGTGGCCTTTCTCGCCGCCCACCCGATGGTGGCCGCAGTGGGCTACCCCGAGCTCGAAGGTCACCCGAGCCACGCGCTGGCGAAGAGGCTGCTGCCGCGCGGCTGCGGCAGCGTGTTCAGCTTCGACCTCAAGGGCAGCCGCGGCCAGGGCCAGGCCTTCATCGAGGCGCTGAGGATCTTCAGCCACCTCGCCAATGTCGGCGATTGCCGCTCGCTCGTCATCCACCCGGCGAGCACGACTCACTTCCGCATGGACGACGCCGCGCTGGCGGCGGCGGGCATCGCGCCGGGCACGATCCGCCTGTCGATCGGCCTGGAAGATGCCGACGACCTGATCGAGGACCTGAAGCGCGCCTTCAAGGTCGCGCAGAAGGCCGGGTGAGTGACATGATGCATCTCGTCCAGGGCCGCAGGGCCCATGCCTACACCGGCGGCAAGCCCTTCGATCCGACACGACCTTGCGTCGTGTTCGTGCATGGCGCGCTGCACGACCACAGCTGCTGGACGCTGCTGGCGCGCTGGAGCGCACACCACGGCCATGCCGTGCTCGCGGTGGACCTGCCGGGGCACTCGCTCAGCGAGGGGCCGCCGCTGGCCGACGTGCCGGCCCTGGCCGGCTGGCTGTGGGACTTGCTCGATGCCGCGGGTGCGCGGCGCGCCGCGCTGGTCGGCCACAGCATGGGCTCGCTGGTGGCCCTGGAGGCGGCCGGGCGCGCGCCCGAGCGCGTGAGCCGCCTGGTGATGATGGGCACCGCCTACCCGATGCAGGTGTCGGAGTCGCTGCTGGCCACCGCCTTGGCCGACCCGCTGCGCGCCATCGACATGGTCAATGCCTGGTCGCACGCAAGCCACGCGGCCAAGCCCTCGTACCCGGGTCCCGGCATGTCGCTGCATGGCAGCAACCGCGCGCTGATGCGCCGCATGCAGGCCGGTTGCGCCGAGACCAACCTGTTCCACCACGAGTTCTCGATCTGCAACCGCTACCGCGGCGGCGAGGCCGCGGCCGCCAGGGTGGCCTGCCCGGTGCACTTCGTGCTCGGGCGCGCCGACCAGATGACGCTGCCCAAGGCAGCGCGTGAACTGGCCGCCACGCTGAAGGCGCGGGTGCACGTCGTGGAGGCGGGCCACAACCTGATGACCGAAGCCCCCGACGCTACGCTGGCCGCGCTGCGCGAAGCACTGGCCTGAGAAGCAGCGAATCGGGCCCGCCTGGCGGGCGGCCGCGGGTTCCCGCCAAGTGCCGCCGGCCCGGCCGCTGCTATCTTCCGGGCGAGGTCTCTCCGAACAAGGCTGCCACCCATGATGCATGGCTACAACCCGCCCTCACGCTTCCTGCCGTACCTGAGCTGGACCGAGATCGCCGCGCTGCCCGACCGCCAGAACACGGTGATCGTGCTGCCCGCCGGCAGCACCGAGCAGCACGGGCCGCACCTGCCCTGCGCGGTGGACACTGTCATCTGCGCCGGCGTCGTGGGCCATGCGCTGGCGCGGCTGCCCAAGGAGGTGCCGGCCTTCGCGCTGCCGCCCATCAGCTACGGCAAGAGCGAAGAGCACCTGCACTTTCCCGGCACCTTCACGCTCGACGGCGAGACGCTGTACGCCACGGTGGTGCAGGTTGGCGAAAGCGCCTACCGCTCGGGCTTCCGGAAGCTGCTCATCGTCAACGGCCACGGCGGGCAACCGCAGGTGATGGAGATGGCTGCTCGCGAACTGCGGCTGCGCCATGGCGACTTCATCGTCGTGCCGCACCACACGTGGCGGCTGCCGCACGTGGCCGGGCGCTACCTCGCCGAGAAGGAAAAGAAGCTGGCAATGCACGCCGGGCACGCCGAGACAGCCATCATGATGGCGCTGGCGCCCGACACCGTGCACATGGAGCGTGCGGTGACCAACTACCCGCCCGAGTTCCCCAGCAAGCTGCTGTCGCCGGACGGCCGCCCCGCGTGCGCGTGGAGCGCGCGTGACTTCGGCCCGAGCGGCGTCATCGGCGACCCGCTGCCGGCCACGCGCGAGCAAGGCGACGCCATCCTCGATTCGCTGGCCGCGAGCTGGGCGCAGGCCATCACCGAGCTTCACGCGCTGAACTGGCCGGCGCGCGAAGAGGCCACCTGGGGCCTCGGCCACCACCAGGGTCACATCGAGCAGCGGCTCTAGGCGCGCCGCACCGGCCCCACCAACGCCAGTCCACTGCCGCACGTTCCACCGGAGGACCGCCATGCTCTCGCCATTCCACTTCCGCCCGGCCCTTCGCGGCCTGACCCTCGTCGCCGGCGCCGCGCTGGCCGGCCATGCGCAGGCGCAGGCGCCGGAGGCCTTCACCTACATCACCAACTGGTATGCGCAGGCCGAGCACGGTGGCTACTACCAGGCGGTGGCCACCGGCATCTACAAGAAGCATGGGCTGGACGTCACCATCCGCATGGGCGGCCCGCAGGTCAACACCTACCAGATCATGGCCGCCGGCCAGGCCGACTGCGTGATGGGCAGCTCGGACCTGCAGGCCATGCAGGTGCGCGAGAGCGGCATCCCGGTGGTGACCGTGGCTGCGCTGTTCCAGAAGGACCCGCAGGTGCTCATCGCACACGACGGCGTCAAGGGCTTCGAGGACATGAAGGACAAGACGATCCTCATCTCCAGCCTGGCGCACCGCGGCTACTGGCCCTGGCTGAAGGCCAAGTACGGCTTCACCGACGCCCAGGCGCGCCCCTACACCTTCAACATCCAGCCGTTCCTGGCCGACAAGAGCGTCGTGCAGCAGGGGTACCTGACCAGCGAGCCGTTCGCCATCCAGAACGCCGGCGTGAAGGCCCGCGCGTTCATGTTCAGCGACTTCGGCTTTCCGGCCTATGCCAACACCGTGACCTGCATGGACAAGACCGTGAAGGAACGAACCAAGGCCGTGGCCGCCTTCGTGCGCGCCTCGGCCGAGGGCTGGAAGAGCTACTTCGAGAACCCGGCGCCGGCCAACGCACTCATCAAGCAGGCCAACCCGAACATGAAGGACGAGCAGCTGGCCTACAGCCTGGCCAAGCTCAAGGAGATGGGCATCGTCACCAGCGGCGACGCCTCGCGGCTGGGCATCGGCATCATCACCGACGCGCGCAGCAAGGCCACCTACGACTTTGCCGTTTCGGCCAAGCTTGTCGACCCCGGCAAGGTGAAGGTCACCGACACGTACTCGACCGAGTTCATCCGCGACCTGAAGGTGCTGCCGTGACCGCACGCGCGCCCCGCCTCGCGCTCGCGCCGGGGCCGCGGCCATGACCCACGCGGCGGCCTGCGCCGCCATCGCGGCCGAATTGCCCGCGCTGGCCTGGACCACCGAAGAAGCGCAGCTCGCGCGCCTGTCGCAGGACTTCTCCTGGTTCAGCCCGGTGCTCAAGCGCCAGCTCGAGGGCAAGCGCGCCGACATCGCGGTGCGGCCGGCGGGTGAAGACGAGGTGCGCGCAGTGGTGGCCGCATGCGCGAAGCGGCATGTGCCGATCACCGTGCGCGGCTCGGGCACTGGCAACTATGGGCAGATCGTGCCGCTGCAGGGCGGGCTGGTGCTGGACATGAGCGGCTGCAACGCCTTTCGCTGGGCGCGCGATGGCGCCGGGCGCGCGCAGGCCGGCATCCGCCTGGGCGACTTCGACAAGGCGGCGCAGCCGCTGGGCTGGGAGCTTCGCTGGCTGCCTTCCACCTTTCGCGCCGCGTCGCTGGGTGGCCTGTTCGGTGGCGGCTTCGGCGGTGCCGGTTCGATCACCTACGGGCCCATCGCCGCGGCCGGCAACATCCTCGGCGCGCGGGTCATGTCGGTGGAACCCGAGCCGCAGGTGACCGAGCTGCGCGGCGCCGAGGCACTGCTGGTGCACCACAAGTGGGGCACCAACGGCATCGTGCTCGAGCTGGAGATCGCGCTGGCGCCCGCGCTGCCCTGGGTGGAGATGATCGTCACCTTCGAGCATCTGCCCGACGCCATCGACTGCTGCATGACACTGCACGGCGGCACACCGGGCATCGTCAAGAAGGAACTGGCGCTGATGTGCGCGCCGATCCCGGAGTACTTCGTGACCCTCGCCGAGCACCTGCCCAAGGGGCGGCACGCGGTGCTGATGATCGTCACCGAGTCGTCCGAGGCGGCCGCCCGCGACCTCGTCGCGGCCCACGGCGGCGAGGTCAGCTACCGCAAGGACCGCGCCGAGGTGAAGCGGCTGAACCGCACGCTGGTGGAGTACTGCTGGAACCACACCACGCTGCAGGCCCTCAAGGTAGACAAGAGCCTCACCTACCTGCAGGCGCGCTTCGACCCGCTGCGCCAGAAGGACCAGGTGCTGGCATTGCACCGCAAGCTCTCGCCCGAGGTGATGCTGCACCTGGAGTACATCCGGCTCACCGACGGCCGCTACACCTGCAGCAGCCTGCCGGTGGTGCGCTTCACCACCGAGGAGCGCCTGGCGCAGCTGGCTGCCGCGTTCGAGGCCGAGGGCGTGACGATCAACAACGCCCACACGCACCTGCTCGAGGACGGCGGCAAGCTGCGCGACATGGATCGCAGCGCGCTCGGCGCCGCGCAGCGCATGGCGGCCGAGGCGGCCACGGCGATGAAGCAGCGGTTCGATCCGCTGGGGCTGCTGAACCCCGGCAAGCTGCGCAGCCTGGCGCGCTGAGCACGGCCTCGCCGAGGGCCAAGCCGTTTCAGCCGGCGGCCAGCAGGATCATGCCGGCAAGAAAGATCGCAAAACAGGTCTTCAAGACGAGGCTCCTGCGGACGGCTGGATGCGCCGCCGTGCCTGCCGCCGAGGCGCGCTCATAGAATCGGCGGCGATTCTGGCGCCCCGCCTCCTGCGAGTTCCCATGCCATTGTTCTGGAAGCCCTACAAATCCGACGTCACCTCGTTCATCGAGGAGCTGAAGGCCAGGAAGCCGACCCTCGAGGCCGAGCAGCGCGCGGGCCGCGCACTGCTGTGGGACCGCGAACAGGACCGCCAGGCGCAGGCCGGCTGGCGCGAGGCCAAGGTTCCGCAGCAGCCCTACGTCTATCAGACGCAGCGCTGATCGCAGGCGCGCGCGCTCGCTCCCCCCGCTCCAGCGGCACTCCCTGCCCTGCCTGACCTGGCTCCCTCGTGATGCAAGCCGACCCGGCGGCCGAGCTGCCGCCCGAGTTGCGCGGCGAGGCCGCGCCCGCCGACCCCGAAGCGACCGGCGCGCCGCAGGTCGTCGACCAGGTGGCGGTGGCGCGCCTGTACGGCGAGCCGCTGTTCGCGCTGCCGCAGGACCTGTACATCCCGCCCGATGCGCTCGAAGTCTTCCTCGAGGCCTTCGAAGGCCCGCTGGACCTGCTGCTGTACCTGATCCGCAAGCAAAACTTCAACATCCTGGACATCCCGCTGGCGGATGTGACGCGCCAGTACCTGGCCTACGTCGAGCAGATCCGCAGCCGCAACCTGGA
>JAEUPD010000079.1 GCA_016788525.1 Rubrivivax sp.
GCGGGCGAGGCCCGGCGTCCGCGCCAGGCTGCGCCTGCCGCGGATGACGGCCGGCGGATACACCTTCGGCCTTCCGGCTCGCTCGCGCGAGCCGGACCCCTGCGCTGCGCTGCGGGGCGCCGATCGCCCTCGGGCGCGGCAGGGCAGGCCCCCCGGGTCTGTGCAAGCACCGTCGTGGCGCGCCACGCCTTCGGATGCCACCCTTGGTTGCTGCGGGCCGAACCTCTGCTCGCCGCGACCTCCAAGCGCGAACGACAACGACGATCTGAACTGGCCGATCCGGCTTCACCTCGGTCAGCCGAGGCCGAGCCACGGCCGCTTCAACCCGCCGGCCGCACGCCCAGCCAGTCGCCGATGAGGTCTTCGTAGCCCGCCGCGGCGCGCAGCACCGCCGCGTCGCCCAGCGGCGGCCCGATCAGCTGCAGCCCCATCGGCCAGCGGCCATTGGCGTGGAAGCCGGCCGGCACGCACACCGCGGGCAACCCGGCGAAGGTGGCGTAGATCGTCACCTCCATCCAGCGGTGGTAGGTGTCCATCTCGATGCCGATGATCTCGCGCGGCCAGCTGGTGTGCAGCTCGAACGGCCACACCTGCGCCACCGGCAGCGCCAGCAGGTCGTAGCGCTCGAACACGCCGGCCAGGTGGGTGTGAAAGCGGCTTCTCACCTGCGCGGCGCGCATGAAGGTGTTGAAGTCGAGGTCCTGCGCCTGGTCGTGTTCCCACAGCGCCTCGGGCTTGATGCGCTGGCGCGCATCGGGCGCCAGCGGCAGCAGCGCGGCGACGTTGGGCGCGACGAGCGCGCGGCGCCACACCAGCCAGGCCTGCCACAGCGCCTCGGGCGATTCGCCCAGCACCTCGCGGCCCAGCGGCTCCACCTTCGCGCCGGCCGCTTCCATGCGCTCCAGCGCGGCCTCGCAGCGGGCCAGCACGCCGGTCTGCATCGGCAGGTAGCGGTTCAGATCGGCCAGCCAGCCGATGCGCAGGCCCTTCACGCTGGCCTCGCCGTCGGCGGGCACATAGCTCACCGGGTCGGTGGCCAGCGACAGTGGCACGCGCGGGTCGTGGCCGGCCTGCGTGGACAGCAGCGCCGCCAGGTCGCGCACGGTGCGGCCCATCGGGCCGTCGGTGCCCAGCTGGCTGACATACAGCTCGGGCTTGGGGAACGCGGGCACGCGGCCCTGGCTCGGGCGAAAGCCGAACACGTTGTTCCAGCCCGCGGGGTTGCGCAGCGAGCCCATGAAGTCGGAGCCGTCGGCCACCGGCAGCAGCCGGTGCGCCAGCGCCACGGCGGCGCCACCGCTCGAGCCACCGGCGCTGACCGCCGGGTCGTAGGCGTTGGGCGTGCGGCCGAACAGGTTGTTGTAGGTGTGCGAGCCCAGGCCCAGCTAGGGCATGTTGGTCTTGCCGATGACGATGGCGCCGCTGGCCTTCATGCGCTGCACGTACAGGCTGTCGGTGGCGGCCACGTCGGCGGCCAGCAGCGGGCTGCCGAAGGTGGTGGGCAGGCCCTTGGCGTGCGCGGTGTCCTTGATGGCCTGCGGAAAACCGTGCATCCAGCCGCGGCTGCCCCAGCGCCCGCGGTGGCGCCCGCCGGGGCCGCCGAGTTCGGCGTCGCAGCGCTCGGCCTCGGCCAGCGCCACCTCGTCGGGCACCAGGCTGACGATGGCGTTGGCCTGCGGGTTGAGGCGGTGGATGCGCGCCAGGTAAGCGCGCATCACCTCGCGGCACGAGACCTGCCGGGCGTGGATGGCGCGCGACAGGCTGATGGCGTCCAGCGCCGTGATGTCGTCGATGCGCTCGGGGGCGGGCTTGCCGCGCGCCTCGCTGCCCAGCCCATGCGGCCGCGTGTTGGCGCCGGGCCGGGTGTGCGCGAAGGCCAGCGCGGCGGGCCGCGTGGTGGTGGCGTGGCCCGGGTGTGTGGCGTGGCTGACGGTGGTGGGGCCGTGGCGGGGGCGGGCGGGGTCCATCCCGCTACGTTACCGCGGCGGGCGCCCGGCTCCATCCCGCGGAGTGCTCGCGCCAGGCCAGCGCCGTGGCGCCGGGTGCCGCGCGGGCCACCTCGTGGGCGCCGCGACGAGCGCAGGCACCGGCGGGCTGGTCAGGTGTGGTCTGCGGGCCGAAGCTCAGCCGCTCAGGCGGCGTGGCCCGCCCCCTCGTACGCGCCCTGCCACAGCAGCTCGTAGCCGAACTCGCGCGTCTCGGTGCAATGCTCGGCCAGCGCGGCAAACTTGTCCTTGAACACGCGGTCGGCGTGCGAGCGCTCGTGCTGCTCGAACGAGCGCCAGTAGGTGGCGATGACGAGGTCGTGGTCGGGGTCGCCGCTGCCGCCGCGGCTGCCATCACCCGCGGCCGCGCCGAGCGACCCTTCGGCCGAAAGGAAGCCGGCGAAGCGGAACACCTGCCCGGCGACGAACCCGCCACGCTCGACGCCATAAGTTTCCTTGACCACGTTGCACATCTCGGCCAGGGCGAGTTCGACATCGTCGATCGTCACCCCCGGCTTGAGCTTGACGGTGTTGAACAGCAGCTTGCAGCCGAAGGGGATGGTGATGGGGCCGAACATGGTGGCGCGTAGGTTGTGCGGGGCGGCGGGGGCGCAAGCTCGCGGTCGCGCGCGGGCAGCGAGTATCGCCGCGCCGCTCAAGCCATTGCCGGCAGCGGGGGCGTGAAGGCGTGGTACTCGCGCTCCAGCCACTGCGCGAAGGCCAGCACGTCCATGTCGCCGAAAGCCGGGCCGACGATTTGCGCCCCGACGGGCAGCTGCACGCGGGCGCCGCTGCCGCTGCCGGCCGGCTCTTCGCACAGTTCCAGCGGTGCCGAGCACGCCGGCAGCCCCACGACGCCCGGGTAGCCGGCCCAGAACAGCGCCTCGGTGGTCGGCTGCTGCAGCACCGTGCCGCCGCTGCCGCCGGCCGCGTCGCCCGTGCGCACGGGGATCAGCCGCTCCCAGCGCTCGCCTTGCTGGTTCTGCACGAATGCCGGCGTGGTGGCGGTGGGGCAGATGAGCAGATCGAAGCGCTCGAAAAAGGCTGCCCACTGCTGGCGCAGCCGGTCGCGCCGCTGGTCGAACTGCACCCACGCGCGGTGGCTGCTGGCGCTGCCGCGGTCCATGCGCGCCGGGTAGCTCTGGTCGTCTGCCGCGTAGCCTGGCGCGCGCGCCTGCGCGGCGGCGTAGTCGGCGTCGGTGAAGCGCGCGCCGGTGGCCGCGCGCAGCAGGTGCACGTAGACGGCATGCGCCTCGGCGCTGTCCACCGGGCGCGCCTGCTCGTCGACGACGCAGCCCTCGCGACGCAGGAAATCGGCCAGCCGCGACAAGGCCGCGCGCAGCGGCGCATCGACCCGCGCCTGCGCGTCGTCGGCCACGATGGCGATGCGGCAGCGCCGCGGCGGCGTGCCGCGCGTGGCCCAGCGCAGCGGCACCCGGCCGAGCGGCGTGTACATCGAAAGCGGCTGGCTCAGAACCTCCATCGCCAGTGCCAGGTCGAAGGCGCTGCGCGCCATCGGCCCCACCGCGGTGATGTCGTAGTTGTCGGCACAGGGCACCGGCCGCAGCTCGTGCCCGGCCTGCGGCACCACGCCCCAGCTCGGCTTGAGGCCCCACACGCCGCAGTAATGCGCCGGGTTGCGGATGGACGCGCCGATGTCGCTGCCCAGCTCCAGCCCGGTGAGCCCCGCGGCCAGCGCCGCCGCCGAGCCGCCCGAGCTGCCGCCCGGCGTGCGCGCCGGGTCCCACGGGTTGTTCGTGGTGCCGTAGACGGGGTTGAAGCTCTGCCAGTCGGCCAGCGACACCGGCACATTCGTCTTGCCGAAGATCACCGCGCCGGCGGCCTTCAGGCGCTGCACGGTGACGGCGTCGCTGTCGAGCCGGCGCTCGGCGAACGCCGGGTAGCCGTAGGTGGTGGGCAGGCCCGCGACGTTGAACGACTCCTTCACCGTCATCGGCAGGCCGTGCAGCGGGCCCCAGCCCTCGCTGCGGGCCAGCGCCGCATCGGCCTCGCGTGCGCGTGCGCGGGCGCGCTCGGCGTCCAGCACCACCACGGCGTTGAGCCCGGGGTTCAGGCGCTCGATGCGGCCAAGATAGTGGTCCAGCAGTTCCAGGCTGCCGATCTCGCGGCGGCGCAGACGGCGCGCGAGTTCGTGGGCGGGGAGGAAGGCGAGGTCGTGCATCGGGTTGGGGGTGTGGGCGGCCACCGTGGCCTGTGAAGCGGGCTGTGCGAAGCGCAGCGAAGCGGCGTTGGGCAGGGCTGGCCCGGGATGATGGAACGGCCGCCGCCGAGCATAGCTGCGGCCCGCCCGCCGCAGGCATCATCGCCGCGCGACCACGTCGGAGCTGCCGACATGTCCAGACTGAAGGTGCTTGCGTTCTCGGTTTCGCTCGATGGCTTCGGCGCCGGCACGAACCAGAGCCTGCACAACCCGCTGGGCGAGGGTGGCCCGGGGCTGCACCGGTGGCTGGTGCCCACGCGCACGATGCAGCGGATGTTCGGCGCAGGCGAGGGCACCACCGGCGAGGACGACGAGTTCGCACAGGCGAGCTTTGCGGCCGTGGGCGCATGGATCCCCGGCCGCAACATGTTCGGCCCGGTGCGCGGGCCGTGGCCCGACGAGAGCTGGAAAGGCTGGTGGGGCGATTCGCCCCCCTACCACGTGCCGGTGTTCGTGCTGACGCACCACGCCCGGCCGCCACTGGAAATGACCGGCGGCACCACCTTCCATTTCGTCACCGGCGGCATCCACGAGGCGCTGGCCCGCGCGCGCCAGGCCGCCGGCGGCAAGGATGTGCGCGTGGGCGGCGGTGTGGCCACGGTGCGCCAATACCTGCAAGCCGGGCTGGTCGACGAGATGCACCTGGCCCTCTCGCCCGTGCTGCTGGGCCGCGGCGAGGCGCTGCTGACCGGCATCGACCTGGTGGCCGCGGGCTTTCGCTGCACGCGGCACGTGGCCACCGCGCAGGCGATGCATGGGTGATGTCCAAGGGGTGAGCGGGCCTCGTCGGGGCATCGCCATCGTCACCGCACGCGAGGCCGTGGACAGGATTGATGCAAGAGGAGAGACCTGACCCCGCCCCGCTCCGCCGCTCTCCCCGGGTTCAGCACCATTCGGCCTGGGCCGAAGCATCTTGCCAGTCGACTCCGGCACATTCCTGGTTGACTTCAACCGACCTCGAGCCGACACCATGACCGTGACCTGCCTCATCCGATACCAGATCGATCCCTTCCCGCGCGCCGCCTTCAAGCAGTACGCCGAAACATGGGGCCGGATCATTCCGCGCTGCGGCGGCAACCTGATCGGCTACTTCCTGCCACATGAAGGCAGAAACGATTTGGCGTGGGGCCTGATCGGCTTCGACACGATGGCAGCCTATGAACGCTACCGTGCAACGCTGAAGGCCGACGCCGAAGGGCGTGCCAACTTCGAGTGGGCTCAGTCGCAGCGCTTCATCCTTCGGGAGGAGCGAACCTGGCTGGAGGATGTCAGCGCAACGCGCGATCTGGCGCGGCAGGTGACGCCGTGATCGCGGTGATCTTCGACGTGGAGCCGAACCGGGCGATGGCGACCCGCTACTTCGAGCCCGCAGCCGCCCTGAAAGCCCAAGTGATGTCGAATGACGGGGGCCGCGGTTCATGAACGCGAAGAGGTCTCCTCGGACGCGTGAAGCGCGCTAACCTGATACCGATGAACGCCGCCCATGAACCGCGCCTGGCCCGTGTAGCGGCCATCGTGGCCGACCCGTCACGGTCTCGCATGCTGGCCTACTTGCTGACCGGCGAGTACGCCAGCGCCAGCGAGCTGGCGAAGGCTGCATCCGTGACGCCGGCGACGGCCAGTGGCCATCTGGTCAAGCTGATGGGCGCGAAGTTCGTGGTTTGCGAGCCCAGGGGCCGCCACAGGTACTACCGCCTGGCCGACGCCGAAGTGGCGCATGCGCTCGAAGCGTTGGCCCTGGTGGCCGAGCGCGATGGTCATGACCGCGCATGGGCCCACCCCGAAAGAACCCGCCTGCGCCTTGCGCGTTGCTGCTATGGCCACCTGGCCGGCAAGCTTGGAGTTGCGGTCCTCGACTCACTTCAACGTGGAGGGCGGCTTGGAACCACGTCCGACGGTTTCGAGCTCACGGATTCGGGGCGGACGTGGCTCGCACGATTGGGGATGAATCCAAGTCTGCCCTGCAGCCGGCGTCGCTTTGCATACCGCTGCGTGGACTGGTCCGAACGTCGTGATCACCTGGCGGGCCAACTCGCGGACGAGATGTTCCAGCATTTCACCACCAAGGGCTGGCTGCGCCGCGGGTCCGGCCGCGCGGTGGAGGTCACTGTCAGCGGTCAACGCGAACTGCTGCCCCGCTTGGACGAACAGGACGCCTGACACTTGATATCAAGCAAGAGAGAGACCTGACCAAGACCTGACCCCGATGGCTCCCGGACAGGTTTGCCGCAAGAAGGAGAGACCTGACCCCGGAGGGCGGGCCCGGAGGTTGATGAGACCGGAGTGGGGCGCCATGGGCCGGGCCGCCGGGCCGCTGTTGCCGAGGGGAGCGATGCTGCCGCGGGCCACCGCACCCGCGGGCGCCTTCGCCCACCGCAGCATCAGCCCGCGAAGTGCAGGCGCGTGAGCGCAATCGCGAAGGCGAAGAAGAAGCCGTAGCTGAAGCGGTCCAGCCGCACCAGCGGCTGGGCGTGCCGGCGCCGCCACGCCCCCAGCAGTGCCATGCAGGCGCCGCAGGCCAGCGGCGTGGCGACCAGGTTCAGCACGCGGGACGTGCCCGGCGGCGTGAGGTGCTGCGGAAAGACCAGCAGGCTCAGCCCGCCCACCACGGCACCGAACACTGCGTAGCCAATGCCAGCCAGCACCGGATGCGGCCGCGCGCGGAACGGCTCGGTGAGCGAGCGCAAGCCGAGCTCAGCCAGCACCTCCAGCAGGAACTGGAGGACAAACTCGCCGACGACTTCGATCAGGAACTCGATCAAGGGTCAGGCGCTCAGCGCTCGAGCATGCGGGCGTGCCATGTTTGCATTGTCACCGCGGGTGCGTCGGTCATGGCTCGAAGCCCGAGGCCTCGACCATGCGCTTGGCAGGCACCGCATCCCTCGGCCGCTCGACCCGTGTCTCAGGGATGCGTGCCGTGGCCGTCTGCGTATGACCCCGCCATGCGCTGGCTTGCTACACAACACCAAGGACGGCACACTAGACACACCGTGTATATCTCTGCAGGGGCATGTGCCACGGCCGCATCCGTGGCCTCCCACGCTGCCCCACCAAGTCCTGGATCCGCACAATTGCAAGGAGTGGCGCCACATGGGCAAGCGCATTGCGGGCGTGCAGGCGGCCGAGGTCGAGGTGAGTTTTGGACAGCGACTCGCAATCCTGCGCAAGGCCGCAGGCTTCACGCAGATCGAGCTGGCCGCCGAGCTGGGGATTTCGCAGCGCATGGTGGCCTACTACGAGAGCCCGGCAGCCACGCCGCCGGCGAACCTGCTGCCGCAGATCGCCACCGTGCTGGGGGTGACCATCGATGAGATGTTCGGGCGCGCGGCCAAGCGCGGGCTCGCCAAGCAAGAAGGCGACAGCCGGCTGCGCCGGCGCCTCTTGGCCATCGAGAAGCTCGATGTGGCCGACAAGCGCCAGGTGCTTCAGGTCATCGACGCCTTCATCGAACGCGGGCAGCTCAAGCGCAAGGCGGAGAGCCGAGCGTGAGCCACTGAGCACAGCATCAAGGAGTGAACATGACGACGGTGCAAATCAACCTGCCCGATGAACTGGCGCAGAAGGCGGCCAGCGCGGGGCTGCTGTCGGCCGAAGCCATGGAGGCGATGCTGCGCGAGCAGCTGCGCCGCCGCGCCGGCGAGGCGCTGCAGGCGATGTGGCAGCGCGGGCCGCAGGAAGAACTCACGCCCGAGCTCGAGCAGGAGATCGTCGAAGAGGTGCGCAAGGTGCGCGCCGAGCGGCGGCAGCGCGGGGCGAGTTGATGGCCGACTCAGCGCACCAGCCCCTGCGGCTGGTGCTCGACACCAATGTCGTGGTGGCCGGCCTGTTGTGGAGCGGGCCGCCTCGGCGCTTGATCGAAGCGGCCATCGCCGGCGAGGTGGAGCTTTACAGCAGTGCGGTGCTGCTCGATGAGCTCGCGCACACGCTCGGCTACTCGAAGTTCGACAGGCGCATCGAAGCTTTTAGGACCAGCATCGCGGCGCTGGTGGCGCAGTACACGGCGCTCGTCACCCTGGTCGCGCCGGCCAGCGTGCCGCGCATCGTCGCCAACGATGCCGATGACGATCACGTCATCGCCGCGGCCGTGGCCGCACGCGCCGAGCTGATCGTCACCGGGGTTCGCAAGCACCTGCTGCCCATCGGCAGCCACGAGGGCATCGCCATCGTCACCGCGCGTGAGGTCGTCGATCGGATCGAGGCAAGCGGCAAGGCTTGATCCCCGGGCGCAGGACGACTCATGTACCCTGCACTGACCATGTACCAGCGCGTCGCTCGGCGTCGATAGTGGCGCGGTACTCACTGACCGTTCGAACCACTGTGACCCGCAGGGTCGCCCTCACATAGTCGCCACTGAAGCGGTACATGAATGGGAACGGTGCAACCGAGATGCTCTTGACGTCGCCGACTTTCGCGCGAATCCCCGGGTCAGTCGTGAGCACTGCTTGGATCTCCTGCCATTCGCTCGATCCAGTAAAGAAGAAGTAGCCACCCCACCAGAACGCCATCACTGCTACGACGGGAATGACAAAGTAGCGGACAAGCTTGCCGCGCGTCATGGCCTACGCCTCACATCAGGCGTCCAGCCTGTGAACTCAACGCCGAACGACCCACCGGCCTTGATGCCCCAACTCGATCCGAGCGACCACCCCGGACTCATGAACTGACCGTAGTAGCCGGTCCCGGAGTTCTCGCCGAAGTTGTTCTTCAGGCCCGCTTGCAGCGGTCCAGCGTTGAAGTCGGCGTCGGCGAACAGGCCGGCGCCTGCGCCGCTACCCTTGCAGGCGTTGGTCAGTCCTTCGGAGCCGGGGCGTCCACCTTCCTTTTCCCATTTGGCGCCTCCACCTATGCCCCAGCCAGCGCGAAGGCTGATGAATGGCTGGCCAGTGTTTGGATCTCGCCCGATGGTCACACCGCCGCCAACACCGACGTAGCCCTCGAACGTGACGGACCACAGCCCGTAGGGGTCGACCCGCGAGATCGGATTCCCACCCACATACGCATACGTATTGATCCCCCTCGCCAGCCCGATGGGATCGGACTGGGTATACCGCCCAAGCGACCCGTCGTAATACCGATTCTAGTTGTACCAAAGCCCCGTCTCCGCGTCGAAGTACTGCCCCGGAAACCCGAGATTCATGGTGATCGTATTGCCGGGGACTATCGTGCGCTCGAAGGCAGTGTTGTTGGCCCGCCAGACCACCCCCCCGGCCGTGTTGGTCAGCGCCTCGGGGCGCCCCAGATGGTCGTTGTGGCTGGCGTAGAAGGTGCCACCGCCACCACCCCCAGCAGTTCGCCGCCGAGCCAGACGTAGTTGGTGATCTGCGGCCCCTCCTCGTGAAGCAGCTGCCCCGAGGGGTCGTAGATGAACCGCGTGCCCACACCGAGTGCCGACTTGAGCGCGCGCTGGTTCAGCGCATTGCTGCGGTAGTCTGCCGTGATGGCGCCGTTGACGTACACCGCGTGGAGGCGGTTGAAGCCGTCATAGACGTAGCTGCGCCCGCCTTGGCTGTCGGCGGTCAGGTTGCCCAGTCCGTCGTAGCCAAATGCCCGCCCATTCGACAGCGACGTGTAGCGGTTGGCCGCTGGCTGGAGCGTGGCGGTCCAGCTTCCAGCTGTTCGTGTGTGCGCTGTCCGGTTCCCGACGGCGTCCCACGTGAAGGTCTGGTTGTCGCCGCTGCGTGTGACGCTGGCCAGCCTGTCTGCCGGGTCGTACGTCAGGCTCGGCGTACTCAGACCCGCAAAGTAGTCGTTGATCGCCGAAGCGGAGTCGAGCGTGGTCGTGTCTCTCAACGTCCCGGCAACCTGCGCTTCACAACCGCGCCAGATCCGGCCTCTGAATCGGCATCAAGCTCTCGAACGCCCGGGCCGCGCGCAGCACCAGCGCATCGCCGAACATCGGCCCGACGAACTGCACGCCGATCGGCAGGCCCTCGCTGGTCAGCCCGCAGGGCACGGTGCAGGCCGGTTGCTGCGTGAGGTTGAAGGGGTAGCTGAACGGCGTCCAGCCGAGCATGGCGCCGGGCTCCATGGCCTGGTGGCCGGCCGGCTTGGCGTCGAAGGCGGGCACGGCCACGCTGGGCGTGACGAGCAGGTCCCAGCCGGTCATGAACTGCCGCATGTGCGAGCCGAGTGCGCCGCGGCGCAGGTTCAGCCGCTGCACTTCCAGCGCGCTCAGCTTGGAGCCCAGCGCCGCCTCGGCGGCGAAGTCGGGGTCGGTGCGCGCCTGCTGTTCGCGGCTCAGCGTGTTCCACAGTGTCCACGCGCCCACGAACCACAGGCCGGTGCTGATGTCCAGCGGGTCTTCGAAGCCCGGGTCCACCTGCTCGACGATGGCGCCGAGTTCAGCCAGGCGCTGCGCCGCGGCGGCCACCGCGGCGGCCACTTCGGGGTGCACGTTCTTCGCGTAGCCCAGCGTCGGCGAGAAGGCCACACGCAGGCCGGCCACGCCGGCTTCGAGCCCGGCGCTGTAGTCGTGCGCGCCGCCATGCGGGGTTTCGGGTGGCAGGCTGGTCCAGTCGCGCGCGTCGGGGCGGGTGATGAGGCTCATCACGAGCGCGGCGTCGCGCACGCTCATGGTGTGCGGGCCCAGGTGCGCCACGCTGCCGAACGGTGAAAGTGGGTAGGCCGGCACGCGGCCGAAGCTGGGCTTCAACCCGAAGTTGCCGCAGAAGGCGGCGGGGATGCGCACGCTGCCCGCACCGTCGGTACCGATGGACAGCGGCCCCATGCCGGCGGCCACCGCGGCGGCGCTGCCGCCGGAGCTGCCGCCCGGGGTCTTCTTGGCGTTCCAGGGGTTGCGCGTGATGCCGGTCCTGGGCGAGTTGGTCTCGCCCTTGCAGCCGAACTCGGGGGTGGCGGTCTTGCCCAGCAGCACCACGCCGCCTTCGCGCAGGCGCGCGGTGACCGGGGCGTCCACCTCCCAGGGCTGGTTGGCCTCCACCGTGTGGCTGCCGCGCAGCGTGGGCCAGCCGGCGGTGAGGATGAGGTCCTTGATCGAGCACGGCACGCCGTCCAGCACCGACAGCGGTGCGCCGCGCATCCAGCGCTCTTCGCTGGCGCGCGCGCTGGCCAGCGCGTGCTCGGCATCCACCAGGCAGTAGGCGGCGAGCCGCGGGTTGAGCTTGTCGATGCGCGCCAGCACCGCCTTGGTGGCTTCCACCGGCGAGACGCCGCGCGAGTGGTACAGCACCACCAGGTCGGTGGCGGTGTAGTCGGCCAGGTCGGAGGCTCGGTCGCGCATTTCGGGTTGATAGAGCGGGCCCGGGCGGCTGGGCTGGAAGCGCGGGCGGGGTGGAATCGAGGGCGGGTCGGCGAGAGCGGTAGCAGGGGCCGGAGCGGGAGCAGGAACAGCGGCAGGAGCGCAAGTGCCAGCCGGCACGGAATCAAACGGGACGCTGGCGCTCGGGTGCCTGGCCCCGGCCGGGTCGGCGGCCGGCACCGCGGTCTGAAAGCGGCCCGACACCCGGCGCAGCGCGCTGAAGGTCGGGGCGGCGGGTTGAACAGCAGGGCCGGTGTCGAGGGGGGCAGGAAACGTCGTGGAGTTCATGACGCCGACATGGAAGCGATCTTGAGGGCTGGGAACAGCGCGCCGCGCCGGGGATTGCCCTGAGCCGGGCCCGGGCGGTGCGCTGCAATGATGGGTTGGGCCGGTCAATCGCCGCGCGGCACGCGGCACGCCCGAGCTTTTGGCACATCACCCCCCGCCCAAGGAACCCCAAAGATGAAACTGGTGGTCGCCCAGATGAAGCACGAGACGAACACGTTCTCGCCGGTGCCCACGCCCCTCACCCGTTTCGGCACCGGGGGCCAGCTGCCGCTGGAAGGGGCCGCGGCGGCGGCGGCCTGGCGCGGCACCGGCTCGGCGCTGGCAGCGTTCCTGGAGCTGGCCGAAGAGGCCGGCGCCGAGGTGGACCTGCCCATCGCCGCCTCGGCCTGGCCGAGCGGGCCGGTGCACGATGCCGCCTTCGAGCACATCGCCTCGCGCATCTGCGCCGCGGTGGCCAAGGGCTGCGACGCGGTGCTGCTCGACCTGCACGGCGCGATGGTCACCGAGAGTTACGAAGACGGCGAGGGCGAGCTGCTGCGGCGCATCCGCGCCATCGCACCCGGCGTTCCCGTCGGCGTGGCGCTGGACATGCACACCAACCTGTACGACGCGATGGGCAGGCACGCCACCGCCATCGCCGGCTACCAGACCTACCCGCATGTGGACATGCACGGCACCGGGCTGCGTGCCGGCCGCGCCGTGCTGGCCCAGCTGGCGGGCCGGGCCCGGCCGACGATGGCCTGGGGCCGCCAGCCGATGCTGCCGCACGTGATGCGCCAGGGCAGCGACGACGAACCCAACCGCACGCTGCAGGCCCGATGCAAGCAGATGGAGGCCGAAGGCGCGCTGGCCGCCAGCGTGTTCGTCGGCTTCCCGAATGCCGACATCGAGTTTGCGGGCCTGTCGGCGGTGGTCGTCACCGACAACGACCCGGCCCTGGCGCGCCGCTGGTGCGACGAGCTGCTGGCGATGGCGTGGCGCGAGCGCGAGCGGTTCGTCTACCGGCTGGAGCCGCTGGCCGAATCGATGGCGCGCGCGCAGCGGCTGGCCGCCGACAAGCCCCCGGGCAGCGGCCCCGTGGTGCTGCTGGACCACAGCGACAACTGCGCCAGCGGTGGCACGATGGACACCATGACGGTGCTGGGCGCCATGCTCGACGCCGGCCTCACCGACGCCGCCGCCTTTGCGATCTACGACCCCGAGGCGGTGCGCGCGATGGCCGCGGCCGGCATCGGCGCGGAGCTCACGCTGCCGCTGGGCGGCAAGCTGGACATGCCTTCGATCGGGCTGAAAGGCCGGCCGCGCAGCGTCACCGGCCGCGTGCGGCGGCTTTCCGACGGGCGCTACCGCAACTTCGGCCCGATGGCCAAGGGCGAGCACAACGACATGGGCTTGTCGGCGGTGTTCGAGGTGGCCGGCGTGCAGGTGGCGGTGATCAGCGACCACGTCGAGCCCCACGACCTGGCGGCCTTCACGGTGCTGGGCATTGCGCCGCACACGCTGCGCTTTCTCATGCTCAAGAGCCGGGTGCACTGGCGCGCGGGGCTTCGCAGCCTCGCGCACGCGGTGGTGGAGTGCGCGGGCACCGGCGTGTGCACGTCGGACTACGAGCTGCTGGCGTTCAAGAGGGTGAGAAGGCCGATCTACCCGCTCGACCCGATGTGAGGGGTGGCCCTGCGCGGGGCCCCGCCTGCGTGGCGCGACCTTGGCGATGGCTGTGGCGTGCACAGACCCGGGCGGCCTGCCCTGCCGCGCCCGAGGGCGAGGCCCGGCGTCCGCGCCAGGCTGCGCCTGTCGCGGATGACGGCCGACGGATACACCGTCGGCCTACCCGGCTCGTGCCGAGCCGGGACCCCTGCGCTTCGCTCCGGGGCGCCGATCGCCCTCGGGCGCGGC
>JAEUPD010000082.1 GCA_016788525.1 Rubrivivax sp.
CAGTGGTGCGTGAGCCGGTCCAGCAGCGCGGTGGTCATCTTCGCGTCGCCGAAGACGGCGGCCCACTCGCCGAAGGTCAGGTTGGTGGTGATCATCACGCTGGTGCGCTCGTAGAGCTTGCTCAGCAGGTGGAACAGCAACGCGCCCCCGGCCTGGCTGAATGGCAGGTAGCCCAGCTCGTCCAGGATCACCGCGTCCATGCGCATCAGGTTCGCCGCGATCCGCCCGGCCTTGCCTTCGGCCTTCTCTCGCTCCAGCGCATTGACCAGGTCCACCGTCGAGTAGAACCTCACCCGCTTGCCGTGCCGCGTGATGCCGGCCACGCCGAGTGCGGTGCACAGATGCGTCTTGCCGGTGCCCGGCCCGCCGATGAACACCGCGTTGTGCGCGGCCTCGGTGAACGACAGGTCGGCCAGCTGGTCGATCAGCGCGCGGTCGACCTTGGATGCCTCGAAGTCGAAGCCGGCAAGGTCGCGGTGTGCGGGGAAGCGAGCGGCGCTCATCTGGTAGCTCACCGAGCGCATCGCCCGGTCGGTGCCCTCGGCCTGCAGCAGGTGCTCGATCAGCCAGCGCGAGCTGTCCACGCCGACGCCGCCGCCCTGGGCGACGAGGTCGGCCCAGGCGCCCGCCATGCCGTGCAGCCGCAGTGCCTTGAGTTCGGCAGTCACGTCACGCATGGTCCACCTCCTGGCCGGCCTGGTCACGCAGCCGGTCGTAGCGGTCGGTGTCGGCACGCGGCGCCTCGTTCAGGCGCAGTGCCGTCTCCACCTTCTGTGGTGGCGGACTCCCGTTGAGGCGCCCGAGTACGTTGAGCACGTGTTCGGCGCTGACGGCGCCGCTCTCCAGCACCAGCTCGGCGGCCACGAGCACGGCGTCCAGTCCGGCGGTGGGTACCGCCGCGAGCACCTGCGCCATCACGCGGTCGCCTCCAGGGCGCCGCAGCAGGGCCTGCTGCAAGGCCAGCAGCGGCGCGGGCATGTCGGCGAACGGCGCGCCGTTGCGCAGCACGCCGGGCTTGCGCTGTACCAGCGGGATGTAGTGCTGCCAGTCGTAGCTGGTCTGGCCGCGATCACTCAGGCGCGTGTGGCTGGCCACGATCTTGTCCTCGGCGACCACGACCACCCGCGTGGGGTACAGCCGTGTGGACACCATGTGCCCGGCCAGCTCGCAAGGCACCGAGTAGCGGTTGCGCAGCACCGTCACCAGGCAGGTGCTGGACACGCGCGCCGGGTTCTCCACGTAGCCGTCGAAGGGCTCGGGCATGGGCATGAGCTGCGGCAGCTCGTGCTCGAGCATCTCGGCCACGCTGAACTGGCTGTGCTCGGGATGGCGGATCTCCTGCCACAGCGCCCGGCACCGGGCTGCCAGCCACGCGTTGAGTTCGTCGAAGGACCCGAAGCGCCGGCGGGCCGCCTCGATCCACACCCGCCGACGGCTGTCCTGCACGTTCTTCTCCACCCGGCCCTTCTCCCAGCCGCTGGCCACGTTGCAGAAGTCCGGGTCGAACAAGTAGTGCGCGCTCATCGCGGCGAAGCGCGCGTTGACCACGCGGCCCTTGCCCTTCTTGACCTTGTCCACAGCGGTCTTCATGTTGTCGTAGATACCGCGGCGGGGAATGCCACCCAGCGCCGCGAAGCTGCGCGTGTGCGCGTCGAACAGCATCTCGTGGCCCTGCGTCGGGTAGGCCACCAGCCAGAACGCGCGCGACGCGCACAGCTTCAGGTGCGCCAGTTGGATCCGCCGGTAGATGCCGCCGATGACCAGGCCCTCTTCGCTCCAGTCGAACTGGAAGGCGTCACCGAGCTCGAAGCTCAGCGGCACGAACGCGCTGGTGGCGCTGACCTTGCCTTGTTCATCACGCCAGGTGCGGATGTAGTCGGTCAGCCGCGTGTAGCCACCGTCGTAGCCCAGGGCCTGCAACTCCACGTGCAGCGCCCGCGCCGTGCGCCGCTCGTGCCGCGGTCGATGCCCGTCGGCCTTCAGCGCCCTGTGCAGCGCCTCGACAAACGGTGCCAGCTTCGTCGGCATCTCCCGACGCCGGTACTTCGGCTCGGCACCCTGCGGCGCCTTCAGCCACTTCTTGATCGTGTTGCGCGACAGGCTCGTCAGCCGCGCGATCTCGCTGATCGACTTCCCTTGCCGGAAGTGCATC
>JAEUPD010000103.1 GCA_016788525.1 Rubrivivax sp.
GCACATCCCGCGGCCGCCCACACCCTGTGTCGCGGCCGCGGAGTGCCTGGGCACACCCGAAGTGGTGCGAACGGCGAGAGTCGAACTCGCGCCCCGGCCATGGCGTGGCCGTGCTCTGCCTGCTGAGCTACATCCGCATGATGTGCAAGGCACGCGCGCGGCCAGTACCGCGGCTTGCCTTGCGGCAACTTGTTAAAGAGCGTCCGCCGGCGCGTGAGCACCAGCGGTGCGACCCGATGGTCGCGGGCCCTGCCTCGCTGCGCCAAACCAAGGTGCAGCGGGGCGGGGCCGGAAATGCAAAGAGGCCCGGATCTCGGCGATCCGGGCCTCTCTGGGGGAAGAAGCGTGGAGGGTGGTGCGAACCTAGGCGGTTGCAGCTCCCTCTTCCGGAGGCCGTGGACCCTGCTCTCGATCGAGCCCGCAAAGGCCCATCGACAGCGATGCCTGCATGGCGGCATGCACCCTCATCTGCCTGGGCAGCGACGGGGCACGCGTCAGCATCTGCGCGAGCGCCGGCCGACCCGGGCGGGGCCGTGCGGCGGTGGCGGCGATGCGTGGCGTGTTCACGTGAGCGGCTCTCGAAGATGGATTGGGTACAGGCCCGCAGGCGGGCAACGAACGGGGCGCACTGTAAAGAGTCTTTACCCCATCCGTCAACCCCCGGCGACAATGGCGGCTGCACGCGTTGCGTCTTTCTCACCACACCCCCCCCCGTGTCCAACCTCACCATGACGCGCCGCCAGAACGCTCTGGTGCTGTACCAGGAACACGCCGAGCGCGCGCTTGCCGCCGGTGCCAGCGCCAAGGGCCTGGAGCAGGCGTTCGCCACGGCGCTGCAGATCTCGCCCAGCATGTGGAGCCAGATCAAGTCGTCGCGCCCCATCGGCGACAAGCTGGCGCGGCAGATCGAGCGGCTCTGTCGCAAGCCCGCGGGGTGGTTGGACGAGATGCGCGCGCCGAGTTCATTGAGTGCCGCCGAACAGCGCTTTCTCGATCTCGCGCTGCAGGCGTGGCGCGCCACCAATGCCGAGGGGCGCCGCGCGTTGCGCGCGCAGCTGGTGGCGCTGGCCGGCGGCTCCGCTACGTCGGCCTGAGCGGGCGGGCCAAGGGGTCGTCGGGGCCGGGTTCGGCCCGGTCGTCACGCGGGCCCGGCGCCCCGCCCGGCCGGCAGGTGCGCCAGCAATCGTGCCCAGTCGACGGCCGGCGCGCAGCCTGCGGCCCCCGGCGCATCCGCGGCCGTCACTTCGACGGTGTGCGCACGTTCGTCGGGCTGCAGCGGCTCGAGCGCCAGCATCTGCGACTCGAGCACGGCCTCGTCGGCCTCGGAGGCGTCGAGGCCTGCGGCCCGCCGCTGGCGAATGCGCGCCCGCAGCGTCTGCGGCTCGGCGGTGAAGCGCAGGATGACGAACGGCACGCCGTGCTGCCGCGCACACGCGCGCGCCTGGTCGCGCGCCTGGCGGCGGATGAAGGTGGCGTCCAGCAGCACCGGCCAGCCGCCTTGCAGCCCGACGGTGGCGCACTCCAGCAGCCGCGCCTGCGTGGCCTCGTTCATCGCCGGTGTGTACAGGCCTTCACCGGGCAGCGATCGGCTGGCCTGCAGCGGCTGCAGGCCGGCGAGGCGCTTGCGCTCGACATCGGCGCGCACGCGCACGGCACCGCCGGCTTCGACGAAGCCCTGGGTGAGAGTTGTCTTGCCGCTGCCCGAGAGGCCGTGCGTGATGAACAGCGTCGGCTGCCGCGCCCGCGCCAGGGCGACCGCGGCGTGCAGGTAGCGTGCCGCCGAGGCGAGCGCTTCGTCCTGCGCGGCGTTGCCTGCGTGGTTGCCCGAGCCGGTGCCCGAGCCGGTGCCTTGCACCTGGGCCGCCCGCAGTTGCGCCACCTTCGCGCGCACGAGCGCGCGGTGCACGAGGTAGTAGCCGAGCACGCGCAGCCCGTCGTAGTCGCCGCCATGCTCCAGGTAGGCGTTGAGGAACCGATGCCCCAGCGCCGGCAGCCCGTGAGCGTGCAGGTCCATGGTCATGAACGCGGCCTCGTCCATCACGTCCAGCCAGCGAAAGGCGTCGTTGAACTCGATGCCGTCGAAGACCAGCGCGTGCGCGCCTTCGCGCGCCACGTTGCCCAGATGCAGGTCGCCGTGGCATTCGCGCACGCGGCCGGCCGACAGGCGCTCGGTCATGGCGGGCGCGGCCTGGCGGAAGGCGCCGGGTTCCCAGGCGGCAAGGTCCCGAAGCGCCGCCAGCTCGGCGCTGCCGGCCGCGGGCCAGCCGCACCGGTCGGCCTGCTCGCGCAGGTCGCGCAGGCTGTCGAGCAAGGCGGTGCGGGCGAGGGCCGGCGCGCCGAAGCGGCCGTCGAGAGGTGCCGCCGCGCACTGTGCGTGAAAGCGCGCGACGCGCTCGGCGAGGTCATCGATGTCGGTGGCCTGCAATGCGCCGCGCCCGGCCAGGCGGTCCCACAGCTTCGCCTCGTCGAACACGCGCATCTTCACCGCCGCGTCGAGCACGGGGCCGGGGCCGCCAAGGCATGGCCGCTCGATGCTGCCGGTGACCTCGACGACGTCGAGGTACAGGTCGGGCGCGAGCCGCCGGTTCAGGCGCAGTTCCTCGCCGCAGGCGCGGCGGCGCAGCGCGAGCGTCGACTGGTCGAGGAACGAGGTGGCCAGCACCTTCTTGAGCTTGTAGGCCTGCCCCCCCAGCAGCAGCACGTGCGAGATGTGGGTCTCGACATGGCGCGGTGGCGCGTCGCCAGCGGCGCGCCACCGCGCCAGACACGCCTGCACGAGCTGCACCTGTTCGCCAGCCGTCAACTCGACGGCCTGCTTCGTCTTGTCCAGGTCGCTTGGCCCAGCCCCGGGGTCTTGCATCGCAGGCTCAGTCTGAGTGGCGCGGTGCGCCGGCCACTTGAGCCGGCGCAACGATGAAACGATGAGCCGGCCACTGTGCGGTTGCGCTGCAAGCGGCGGCGCGCCTGCCCCTGCGCCCGAAGAGCGGCGCCTTTGATCGTATCGGTGCTCTCGAGGAGAGCGCGGCCGGGGGGGGGGGGACCTGTCGGCCGACGCGCCGGGCCGAGCGATCCGACGCACGTCTCGCCAGGCCGCCGACCTCGAAACGCAACGTGGTAGCGCAGGCCGAGCCCCGCGCCGGTCACTCCACCGTCACGCTCTTGGCCAGGTTTCTCGGTTTGTCCACGTCCGTGCCGCGCGCGCAGGCCGTGTGGTAGGCCAGCAGTTGCAGCGGCACGACATGCAGGATGGGGCTCAGCGCCCCATAGTGCTCAGGCAGACGGATGACGTGCACGCCCGGCTCGTTCTCGATCTGCGTGTCGCTGTCGGCGAACACGTAGAGCTGGCCCTTGCGCGCACGCACTTCCTGCATGTTGCTCTTGAGCTTTTCCAGCAGCGCGTCGTTGGGTGCCACGGTGACCACCGGCATCTCCTCGGTGACCAGCGCCAGCGGGCCGTGCTTCAGCTCGCCGGCCGGGTAGGCTTCGGCGTGGATGTAGCTGATCTCCTTGAGCTTGAGCGCACCCTCCAGCGCGATCGGGTAGTGCAGCCCGCGGCCGAGGAAAAGTGCGTGTTGCTTGCGCGCGAAGTCTTCGCTCCAGCTGATGACCTGCGGCTCCAGCGCCAGCACGGCCTGCAAGGCCACGGGCAGGTGGCGCAGCGCCTTGAGCTGCCGTGCCTCGCCTTCCGCGGTGAGGCGCCCGCGCACCTGGGCCAGGGCCAGCGTCAGCAGGTACAGGCCGGCCAGCTGCGTGGTGAAGGCCTTCGTGCTGGCCACGCCGATCTCCACGCCGGCGCGCGTGATGTAGGCGAGCTTGCACTCGCGCACCATGGCGCTGGTGGCCACGTTGCAGATCGTCAGCGTGTGCTCCATGCCTTGCGCGCGCGCATGCTTCAGCGCGGCGATGGTGTCGGCCGTCTCGCCGCTCTGGCTGATGGTGACGACCAGCGTCTTCGGGTCGGGCACGCTGTCGCGGTAGCGGTACTCGCTGGCGATCTCCACGGTGGTGGGGATGCCGGCG
>JAEUPD010000132.1 GCA_016788525.1 Rubrivivax sp.
CTGACTCGCGCCCATTGTCTGAGCATAGCGAGCGCAGCGAGCGGAGCGAGTTCGGGCGCGGGCCAGAAGCCCGAGCAGCGCAGAGAAGTCAGCCCGCGCAGCGGGCTGACCGCCGGCTCTGCGCCCCAGGCCCTGGCCCACCCCCGCCTGAGCCGCCACAACCGTGGAAGCAATCCCGCCACGCTTTCGTGCACACAAGCCGAATCGAGGCCAAGGATCTGACATGGCCAAAGACGCCAAGATCCTCATGACCTTCACGGTCACGCCCACGTCCCACCTCCTCAGCGAAGTGCGGCAACGCGGCGGCTACAGCGCGCTGGAGAAGGCGCTGAAGACCATGACCCCCGAGGCCGTCGGCAAGGAGGTCAACGCCAGCGGCCTGCAGGGACGTGGCGGCGCCGCCTTCCCCACCGGCCGCAAGTGGAGCGTCATCCAGCTCGACGACGGCCAGCCGCACTACCTGTGCGCGAATGCCGACGAAGGCGAGCCCGGCACCTTCAAGGACCGCTGGATCCTCGAGAGCGCGCCGCACCAGCTCATCGAGTCGATGCTCATCGCGGCCTACGCGCTGCAGGTGCGCCACGCCTTCGTCTACATCCGCGGCGAATTTGACCTGCCCTACCGGCGACTCTCCGCCGCACTCGAAGAAGCGTATGCCGCCGGCCTGGTCGGCGAGAACATTCTCGGCACCGGCTTCTCGTGCGACATCGTCATCTACCGCGGCGCCGGCTCCTATGTGTGCGGCGAAGCGTCGGCGCTGCTCACCTCCATCGAAGGCAAGCGCGGCTACCCGCGCAACCGGCCGCCGCGCCTCACGGTGAAGGGCCTGTACCAGCGGCCCACGGTCGTCAACAACGTCGAGACGCTGTCCAACATCGCGTGGATCGTCAAGCACGGCGCCGAGGCCTTCAAGGCCATCGGCAGCGCGAAGGCACCGGGCACGCGCCTCATCTCGATCTCGGGCCACATCGCCAGGCCCGGCGTGTACGAGATCGAGATCGGCTACCCGTGGCGCCGGCTCATCTACGACGACTGCGGCGGCATGCTCCACGGTGCCGAGCTCAAGTGCGTGATCCCCGGCGGCATCTCCACCAAGGTGCTCACGGCGGCCGACATCGACGGGCTCAACCTCTACCCGGCGGAGGTCGAAGCCGCCGGCTCGTCGATGGGCTCTGGCGGCATGGTGGCCATCGCCGAAGGCACCTGCATGGTGAGGTTGATGCAGGTGATGCTGCGCTTCTACCACCACGAGTCGTGCGGCCAGTGCACGCCGTGCCGCGAGGGCATGGGCTGGCTGCACCGCATCATCGACCGCATCGTGCAAGGCAAGGGCCGCATGGCCGACCTCGGCGCGATGGAGCGCATCTCTCGCCTGCAGGACGGCAACACCATCTGCGGCATGGGCGACGCCGCCGGCTACGCCGTGCTGGGCATCCTGGCCAAGTACCGCCACGAGTTCGAGCACTACATCACCCACGGCCGCTCGATGTGCAATGGTTGTCTAGAGGTGAACCTCGAATGCCGCGCATCCACATAGACGGCCAGCCCTTCGACGCGCGCACCGAGCAGACCGTGCTGCAGGTGGCCGACGAGCACGGCATCTTCATCCCGCGCCTGTGCTGGCACCCGCAGCTGTCCGTCGCCGGCAACTGCCGCATTTGCGTCGTGCAGGTCGAAGGCCGCAGCTGGGTGGAGATCAGCTGCAACATGCCGGTGAGCGAAGGCCTGAAGGTGCTCACCGACAGCGAGCTCGTGCGTGCGCACCGCAAGGCGACGATGCAGTTCCTGACGCTGAACCACCCGGTGGACTGCGGCATCTGCGACAAGGCCGGCGAGTGCACGCTGCAGGACTACCACGTCGCGTTCAACGGCCAGGCGTCGATCTCGGCCGAACCCAAGGTAGCATCGACCAAGTTCTACGCGCTCTCCGAGCGCATCACGCTGGACAACGAGCGCTGCATCCTGTGCACGCGCTGCGTGCGCTTCACGCGCGAAGTGTCGAAGTCGCACGCGCTGGGCGTGCGGGAGCGCGGCGACCACTCGGTGATCCGGCCCGCCGGCGGCGCGGCGAGGAAGCTCGACGAAGACCCCTACTCCGACAACATCGTCGACCTGTGCCCGGTGGGCGCGCTGCTGTCACGCTCGTTCCTGCACCGCGACCGCGTCTGGACCCTGAAGGCCACGCCTTCGGTGTGCCCGGGCTGCGAACGCGGCTGCGCCATCGACATCTGGCATCGCAAGCCCGAGTGGCTGCTGCGCTCGCCGAGCCCCGGCGCGCAGCGCGAGAACCGCGCGATTGCGCGTGTCACGCCGCAAGGTGTGCGGCATGGCGACCGGCCGGGCGACGTGCCGTCGCCGTCTTCCGCCGAGGCCTACGCCAGCGCACCCCCGCCCGGGCCGTGGATCTGCAACAAGGGCCGCGACCTCGCGAAGTTGCTCGAGCGCCCGCGCGCACTCGCCGCGATGAAGAAGGGCCGCGAAGTGCCGTTCGCCGAGGCCGTGGCAGCCGCGCACGAGCTGCTGGACCGCGCGCGCCGCCCGGTGGCGCTGGTGTCGGGCTGGGCGTCCAACGAGGAGTTGCTCGCCTTCAAGCGCACGCTCGGCTCGCGCTTCACCTGCTTCGTCAAGGCCGACCACATGCCGGCCGAGGGCGAGGTGCTGCACGACGACCTTCTCATCCGCGCCGACAAGAACCCCAACACGCGCCGCGCGCGCGAGTTCTTCGGCAGCGCGACCCCCGCCTTCCCACCCGACACCGACCTCGTGCTCGTCTGGGGCGAAGGCTTCGATTTCGCCACCGCGCCGCGCGGCGTGCCGGTCATCTTCCTCAACGCCTTCCTCGCCCCCGAGAACGGCCACGCCGACGTCTTCTTCGCCACCAGCGTGATGACCGAGCGCGCCGGCCACTACACCAACTTCGAAGGCACGGTGCGCGCCTTCCTGCCGTGCTTCGCCAGGCCGGCCGGCGTGGCCGACGCCGAGCATGTGTTCGAAAGCCTCGCCGCCCCAGGCTCGGCCGGCGAACGCAAGGGTGAATCCGCGATGGTGACGCCATCATGATGCAAGACCTCGTCGTGCACGCCGTCTACATCGCCTACGCGCTGGGCATGCTGCTCACGTTCGGCACCGTGCTGACCTGGGTCGAGCGCAAGCAGGCCGCGGTGATGGCCGACCGCATCGGCGCCAACCGCGCCTACGTGCGGCTGCCGTTCACGCAGATCAAGCTGGTGTGGCTGGGCCTGTTCCATGGCCTGGCCGACGGCCTGAAGATGATGCTGAAGGAGGACTTCAAGCCGGCCGCCTACGACCGCTTCGCCTACGAAGTGGCGCCGTGGGTGGTGTTCGTGCCGGTGCTGCTGGTGTTCGGCGTCGTGCCGTTCGGCGGCGCGCTGCATCCGGCCGAGCTGTTCTCGGCCTGGCCCGCAGTGGCGGCCTGGTTCGGCGAGCGCTCTTACAACATGCAGATCGCCGCGCTCGACGCGGGGCTGCTGATCATCTTCGCCTTCGGCGGCCTCACGGTCATCGGCGCGATGCTCGCCGGTTGGTCGTCCTCGAACAAGTTCTCGATGCTGGGCGCGCTGCGTGCGGGCTCGCAGATGATCTCCTACGAGCTGGTGATGGGCCTCACCGTGCTCGGCCTGGTCCTCATCTACGGCACGGTGGACCTGGTGGACATCGTTCGGCAGCAGTCAGGCATCGTGCTCGGCTTCCTGCCCGCATGGGGCGTGGTGCTGCAGCCGTTCGCCGCCATCCTCTTCATCGTCGCGGCGATGGCCGAGAACCGCCGCATCCCCTTCGACCTGCCCGAGGCCGAGAGCGAGCTGATCTCCGGCTACTTCACCGAGTACTCGGCGATGAAGATGGGCCTCTTTATGTTCGCCGAGTTCATCGAGATCGCGGTCATCGCGGCGATCTTCACCACCCTCTTCCTCGGCGGCGCCAACCTGCCATACATGCACGACGGCGGCTTCACGTTCCCCGGTGGCGCGGAAGTCGCGCTCGGCCACGGCGTGGTGGTGCTGCTCCAGCTCTTCACGTTCCTCGTCAAGGTGCTGGTGATCAGCAGCTTCCAGATCCTCGTGCGCTGGACGCTGCCGCGCTTCCGCTATGACCAGCTGCTGCGCTTTGCCTGGAAGTTCCTGTTCCCCATCTGCCTGGCGAATCTCGTCGTCACGGCCATCGCCGTGTGGCTCATCAACGTCGCCGGGGGCACGGCATGAACCACGCCCCGGGCTGGGTCAAGGTGGAACGCCGCACGCGGCGCGTCTACTGGAACGAGCCCACGATGGGCGCGTGGGAGCGCGTCTACCTGCTGGAGGTGGTGCGCGGGCTGGCCATCACCGGTGGCGTCTTCCTGCGCAACATGGGCAAGTGGATCACCGGCAGGAAGGGGGCGGTGACCGCCTACTACCCGGAAGAGATCCGCGCCGACTATGCGCGCCACAACCGCGGCAAGCATGTGCTCGTGCGCCGTGAGGACGGCTCGCCGCAATGCGTGGCGTGCAACATGTGCGCCACGGTGTGCCCGGCCAGGGTCATCGAGATCGAGGCGCACCACGACCCCGCAGACACGGCGCACCCCAAGAGCCCGGCGCGCTTCGAGATCGACTACTCGCGCTGCATCTTCTGCGGCCTGTGCGTCGAGGCCTGCCCCGAAGACGCCATCCGCATGGCCAAGGAGGTGCCGAACCTGCCCGGTCCCGACCGCCACGCCATGTGGATCGGCAAGGAAGAGCTGCTGAACTGGCAGCCGGCGTCCGATGCCGCCAAGCGCTACCCGCCTCGGCCAGGCACCACCGGCGCGCCGGCGGGCGAGGCTTCATGATGATCGAGAACCTGCTGCTCATCCTCTTCGCCGCGGCCGCGGTGGCCGGCGCCGTGCTGATGCTGCTGCTGCGCCACCCGATGCGCGTGGCCCTGGCGCTCATCGCCTCGATGATCTCGCTGGGCGGCATCTACGGCCTGCTCGGCGTGCACGTGATCGCCGTGTTCCAGATCATGATCTACGTCGGCGCGGTGATGGTGTTCATGGTCTACGCCATCATGCTGCTGGACGTGCGCGACCCGTCGTTCACCGAGCGCTACTCCCGGCTGCTGTGGCCCGGCCTGGCCGCGGTGGCAGTGCTGGTGGGTGTGCTGGTGTCGGCGGTGTGGCCCGACAAGGACGCCGGCTCCGCCGCCGTCGCCGCGTTCACCGATGGCGGCACGGTGTTCGGCGTGCAGGCCTTCTCCGCCGCCTTTCTCGGCGAGTACTGGCTGTACTTCGAGCTGACCTCGGTGCTGCTGGTGGTGGCGGTGCTGGCGGCGGTGGCCATCGTCAAGCTGCGCAGGAACGAGCCCGCCGCGACGCCGCCCGCGCCGGTCACGCAGGAGCGCGGCCATGGATAAGGCGAGCCTGCTGCTCACGGTGAGCTTCGTGCTCTTCGGCCTGGGGTTGCTGGGCGTGATCGTGCGCCGCAACCTGCTGGTGATGCTGATGTGCATGGAGCTGATGCTCAACGGCGTCAACCTCAGCCTGGTCACCTTCGCGCAGCAGCACCAGCAGCTGGACGGCGCGGTGCTGGTGTTCCTCATCTTCATCGTCGCCGCCAGCGAGATCGCGATCGCCATCCCGATCGTGCTGCTGCTGGTGCGCCACGGGCGCACGCTGGATGCCGGCGCCTACGCGGGCCTGAAGGGCTGAACCCCGGGGCTGACCCACCATGACTGCCCACCTCCTCGCCTGGATCGTGCTGCTGCCGCTGGCCGGCTTCGTGCTCAACGGCGTGCTCGGCACGCGGTTGCGTGGGCACGACGCGGCGCGCCTGGGGCCCCGCGGGGTGGGCTTCATCGCCTGCGCGCTGCCGATCGGCTCTTTCATGCTCACGCTGGCGGCGCTGGCGCAGCTGCAGGCCGCCGGCCAGCCGTTCGTCGACGCCACCTACACCTGGGCGAGGTTCGGGGACCGCAGCGTCGAGATCGCCTTCTACTTCGACCGACTGGCCGCGGTGATGACGCTGGTGGTCACTGGCGTCGGCTCGCTGATCCACATCTATTCGCTCGGCTACATGAAGGGTGACGAGAGTCACGCGCGCTTCTTCGCCTACCTGAACCTGTTCCTGTTCTTCATGCTGCTGCTGGTGCTGGGGCGCTCGCTGCTGGTGATGTTCGTGGGCTGGGAGGGCGTGGGCCTGGCGTCGTACCTGCTGATCGGCTTCTGGTTCAACGACCCGGTCAAGGCCGCCGCCGGCAAGAAGGCCTTCGTGACCAACCGCATCGGCGACGCCGGCTTTCTGCTCGGCATGTTCCTGCTGTGGCATGCCTTCGGCACGCTCGACATGGACCGCATCAACGCCGCCTACGCGACCGGTGCCGCACCGGCCTGGGCCATGACCGGCGCCAGCCTGATCGGCGTGCTGCTGTTCATCGGCGCGTGCGGCAAGTCGGCACAGATCCCGCTGCACGTGTGGCTGCCCGATGCAATGGCCGGCCCGACGCCGGTCTCGGCGCTGATCCACGCCGCGACGATGGTCACCGCCGGCATCTACCTCGTTGCGCGCATGTCGGGCCTGTACGTGAACGCGCCCGAGGCTTCGCAGGTGATCGCCGTGGTCGGCGTGGCCACCGCCTTCTTCGCCGCCACCGTCGCCGTGGTGCAGACCGACATCAAGAAGGTGCTGGCCTACTCCACTGTCTCGCAGCTCGGGCTGATGTTCGTCGCCCTTGGCGTCGGTGCCTACGCGGTGGCGATCTTCCACGTTGTCACCCATGCGTTCTTCAAGGCCTGCCTGTTCCTCGGCGCGGGCAGCGTGATCCACGCGCTCTCGGGCGAGCAGGACGTGCGCAGGATGGGCGGCTTGGCGCGCCGCATCCCCATCACTTTCGCCACCTTCGCCATCGCCACCGCGGCGATCGCCGGCATCCCGCCGCTGGCGGGCTTCTTCAGCAAGGACGAGATCCTGTGGTTCGCATTCGCCAGCCCGCGCGGCGGCGCCACCTGGCTGTGGGCACTGGCGTCGCTGACGGCGCTGCTGACCTCGTTGTACATGTTCCGGCTGCTGTGGCTCACGTTCTTCGGGCGTTCTCGCATGGAGCCGAAGGTCGAGCACCATGTGCACGAGTCGCCCTGGTCGATGACGGGCGTGCTGGTCGTGCTGGCGGCGCTGTCGGCGGTGGGCGGCTTCGTGCCGGTGGCGCACTGGCTGGAACCGATGCTGCCGCTGCCGAAGGTTCCTGAGGCGCTGCATCGCAGCGAGCGTTTGCTCATCGGCGTGGCGGTGGTGATCGGCTTTGCCGGGCTCGGACTGGCCGCGTGGTTCCATGGCGGCCAAGCCAGGCGCGCCGCAGCGATGCGCGAGCGGCTGGCCGCGTTGCACCACGTGCTCACGAACAAGTATTTCATCGACGAACTGTACGAAGCGATGCTCGGCCGACCCTGGCAGTGGCTGTCACGACGCGTCTTCCTGCAGCTGGGCGACCGCACGCTCATCGACGGCAGCCTGCACACGCTGGCCGCCACCGCGCGCCGCACGGCCGCCGGCCTGGGCGCGCTGCAGGCGGGCAGCCTGCACCGGTACCTGTTCTACGTGGTGCTGGGCATCGCCGCGGCGCTGTTCTGGAGCATGCGCCGTGGTTGACAACGGTTCGGGGTCCTTCATGCTGCCGTTGGCGTTGCAGGTCGTGCTGTGGCTGCCGCTGGCGGCGATGTTCGCGCTGGCCGTCGTGCCCCGGGGCGCGGTGCGCACGATCCACGGCTTCAGCCTGTGGGTGATGCTGGTGCAGTTCGCGGCCACCGCGTGGCTGTACGCCGAGTTCCAACCGGGCGTGGCGGGCACCCAGTTCGCCAGCCGCGTGCCGTGGATCGAGAGCTGGGGCGTGTTCTTCTCGATCGGCCTGGACGGCGCCAACGTGCTGCTGGTGCTGCTCACCGGCTTCCTCGGCCCCATCGTCGTGGCCGGTTCGTTCACGGCCATCACCAAGGACGTGAAGCTGTTCCACGCGATGGTGTTCCTCATCCAGTTCGCGATGATGGGCACCTTCCTCGCGCAGGACCTGTTCGTCTTCTACATCTTCTGGGAGACGATGCTGATCCCGATGTTCCTGCTCATCGGCATCTGGGGTGGCGAGCGCCGCATCTACGCGACACTGAAGTTCGTGCTGTACACGGCCTTCGGCTCGATCCTGATGCTGGCGGCGATGATCTGGCTGGTGCTGGCCGCCCAGGCCGCGGCGGGGGGCTCCCCTTCGTTCGCCTTCGAGGACCTCTATCGCCTGAGGCTGCCGCCAGACGTGCAGCAATGGCTCTTCGCTGCGTTCGCGCTGTCGTTCGCCATCAAGGTGCCGATGGTGCCGCTGCACACCTGGCTGCCCGACGCGCACGTCGAGGCGCCCACCGCCGGCTCGGTCATCCTCGCCGGCGTGCTGCTGAAGATGGGCACCTACGGCTTCATGAAGCTGGGCTTCCCGCTGTTCCCGGCGGCCACGCTGCACTTCACGCCGTTGATCCAGGTGCTGGCGGTGGCCAGCATCGTCATCGGTGCCGGCCTGGCGCTGGTGCAGGACGACATCAAGAAGATCATCGCCTACAGCTCGATCAGCCACCTCGGCTACGTGATGCTGGGCCTGGTCAGCCTCGATCTCATCGGCATCCAGGGCGCCATCGTGCAGATGGTCAGCCACGGTCTCACGGCGGCGGGCCTGTTCCTGATGATCGGCATGGTCTACGAGCGCACGCACTCGCGCGACATCGCCGCCTACGGTGGCCTGGCCCGGCTGGTGCCGATGTACTCGGTGGCCTTCATGATCCTGACGCTGGCTTCCATCGGCCTGCCGACGACCAGCGGCTTTACCGGGGAGTTCCTGGCGCTGCTGGGCACCTTCAACGCCGCCTGGGCGCAGCACCTGCAAGGCCACTCCTTCGCGCTTTGGCCTGCGGTGCTGGCGGTGACGGGCGTGGTGCTGGGTGCCCTGTACATGCTGCGCTTCGCGGCCCTGTTCCTCTTTGGCGCCACGCGCGCGCCGGTGGCGAAGCTCACCGACCTGAACGGCCGCGAAGCGACGATCCTCGTGGCCCTCATCGCCGCGATCTTCTGGCTCGGCCTGTTCCCCGGTGAGCCGCTGCGCAAGACCGAAGTGGCGGCACGGCAGTACCAGCAGAGCGTTGCAGCGGCACGAGCCACGGCCTCGGCGGCGACCGCCGCGCCACGGATGGCCGCTGCGGCGCCCGCTTCACCGTGAATACGGGGCACCCCTCATGAACTGGCCCGCCTTCGCCATCGGCCTCCTGCCCGAGCACTTGCTGATCGCCGGCGTGCTGCTGCTCATCGTGCATGCGCTGGTCTCCGACTCGGGCCGCGGCGCGGCGGCCATCGCGCTCGTTGCCGTCGGCGCGGCGGCGCTCGCGGCACTGTGGCTCGCGCTCACCGGTTTCGAGGGCGAGCCGTTCATCGGCCAGGTCTCGGTCTCGCGCGGCACCTCGCTCGGCAAGGCGGTGGCGCTATCGCTGGCCTGGCCCGTGCTGCTGCTGGCGCGCGACGACCTCGGCGACGGCGGGCCCCTCTACCCGCTGCTGGTGAGCTCGCTGTACGGGCTGGCGCTGATGTTGTCCTCCGACAGCTTTCTCACGCTGTTTCTCGGGCTGGAGCTGATGTCGCTGCCGGTATACGTGCTGGTACTGCTGGGCCTGAAGCGCCAGACGAGCCCCGAGGCGGCGCTGAAGTACCTGGTGCTCGGCGGCGCGGCCACGGCCACGCTGCTGATGGGCGTCTCGCTGCTGTACGGCAGCGAGGGCATGCTCTCGCTGATGGCGTTTCCCGAGGCTCTGGCGCGTGGCGCCGGGGCGGGCGGCAGCGGTCTGGCGCTGGCCGGGGCGGTGCTGGTGCTGCTGGCCTTCTTCCTGAAAGCCGCCATCGTGCCGTTCCACGCCTGGGCGCCCGACGCCTACGAGGGCGCCAGCCTGCCCGTCACGGCCTACATGGCGGCCATCGTGAAGGCGGGCGTGCTGCTGGCCGCGCTGCGCCTGTTCGGCGGGGCGTCGCTGCCCGGTGTGATGGTGACGCTGATCGCACTGCTGCCGCTCATCTCCATCGCCTGGGGCAACCTGGCGGCGATGCGGCAACCGAACCTGCGCCGCATGATGGCCTACTCGTCCATCGCGCACGCCGGTTACCTGTTTCTCGCGTTTCTCGGCAATGCCCCGGGCCGCTTTGGCGCGGTGTGGTTCTACCTGCTGGCCTACGGCCTGATGACGATGCTCGCGTTCTCGGCCTTGCCCGCGCACAGCGACGACTCACGCCGTGACCGCATCGGCGCGCTGCAGGGCCTGTTCCACCGCCAGCCGTACGCGGCCATCGTCATCGGCCTGGCGATGCTGTCGCTGGCAGGCATTCCGCCGTTGCCGGGCTTCATCGCCAAGTTCCTGATCTTCCGCGAGGTGATGGCGGCGGGGCACACGCTGGTCGCGGTGCTGGGCCTGGTGGGCAGCTACCTGGGCATCTACTTCTACCTGCGGGTGATCCAGGCGATGTTCATGGGTGCTCCGGCAGCGGGTGCCGCTGGTTCGGATGCGGCGGCGCTGCGCGCTCCGGCGCTGGCGGCCAGCGTGCTGTGCCTGCTGCCGGCGGTGGTGGTGGCGGTGATGCCGGGGCGGTTCTTGGCTCTGCCCTGAGCAGCACCGGGTGCCCTGGCAGGCGCCGCCGGTTTCGATGAGCGCGTTCAATGCCCGCGGCCGGACTCGCCGGACACTGCGCTCTTCAAGCCCGCGCCGCGGCGCACCGTTGGCTCGCGGCCTCACCGCTCATTGCGCGGCGACATCGGCCACCGAGGTTGCAGACCGGGACGTGCCATGTCGCTAGGCTGAGGACAAGCCGGGCCTGCAGTGGCGGCACCCGCGCCAGCGGCCCGAGAGAGGAAGCCATACCGTGAGCAAATCACCGTCGTTGCGGCGGCTGTGGCCTGCCGGCCTCGCCCTGGCACTGCTGCTCGCGGTCGCGGGCGGCGTGGCCTATCTGCGCTTCGGCCGCGCCATCGACGTGCCCGTGTTCCGAGTCGAGGCGGGCGCCATCGCGCAACGCGTCGTCGGGCCGGGCACCGTGCAGGCGCGCGTGCCCTTGACGCTCGCGGCCCGCATCACCGCCACCGTGCAGCGCGTCGACGCCGACGTCGGCGACATCGTGCGGCGCGGCCAGCCGCTGGTGCTGCTGGACGACCGCGATCTGGCGGCGCGGCGGAGCGTGGTTGACGGCCAGCAGGCGGCGCTGGCCCGCAATCTCGAAGCGGCCCTGGCCGGCGCCGCCCGGGCGCAGGCCGAGCTCGAGCTGGCACACAGCCGCCAGCGGCGCGACGCCGAGCTGCTGGGCACCGGGTTCGTCTCGCCGGCGGCGCTCGATGCCTCCAACGCCGCTCTGCGCGCGGCCACCGCCAACGTCGACAACGCCAAGGCGGCGCACGCCGCGCGCGAAGCCGAGGTGCGCACGCTTGCCGCCGAGGCTCGCTACGCCGAGGTCGTGCACTCGCACACGCGCATCGTGGCGCCGATGGACGCCCTGGTGGTCGCGCGGCAGGTCGAGGTGGGCAGCACGGTGGTACCGGGCAGCACGCTGCTGCGCCTGGTCGACCCGGCCAGCTTGTGGGTGGCGATGCGCGTGGACGAGTCGGTGCTCGGACGCATCGAGCTCGATCAGCCGGCGGCGATCCGGCTGCGAACCGGCGAGCTGCTGCGCGGCAAGGTGGCCCGCATTGCCCGCCAGTCCGACGCCGCCACGCGCGAGCTGGAGGTGAACATCGCGTTCGATGCCCCGCCGCGGCGCTTTGCCATCGACCAGGAAGCCGAGGTCACAGTGGATGTTGGCGAGGTGCAGGGCCTGGTGATCCCGCCGCCTGCCCTCACGCGCAGCCGCGAGGGCCACCCGGGCGTGCTGGTGGTCGAAGGCGACCGCACGATCTTCCGCGCGCTGGAAACGGGGGCCGCCGACAGCCGGCGGGTGCTGGTGCTGAAGGGTCTGGCCGCGGGCGAGACGATCGTCGCGCGAGCAGACGGGGTGCGGGCCGGTGCGCGCGTGCGCGCGCCCGGCGCAGCAGCGGCGCCGCCGGCCGCGTCGCTCCCTGCAACGCCGGCCGCCCCGCCACGCTGAGCCGCCATGGACCTCGCGATCAAGGACATCCGGCGGCATCTGGGCAAGTTCGTCGCCACCATCGCCGGCGTGGCGATGCTGCTGGCCATCGTGCTGGTGATGAACGGCATCTACCAGGGCAACATCGCCGACGGCGTGTGGCTGATCGAGAACACCGCCACCGACCTGTGGGTCGTCGAGCGCGGCCGCGGCGGCCCGTTCAACGAAAGCTCGCGCATGCCGTTGGACAGCTACAAGAGCGTGGCGGCCACGCCGGGCGTCGCCAAGGCGAGCCCGTTGGTCGTCTACGCCGCCCAGCGCGAGCTCGGCGGGCGCAGCCAGCAGTTCACCGTCATCGGCTACGACGTCTTCGGTGGCCTCGGCGGCCCGGGTCGCATCGTGCGCGGCCGCGCGATAGAGGCGCCGCGCTACGAACTGGTGGCCGACAAGAAGCTCGGCCTCGCACCGGGTGAGCGAGTGAGTTTCGGCACGCACACCTACACCGTGGTCGGCGTGACGCAGGGGGCAGTCGACTCCGGCGGCAATCCGCTGGTCTACCTGGCGCTGCCCGACGCGCAGCAGGTGCAGTTCCAGCAGGACAACCGGGCGCTGGAGGCTGCGCGTGCGGCGAACCTCGAGCGCCTGCGGCGCGCCGGCTATGCGCCGGAGCAGGCCACGCGGTTGCTGCCACTGCTGGCCGCGCCCGGCGACACCATCAACACGGTGCTGGTGACCCTGACCCCCGGCGCCGACGCCGCCGCCGTGGCGCAGCACCTGCGCGACTGGCTGTACTTCAACGTCTACACCAGCGCCGAGGAGCGCGCCCTCATGCTCGAAGGCCGGCTGTCACGCATGTCGGCGGTGCTGGGCCTGTTCCGGGCACTGCTGGTCGTCGTCTCAATCGTCATCATCGCCCTCATCATCTACGTGCTGACGATCGAGAAGATCCGCTCGATCGCCACGCTCAAGCTGATCGGCGCGCCCAACCGCGTGATCGTGCGGTTGATCATGGAGCAGTCGCTGGCGCTGACGCTGGCGAGTTTCGCCGCCGCCTACGGCCTGCGCGAGGTCATCGCGCCGGGTTTTCCGCGTTCGCTGTCGTTCCTGGGCGCCGAGACGGCGATCACCTTTGCCGTCATGCTCGCCGGTGGCGTGCTGGCCAGCCTGATGGCCATCTGGCATGCGCTGCGCACGCCACCGCAGCTGGCACTCGGCGGCTGACAGGGACCATCCGGTGCGGGATAGCGCATGAACGCGGCCAGCGGCCAGAGGCAACACGTGTCGGTGGTCGAAGTCCAAGGCGTCTCGAAGACGTTCGGCAGCGGCGAGATGGCGGTGCAGGCGCTGAAGCCCTGCTCATTCAACGTGGAGCCGGGCGAGCTCGCCGCGCTGCTGGGCCCCAGCGGATCGGGCAAGAGCACGCTGCTGCTGTCGATCAGCCTGATCCTCGAGCCGAGCGCCGGGCGCATCGTCATCGCCGGGCAGGAGGTCTACAACGAGGGCTGGACGGGTGTCGACGCACGTGCGTTCCGGCGCCGCCACATCGGTTTCATCTTCCAGCAGCACAACCTGATCCCGTTCCTCACCGCGCAGGAGAACGTGGCGTTGATGATGCAGCTCAACGGCGCCAGCCGGCGCGACGCGGCGCGGCGCGCGAGGGAACTGCTCGGCTACCTCGAGATTGCCCACCGTGCCGATTCCCTGCCGGCCACACTCTCCGGCGGCGAGCAGCAGCGGGTGGCCATCGGCCGCGCGCTGGCCAACGAGCCGCCGCTGATCCTCGCCGACGAGCCGACCGCGGCGCTGGACACCGAGCGCGGCGGCAAGGTGATGGCGCTGCTGCGCAGGATCGCGCGCGAGCGCCGCTCGGCGGTGATCACCGTGACGCACGACCACCGCATGATCGAAGGCTTCGACACCGTCTACCACCTGGACGACGGCAGGCTGTCGCGCTTGCCGCACGCCCAAGCGGCAGTGGCGTAGCCGGCCGAGCCCGCAGGGGCGGGTGGCGCCGGTCGTCGCGCGATGCGCAACGGCAGGCGCTACGCATGCCGCGGGCGGTGGCGCGCTGCCACCGCCCGCGATGCCTCAGGCGCTGCAGGCCGCGCCGCCGCTCTTCAACCCCAGCCGGGCCAGCACGCGTTCCAGCGGGCAGAGGCGCGTGAACGAGCTCTGAAAGAGGTTGAAGCCAACGAACGCGGTCAGCCACAGCCAGTGGCTGGAGTGGAACAGGGGGCTGGCCATTGCGCCCAGCGCAAGAGACAGCAGAATCACTGTGCCGGCAAACAGGCGGATGACGTTTTCGATGCTCATGGATCGCGTTGGAGTGAGTGGATCTGGCGGGGCGCGAGCATCGCGCCGGTCGGTCGTGCTGTCGGCAACCCAGGTTGCAGGCACTCCTGGCGCGGCCGCTGCCACCGCGGCCGACCGTGCCGCGAGAGGAGCACGCGCATGAACGACGCGCGGGCCAGCCGGCCGCTGCTGCTGGCGCGCTTTCCCGTCATGGCCCAGGTGCCGGCGGCGCAGCTGGACGAATTGCTTGCCGCGTCGTCGCTACGCAAGGTGGAGGCCGGCAGCACGTTGTTCGAGGCCGGCATGCCGTGCGAGGGCTTCCCGCTGGTGCTCGAAGGCAGCGTGCGCGTCGCCACCCGCTCGGCCGGCGGGCGCGAGATCGTCCTGTACCGCGTCAGCCCCGGCGAGGCGTGCATCCTCTCCGGCAGCTGCCTGATGGGTGAGATCCCGTACACGGCGCGCGGCGTGGCCGAGACCGACGTGGTGCTGCTGAAGATCGCGCCGGCGCACTTCCAGCGGCTGCTGCTGGAGGCGGCGCCGTTTCGCCGCTTTGTCTTCGAGACCTACGGTACGCGGCTGGCCGAGGTGATGGAGCTGCTCGAAGAGGTGGCCTTCCGCAAGCTCGACACGCGCCTGGCCCGGCTGCTCATCCAGCGCGGCCCGCTGATCGAGGCCACGCATCAGAACCTGGCCGACGAACTGGGCAGCGTCCGCGTGTTCATCAGCCGGCTGCTGCGCAACTTCGAGGAGCGCGGCTGGGTCCGGCTCGAGCGCGAGCGCATCTGCGTCGTCGACCCAAAGGCGCTGGCCGAGTTCGCGCTAGGCTGAACTGGTGGCGCGCCGTGCCGCGGCGCCGGCGGCCGAGCACGGGCCCGGCGCTACTTCTTGCCCACCGCCTCCCGGGCGATCGAATCGAGCAGCGCCTCCACCTCGTCCAGCGACTGCCGCGACGCCGGCCCGCCGCCTGGGCTCATGAAGCGCCGGTAGGCGACGAACACCTCGTCGGGTTTGGCCGCCGTGGCGTAGACGACGATGCTGTACGGGCACATCACGACGTTCCCGAGGTGGGCCTCCATCGTCTTGCGCGACAGCTTGGCACTGCAGAACTGCAGCGTCTGCGCGTCGGCGTAGAGCTTCCTCTGCGAGCCGACATCGGCGCCGGTGCGCTCGAGCATCTTGCCGATCTGCGCCTGGTAGTCGATCACCAGGCCGCGGTTCTCGATGGCGAGCTTGACGCTGTCGCGCACGTCGTCGAACTTCGCGCCGGCCTTGGTGTAGGTGACCACCGGCTGCGCCGCGGCGGCGAAGCTGGCCAGGCCCAGCGCGGCAAGCAGGGACAGGGAACGGTTGCGGATCATCGACATAGTGCCATCTCCTCGTTGACGCCGCATCT
The DNA here is from genome assembly GCA_016788525.1 of Rubrivivax sp. Lineage (GTDB taxonomy): Bacteria > Pseudomonadota > Gammaproteobacteria > Burkholderiales > Burkholderiaceae_C > Rubrivivax. Next base: position 15,775 of record JAEUPD010000132.1, read on the forward strand.
GCGACATGCCGAGCGCGGCCGAGCCGGCCGCGCTGGCAGATGATGCACGCGCGCGGCGTCGCGGCGTTGACTCAGGTCATCGGCAGCGCCAGGGAGAGCCGGGCGCGCCGTCCGCCGCGCCTACATCATCCCCAGCACCCGCGGCAGCCAGATCGTCAGCGGCGGCCAGTAGGTGACGATGACCAGGAAGACCAGCATCGTCAGCAGCCACGGCCATACCGCCACGGTCATCTCGCTCATGCCGAGCTTGCTGATGCCGCTGGCCACGTACAGGTTCAGCCCCACCGGCGGCGTGATCATGCCGATCTCCATGTTCACGGTGATCATCACGCCGAAGTGGATCGGGTCGATCCCGAGCTTCATCGCGATCGGGAACAGGATTGGCGCGGTGATCAGGATGATCGAGCTCGGCTCCATGAAGTTGCCCATGACCAGCAGCAGGATGTTCACCGCCAGCAGGAAGGCGATCATCCCCAGGCCGTTGTCGAGCAGCCACTGCGAGATCGCCTGCGGCACGTTCTCGTGCGTGAGCAGGAAGCTGAACAGGATGGCGTTGGTGATGATGTACAGCAGCATCGCGCTCATGTTCGCGCTGGCCAGCAGCGTCTTGGGCACGTCCTTGAGCTTGAGGTCCTTGTAGACGAACACCGCGACGACGAACGCATAGACCGCGCTCATTGCCGCCGCTTCGGTGGGCGTGAAGATGCCGCTGTAGATGCCGCCCATCACGACGACGATCAGCAGCAGTCCCCAGATCGACTCGCGCATGGCCTTGAAGCGCTCGGCCCAGGTGGCGCGCCGCTCGCGCGGGTAGCCGCCCTGGTGGGCGCGCCACCAGGTGGTGAACATCAGCATGCCGGCCAGCACCAGACCCGGGACCACTCCGGCCATGAACAGCGCGCCGATCGAGCTGTTGGTCGACACCGCGTACATCACCATCACGATCGACGGCGGAATCAAGATGCCCAGGCCGCCGGCCGAGGCCACGACGCCAGCGCCGAAGCGCACCGGATAGCCCGACTTGACCATCGCCGGGATCAGGATCGAGCCCACCGCCACCACCGTGGCCGGGCTCGAGCCCGAGATCGCCGCGAACAGCGCGCAGGCCACCACCGCGCCCAGCCCCAGGCCGCCGGCCCAGTGGCCCACCAGCGAGGTGGCGAAGCGGATCATCCGCTTGGCCACGCCGCCGTGGGTGAGGAAGTTGCCGGCCAGGATGAAGAACGGGATCGCCATGATCTCGAACTTCTCGATTCCGGTGAACAGCTTGAGCGCCACCGATTCGATGGGCACCTGCGTGAAGGCGAACAGAAACGTCAGCACCGTCAGGCCGAGCGAGATCGACACCGGCATGCCGGTGATCATCAGGCCGGCCAGCAGCATGAAGATGATCAGCGCGTTCATGAACGGTCCTCCTTCCCGCTGCCCAGGCTGCGCGGCTCGCCGGGCGGCCCTTCATCGCGGGGATGCAGGTCGTCGTCCATGCGGAAGACCCGGTCCTCCCGGCCGGCCGCGGTCAGGGGCGCTTCTTCGACCCCTTCGACATGCCCGTGGTCATGGTGCGGCAGCTCCCCGGTGCGCACGAAGCTCACGCACACCTGCAGGAAGCGGAAGCACATCAGCGCCGAACCGAATGGCACCGCGCAGTAGACGATCCAGGTCGGCCACTCGAGGTCGGGCGTGGTCGGGCCCTCGAACAGGCCCTCCCGCTTGATGCCCAGGGCGTTGAAGACCGCGAAGTGCGCGCCGTTCTCCCACACGAAGGCCGCGCCCAGCGTGCCGACGATGCCGGTGAAGAGGGCACCAGCGAGCAGGCCGAAGATGACGAACCTGCCGCGAGGGCCTTCCTTCAGCCGGTTGATCATCACGTCGACGCCGACGTGGATGCCGGTGCGCACGCCGTAGGCGGCACCGAACTTGGCCATCCACACGAACATGATGATGCACAGCTCCTGCGCCCAGCCGAAGTTCAGCGTCAGCAGCCAGTCCTGCAGGCCCGGGATCGCCACCCCCGACGCATAGCGGTGCATCACGGCGACGAAGATGATCAGCGTGGCCGCCCCGATGAGGAAGGTGATCAGCCATTCCTCCAGGTGGTCCAGTGCCTTGAGCATGCGATGCCTCCTCCTCCCGCCGAACTTGCGCGGGGCATGGTGCGGCGGGCGCCCCGCCGCCTGCGTGGCTTCAGCTCACAGCTTGGTGGGGTCGAAGCCGGTGGCCTTGTAGACGGTGTCGATCGTCTCCTTGCCGATGCGCGACTCCATCTCCTTGTGCACCTTGACCATGGCCTTCTTGATGGCCAGGCGCTCGGCGGCGGTGGGCGTGTAGATCGCCGTCTTGCCCGAGGCCTTGACCTGGGCCAGCGCGCCGTCGTTCTCCTCCTTGGCGATCTTGTTGGCGTAGGCGGTGGCGTCCTTCATCGCCTGCTCGAGTTGCCCGCGAACGTCGGCCGGCAGGCCGTCCCAGAACTTCTTGTTGGTGATCACCGCGTAGCCGAGGTAGCCATGCTCGGTGAGGGTCATGTGCTTTTGCACCTCGTGCATCTTCTGCGTGTACAGGTTGCTGTGCGGGTTCTCGGTGCCATCGACCACACCGGTCTGCAGCGCCTGGTAGACCTCCGAGAAGGCCATCACCTGCGGCAGCGCGCCCACCGCGCGCATCTGTGACTCGAGCACCTTGCTCGACTGGATGCGCATCTTCAGGCCCTTGAAGTCGTCAGGGGTCTTCAGCGGCTTGTTGGCGCTGAAGCTCTTGAAGCCGTTGTCCCAGTAGGCCAGGCCGGTGATGCCCTTGGTCTCGAGCTTGGCGAACAGCTGCTTGCCCACCGGGCCTCCGGTCACCTTGTGCAGCTCTTCGGCGTTGTCGAAGATGAACGGCAGGTCGAAGACCTCGAACTCGCGCACGCCCAGCGGGCCGAACTTGGCCAGCGACGGTGCCAGCATTTGCACCGCGCCGATCTGCAGCGCCTCCATCTCCTCCTTGTCCTTGTACAAGGTGCTGTTGGCGTAGACCTCCACCTTCACGCGGCCCTTGGTGAGCTCGGCGGCGCGTTTGGCGAAGAAATCGCTGGCCTTGCCCTTGGGCGTGTCGTTGGCGACGACGTGGCTGAACTTGATGACCAGCGGATTGGCCGGCGCCTGGGCGGCGGCGGCAAAGGCCAGGCCGGCGCTGACCAGGCCGGCGAGCAGCATGCGCAGTCTCATGACGGGTCTCCTTGGGTGAAGCGTGACTTGGGTGCGAGGGTGCGCGCGGCGCGCGCTGCGTGCCATGTGGGAACCCACAACACGCCACGCGCCCGAGCGGAGAACTTGATCCAGCGCAAACGCACCGGCGCCGCAGCGACCGGCGGCGTTGCGTGCGCGCGTCACGGCGGGCATCGTGGTCGCTGCCGCACAGCCCGGCTACGTGCCCGCCCGCTTGGCCTTTGGCGAGTGCATGTCGTGCAGCTGCAATCTCGTCGCCTGCAGCCGCTCGGACACCACGCCGAGCATGCGGTACATGAAGGCGAAGCCGAACGCGGTGTCCGTGCGGCACGCCTCGAGCAATTGCACGCCGTCGAAGGCCAGCGCCTCGGTACGTTCCAGCGCCCGCGCCTGGAAGTACTTGCCACGGCCCATCAGCACCGACGACCAGCCCAGCTCGTCGCCGGCACCCAGCGTCTGCACGCGCAGCACGTGGTCGGGCTCCTGCATCTCCAGCGCCACGCGGCCGCTGGCGATGAGGAAGAAGTCGTGCGTGTCGTCGCCTTCCTTGAACACCACGCGGTCAGGCTCCAGCGTCACCTCGCGCGCCAGCGTGCGCAGGCGCTCGATGTGCTCGGGCTTGAACTCCTCGACGAAGGGGTGCTTCTTCAGAACCTCGAGCAGCGTGGCGGCGGACATGGCAGGACTCTCCTGGTTGTGGTTGCGGGCGCCGCAGGGTGGGGGGCGGCTAAGAGATGCGGCAGCGCGACCGGGCTCGCTACAGGAACGGCTTGGCCCGTTCGACGAGTTCAGCCAGCCCCGGCTCGGCGGGGTTGCGCGGCTTGCCCGGGTGGATGATGGCCACCTGGCACGACTCGGCCGCCTCCACCAGATCGCGGTAGGTGCCGGCGCTGGCGTCCTTGATGACCGCCTGCTTGTTCTCGTTGTAGGCGAACATGCGCGGGTTGACGAGCTGGCACTCGTTGCAGCTCGGGCAGCGGGCGGTTTCGATCCAAGGCTCGTCCGAAGGCGGTGCTGCAGCAGGGTCCTCGGCCGCCGCAGTGGCCAAAGCCGCTGCAGCGGGCACCCCGGCCGCGGCCGGCACCACGGCATCGTTGGCGGCGGCAGCCTGTGCCGCCGCGGCGTGCCTCGCCCGCTCCTGGGCCAGCAGCCGCTCGGCGTGCGAGTCGTGGATGCCGGCGTGCTCCTGCAGCCGGTGCCACAGCAGCAGCCGCTCGCGCGTGGCCTTCATCAGCCGGGCGTCCACCAGCACGCGGTGCGCTCGCTCTTGTCCGTCCACCGCCAGCACGTAGGGCAACCGCGTGGCCGCTTCTTCCTCCGGCAGGCGCAGCCAGTCGGCAACCGGCAGCATGCCTTCGTGCCAGCGGTCCCTGGGCACGGGCGCGAAGTGCGCCGCGTGGCGCGCATCGGTGAGCGCGAAATCGGCGTAGGTGAAGGCCAGCGGCTGCACCACGCGCTGCAGTTGGTCGTCGGCGTACTCGAACGGCTCGACCGGCCAGTCGTCTTCGGGCTGGCGGTTGCCGGCCAGCGTGAAGCGCGCCGCCCAGTTGGCCCCCGCGGCCGCGTCGTAGCAGAAGGTCGGGAGTGCACGCGATTCGGCTGCCGCGGCAGCACCCAGGTACGGCGCGATGCCCCCGGCCGGGGCGGGCGAGCCGGCATACACCGCGAACAGCGCCGGGCCGCGGCACGACATGCCGCGCGCGAGGCGCGCCTTCTGCGCCGGCAGGCCCGCGCTCGTGCATTGCAGGACGAACATGCCGCCCAGCCCCATCGCCGTGGTGGCCAGCCGCGCACCACGCACGCCGAACGCAAAGCGGCCGGTGCCCAGCGCCGCCTCGTCCATCAGGTCGCCCACCGGAACCAGCACCTTGGCCGGCATGCCCGACGACAGCATCTCCAGCAGACCCATGTTCTCGGGCGCCGAGGTGCGATCGGCCGGGATGCACACCAGGCTGTCGGGCAGCAGCGCGAAGTCGTCGGCCGTGAGCGACTGCATGTCGTAGCGCGCGAACACCGCGTCGTGCTCGGCCTCGACATAGCGGCCCGCGGCTTCCAGCTCACCGATGGCGATGGCCTTCAGCAGCTCCACTGCCGCGGGCAGCCGCTCGCGGAACGCCTCCATCGCCGCGGCGCAGTTGTCGAACACGAAGCCGGCCGGCAGCGGATCGGCGGCGCGCCCGTCGGGCCAGAAGCTCTGCCGCGCCAGCACGGCTAGCGCCCATTCGATGCGCTGGCGCCGCGCCGCAGGCAGCTCGTCAGCCGGCGCACGGCGCGCCACCAGGCGCGACATGGCCGCGAAGTCGAACAGCTCGCCATGCCGGCCACCGACGCCCGCGCGCAACGCGTCGGCCTGCATGCCGGCCTTGGAATGCACCCACGCGGCCCGGCGGATGTCCGAAAGCTTGCGCATCAGCGCATCCACCACGCGGTGAAAGCCGCGCGACTTGTCGACCTGCGCCTGGCGCCACGCGTTCGTCAACAGCCGCGCCGGCAGTGCCGCGTCGCACGGCGCGAGTTCACCATCGATCTTCAGCGACTCGGCCGCCTGCGCCAGCACGCGCCGCGCGGTGTCGTCGTCGCTGCCCTGCCCTTGGGGAAGCCGCGCCAGCGCCAGCGGCCACAACTCGGCCAGATGACCTTGCGCCCCTTCGCCCACCATCTGCCGCAGTTCGGCCTCCAACCGCAGCAGGTGCCGCCGCAGCCGCTCGCCCTCGACGCCGCGCGGCGCCAGTTCGGCGGCCAGGCGGCCGATCACGGTGGCCAGCGGCAGCACGCAACCATCGGGGCCCGGTGCCTCCGGCAGCACCACCGGGTAGTCGTGGCGCAAGCGGCCCAGGTTGCGATAGGGTGCCAGCAGCGCCGGCCGCAGCGTGGCGACGTCCACCGCGGCAAAGCCCGCGCCGCTGCGCTGCCCGGCGACGTGAAACCGCATCTGTTCGTTGTGGATGGTCGGCGCGTCCATGGCGGCTGCCTTGTCTGGGGGTTCGTTGGGTGCAGGTCGGTGCGCGCGGCTGCGGGTCTCAAGCGGCCTGCGGCGCGGCCTGCGCGCCCTGCTCCATGCCTTCGGGCCAGATCGTGTACTTGTCCAGCTCCGCCTCGAGCCCGGCGCGCGTGCGCTCCGGCGAGCGCGGCGCGCCGGCGTGGCGCAGGTCCTCGTAGCAGGGCACCTCGGGGTTGTGATACAGGATGCCGACAGGAATCGGGTCTTCGACGCTGGCGATCTCGCGCGCGGTGTCGATATCGAGCGGATCGTGCTCGCGCTGGTTGCGGTAGACGCGGCTCACGTCGGTGCCCGGCGTCAGCCCGTTGGCATGCGTGAGCACCAGCGTGCGCGCCGGGTCGTGCAGCCACGGCTCGAACATCTTGGGCAGGAACTCCGGGCAGCGCTGGATGATGCGGATGAAGCTGAAGCCGCGGTGGTGGAACGCGCGGCGCACGATGTCGTACAGCTGCTCGGGCATCCAGTCCACGCCCTGCGCCACGAAGCTGGCGTTCTGCACGCCCAGCGTCACCGTCAGCGGGTTCATCGCCTCGAGCAGCGCGCCCTTGGGCGTGGTGTTGCTCTTGAGGCCCGCAGGCGAGGTGGGCGAGGCCTGCTTCTTGGTCAGCCCGTAGACATGGTTGTCGTGCAGGATGACCGTGAGGTTCATGTTGTAGCGGATGGCGTGGATCCAGTGCGCCGCGCCGATGCTGCAGCAGTCGCCGTCGCCGGTGTTGACGAACACGTGCAGGTCGGGCCGCGCCATCTTCACGCCCTCGGCCAGCGGGAACGCGCGGCCGTGGATGCCGTGGAAGCCGTAGGTCTTCATGTAGTGCGGGAAGCGGCTCGAGCAGCCGATGCCCGAGACGAACACCGTGCGCTCGGGCGCGAGGTTCTCGTCGCGGCACAGGCGCTGCACCGCGGCCAGGATGGCGTTGTCGCCGCAGCCACTGCACCAGCGCGGCACGCCGCCTTGGTAGTCTTCGAGCGCGTGGTGCGCCTCGTGCAGGCGGATCACGCAGGAGTGCAGTGCGGAGCCCATGTGCGTCGTCTCCTTGGTCTTGCCCGGCTCAAACCAGCGGCTGCGCCAGCTTGGCCAGCGCCACTTCCACCACACTGCCGGGCTTGATCGGCTGCCCGCGCGCCTCGCTCCAGCATTCGATATCGACCAGGTACCGCGAGCGCAGCAGCGTCGCCAGCGCCGAGTAGCGCCGGTTGTCGGCGTCGATCAGCTCGTCGCCCGGCCGGTCACTCCAGTTGCCCTCGATCGTCATCACGCGCCTGAAGCGCGCGAGGATCGGCTTGATGCCCGAAGGCATCGGCTGGATGAAGCGCAGGTGCAGCGACGACACCGCGTGGCCCTTGGCGCGCAGCCGGTCCACGGCTTCTTCGATGGCACCTTGCGTGCTGCCCCAGCCGACGAGCAGCAACTCGCCTTCATCGGCACCGTAGACCGGCGGGGTCCTCAGCGTCTTCTGCAGCGCCGCGAGCTTCAGGCTGCGCATGCGCAGCCCTTCCTCGTTGATGGCCGGGTCGTAGGCCACCTTGCTGAAGCGGTCGTGCGCCAGGCCGGTGATGGTGTGCATGCCGCCCGGCTGGCCAGGGACGAAGCGGCGCGCGATGCCGGTGAGCGGGTCCCAGTCGTAGGGCTTGGCGCCCTCGGGCACCGGCGTCTGGTCGATCGGCGGGGCCAGCCACTCTTCGCTGAACTGCGGGCGCGCGAAGGGCTGCTGCGCGGTGGACAGACTGGCGTCGGACAGCACCACCACCACCATGTTGAAGGTCTCGGCGATCTTGCGCGCCGTGATCATCGAGTGGAAGCAGTCTTCGATGCCGGACACGGCCATCACCACCTTGGGCGCGTCGCCGTGGCTGCCGAAGATGGAGGTGAGCAGGTCGCCCTGCTCCACCTTCGTCGGCTGCCCGGTGCTCGGTCCGCCGCGCTGCACGTTGACGACGACCAGCGGAATCTCGGCCATCACCGCCAGGCCGATGCCTTCCTGCTTGAGCGAGTAGCCGGGGCCCGAGGTGATGGTCACGGCGCAGCGGCCGGCGTAGCTGGCGCCGATGGCGAACGCGCAGGCGGCGATTTCGTCTTCGGCCTGGTGCACGAGGCCGCCCACCTTCTCGAAGCACTCGCTGAGGTAGTGCGAGGCCGAGGTGGCCGGCGTGATGGGGTACATCGCGCAGATGTCCATGCCCGAGGCGAGCACGCCCAGCGCGATGGCGGTGTTGCCGCTGACCACCACCTGCGGCTCGGTGATCTTCGGCGCCGGGATGCGGTACTTGAAGTCGAGGTTCGCCTCGGCCCACAAGAAGCCGGCCTCCATCAGCTTGACGTTGCTGGCGATGACCTTGGTGTCCTTCTTGCCGAAGATGAGTGCGATCTGCGCGCGCCCGAGCGCGAGGTCCAGGCTGTAGATGCTGCACAGCATCCCGAGCACGAACATGTTCTTGCCCTTGCGAGGGTCGGCCACGAGGGTGCGGCACTCGCGCTCCAGCGGCACTTCGACGAGGTGGAAGCCGGCTTCGCGCAGCACTGTCACGGTGCTGGTGTACGAGGCGACGATGCCCGGGTCGGCGTGCTCGCGCCACATGTTCTCGAGGAGGATGGTGGCGCCCTTCTTCAGCTCACCGGCCTTGACGCGGCCGAGCAGCACCTGCTCGTTGAACGCCACCGCGAGATCGGTCTGGTCGCCGCCGTTGGTGATGCGCCTGGCGCCGATGCGGATGCGGATGCCGCTGGCCCCAGCCACGCTGCGCGCCGGCGGCTGGATCTCGGCGGGGATGATCTCCACCGTCCAGATGCCGTTGCCGCTGCGCGCGGCGATGGCCGCCAGGCTCTGGCCGCAGCGCTGCGCACCTTCGCCGGAGTCGCTGATGACTTCGACGATGTGCTCGGTGAGGTCTTGCGCGGGCTTGACTGGACTTGCCGCCGCCGTTGTTCCTGGGCGGTCGAGGATGGCGGTGTCGGTCATTGGGTGGCTCTCGTCTGACGCGTTCGCGGATGGTGGCGGCTCAGGCGGGGGTGGGCCAGGGCATTTCCTTTGGAGGGGCACCACGTTCGTGCAAGGCAGCGGGCGGCACGGCGGCGGCGCGCATTGGCGGCGCCGAGGAGCGCAAGGCTCCTGGCCGCGCGCGTACTCGCGCGCATCCACATCTGACTCGCGCCCATTGTTTGAGCACAGCGAGCGAAGCGAGCGGAGCGAGTTCGGGCGCGGGCCAGGAGCCTGAGCACCGCAGGGGAGTCGGCCGCGCAGCGGCCGACCGCCGGCTCTGCGCGCCGCCGCCGTGCCGCCCGCTGCCTTGCCGCCACAACCTCCCATGGCCAAGCGAGGGACGCGAGCCCACATCCCTGCCCCCTCTCGCAAGCTGGAGTGAGTGCAAAGCGCGGCGAACGGAGACCATGGTCGCTCAGCTCCCCGCCTTCAGGCCCTCGAGCAACGCATCCACCTTCCCCGCGCTCATGTTCTCGTGGTAAGCCTCGTTCACCACCACCACGGGCGCCGTGCCGCACGAGCCCAGGCACTCCACGGTAGACACCGTGAAGCGCCCGTCAGCGGTCGTCGCCCCCTGCTCGACACCAAGCTTCGTGCACAGATGCCCGAGCAGACCCTCGGCCCCGCGCATCGAGCACGAGACATTGCGGCACACCTGCAGATGCCAGCGCCCCACCGGTTCGCGCCGGAACTGCGTGTAGAACGACAGCACCTCGTCGACCTGCACGCGCGGCACGCCGAGCCAGGCCACCAGCGCCTCGATGTCCTCTTCGGCGACGTAGCCCCGCTCTTCCTGGATGCGCCGCAGGCACGGCAGCGTCAGCGACGAATCGAATCCCGGCGGGAAGCGCTTGCGCAGCCGCTCGAACTCCGGCAGCAGCGTGGCCACCACCGCGCTTGCCGCCGCCGCGACAACCGGACTGGCCGCCGCGCTCATCGATCGCACTCCCCGCCGATCATGTTGATCGAGCCGAAGGTCGGCACCACGTCGGCCAGCTGTCCGCCTTGCAGCATCAGGTGCGCCACGCCCATGTGCACGAAGCTGGGTGCGCGGCAGTGCACGCGCCACGGTTGCCCCTCGCCCGTGGAAACGAGGTAGAAGCCGAGTTCGCCGTTGGCGCCTTCCTGCGAGTAGTAGATCTCGCCGGCCGGCACGCGGGGCCCGTCGATGACGAGCTTGAAGTGGCTGATCAGCGACTCGATCTCGCGGTAGACGAGCCGCTTGTCGGGCAGCGCGCATCGCGGGTCGTCGGTCATGACAGGGCCGGCGGGCAGGTTGGCCACGCACTGGCGGATCATGTGCACCGACTCGTCCATCTCGCGCATGCGCACGACGTAGCGGTCGTAGTTGTCGCCGAGGATGCCGGTGGGCACCTCGAAGTCCAGCTCGGCGTAGGCCAGGTACGGCGTGTCCTTGCGCAGGTCGCGCGCCAGGCCCGTGGAGCGCAGCATCGGCCCCGTGCAGCCATACGACAGCGCCTGCGCCTGCGTCAGCACGCCCACGCGGCGCAGCCGGTCGATGAAGATGCGGTTGCGGTCGACCAGGCCGTGGATGCGGCCGACGTAGACCTCGTACTCGTCGAGCACCTCGTCCAGGCGCGTGAGCCAGCCCTCCGGCAGGTCGCGGGCCAGCCCGCCGATGCGGCCTAACGAGTAGGTGACGCGCGCGCCGGTGAGGTCGGCCAGGTGCTCGTAGATGTAGTCGCGCAGCGTCATCAGGTAGAGGAACGCGGTCATCGCGCCCATCTCCATCAGCGCCGCGGCGATGCAGGTCAGGTGGTCGGCGATGCGCGAGTACTCGGAGAGCAGCGTGCGCAGCCACTTCGCGCGCGGCGTCAGCTCGATGCCCATCATCGCCTCGACCGCGCCGCAGTACGCGAAGTCGTTGATCAGGCCGGAGCAGTAGTTCAGCCGGTCGACATAGGGGATCAGGTTGTGCCAGGTGTGCGCCTCGCACTCCTTCTCGAAGCCGCGGTGCAGGTAGCCGCAGTGCACGTCGGTGCGCAGCACGCGCTCGCCGTCCAGCTCGGTGATGATCTGCACCGTGCCATGCGTGGCCGGGTGCGAGGGGCCGATGTTGACGATGACGCGGCCGTCGTCCTCGCCGGTGGGCGCAAAGGCGGAGCGCACCGGGTTCGGGATCGGGCGGGAGACCTTCATGTCCATCGCGGTGCCCTCAACCCTCGGCGGCGCCGGGGCGCCCGTCGCGATAGCGCACCAGCGGCTGTTCATGCCGCTTGTCGTAGTCCTTGCGCAGCGGGTGCCCCTGGAAGCCTTCGTACAGGAGGATCGGCCGCAGGTCGGCGTTGCCGCCGAAGGTGATGCCCATCATGTCGTGGCACTCGCGCTCCATGAAGGCGGCGGAGCCATACAACGACACCAGGCTCGGCACCCCGGGCTGCGCGCACGCGCCGGCCGCCGCCTGAGCCTCGGCGTGCACACCGGCAGGCGCCTTGACGCGCACGCGGTCGTGCGCGGTGCTCGACCAGAAGTGCCACACCACCTCGAAGCGCGGCTGCCCGCCGCGTCGATCGGCCCAGTCGACCGCGGTCACGTCCAGCAGCATGTCGAATCCGAGGCTGTCGCGCAGCGTGGCGGCCAGGCCGGGCAACTGGGCCGCGTCGGCCAGCAAAAGCACCGGCATGCCGAGGCCCGGCGTCGGTTCGATGCCGGTGGCGGCGTACAGCGACTGGAGGCGCTTCGCGTCCATGGCGCCCCTCAGAACTCGCACTTCACGATGACGTGGTGGTCGCGCGCGATGCGGTCCTGCAGCTGCATGATCGCGTCGATCACCGTCTCGGGCCGCGGCGGGCAGCCGGGCACGTAGATGTCCACCGGCACCACCTTGTCGATGCCCTGCACGACGGCGTAGTTCTCGTAGAAGCCACCGCTGGTGGCGCAGGCGCCGAAGGCCATCACCCACTTGGGCTCGCACATCTGCTCGTACACGCGCTGCAGCACCGGCGCCTGCTTGTGCGTGATGGTGCCCACCACCATCAAGAGGTCGCTTTGCCGCGGCGTGAAGCGCGGCAGCGCGGCGCCGAAGCGGTCGGTGTCGTACAGCGTGGAGCTCACCGACATGAACTCCATGCCGCAGCAGGCGGTGACGAACGGGTACGGGAAGATCGAGAACTTGCGCGCCCAGCCGACGATCTCGTCCTTCTTCGTGGTCACGAAGTCGAAGGTCGGCTGCCTGGGCGCCGCGGCGGCCACGATGGGGATGGCGGCGCTCATTCGGTGACCTCCTCGATGATGCGGCTCTTCCACACGTACAGCAGCATCAGCACCAGCAGCAGCACGAAGAAGCCGAAGGTGACGAGCAGCCAGCCGGTCAGCGGTTGCGCGCCCAGTGCCCACAGGAAGAGGAACACCGTCTCCAGGTCGAACAGGATGAAGACGATGGCCACTGCGTAGTACTTGATCGGCAGCGCCTTCACGTTGATGCGGTCCACCGGCGTGGCGCCGCACTCGAAGGGCTCGAGCTTGCTGCCCGTGGGCCTGGGCTTCGGGCCGAGTGCGGCGTTCATCGCCAACGTGATGCCGACGAAGCCGAGGATGGCTGCGAACCACAAGCCGAACGTGACGTAGGCAGACATGGCGGGGCCGTGGAGGCGGTACGAGGAAGCCGGGGCGATGCTGCCGAGCGGGGCCGAGGTTCCCGAGCGGGCTTCAGTGCGAACTTGCCGCGCGCGTGTAGTCGCGGTAGCGTGGCTCGTACATCTGCGCGCGCACATGGGCGAGCAGGTCCGCCGGCCGCGGCACGGTGGCCAGGCCCTGGTCGAACGCCACCTGCGCCACCGCAGCGGCGATGTGCGCGGAGACGTCGCGCACGCGGGTCAGCGGCGGGTACAGGCTGCCTTGGGCGAGGTCGGCCGCATCGACCTGGTCGGCCAGCGTGTGCGCGGCGGCCAGGAACATCTCGTCGGTGACGTGGCGCGCGCGCGTGGCGACGGCCCCCAGCCCCACGCCGGGGAAGATGTAGCTGTTGTTGCCCTGGCGCGGCACGAAGTGCCGGCCCTGCCAGTCGACGGCATCGAACGGGCTGCCCGAGGCGAAGAGCGCGTGCCCGTCGCTCCAGCGGTAGGCCTGCTCGGCGGTGCACTCGGACTTCGACGTGGGGTTGGACAGGGCAAAGACGATCGGCCGCGGGTTGACCGTGGCCATCGCCCGCACGACTTCCTCGGTGAAGGTGCCCGCGGTGGCGGCGACGCCGATGATCGCGGTGGGCTTCAACGCCCGCACCGCATCGGCGAAGGTCGCCACCGAACCGACCTCATCTGTGGCGTGTGCGTACGGCTTCTTGTGCTCGGCCAGGGCCTCGCGGCCGGCGTGCACGAGCCCCCTGGAGTCGAACAGCCACGAGCGCCGGCGCGCCTCGTGCGGGCTCATGCCTTCGGCGGCCAGCGCGGCCGCCGCCAGGTCGGCGATGCCGGTGGCGGCCTCGCCGGCACCCATGAACAGCAGTCTCTGGTCGGCGAGCCTGCCGCCCGTGACGCGCAGGGCCGTCAGCACGCCGGCGAGAGCCACCGCGGCGGTGCCCTGGATGTCGTCGTTGAAGCAGCAGATCTGGTTGCGCCATTGCGCCAGCAGGCGGAAGGCGTTCTGGTTGGCGAAGTCCTCGAACTGCACGACGACGCCCGGAAAGACCTTCTGCGTCGCGTCGATGAACTCGTCGAGCAGCGCGTCGTACGCCGGGCCGCGTACGCGCTCGCGGCCCAGGCCGATGTACAGCGGGTCGGCGCGCAGCCGCGGGTTGTTGGTGCCGACATCCAGCACCACCGGCAGGCAGCGCTGCGGGTGCACGCCGGCGCAGGCGGTGTACAGCGCCAGCTTGCCCACCGGGATGCCCATGCCGTTGGCGCCCTGGTCGCCCAGGCCCAGGATGCGCTCGCCGTCGGTGACGACGATCATGTCCACCTCGCGGTAGGGCCAGTTGCGCAGCAGGCTCTCCACGCGCCCGGCGTCCTCGATGCTGACGAACAGCCCGCGCGGTCGCTGGAAGATGTGGCCGAACTGCTCGCACGCCAGGCCGACCGTGGGCGTGTAGATGATGGGCAGCGTCTCGTCGGGGTTGTCGGCGACGATGCGGAAGAACAGCGTCTCGTTGCGGTCGTGCAGGGCGGTGAGATGGATGTACTTCTCCAGCGGCGAGCTCTGGCGGCGGAAGTTCTCCATCACGCGCTGCACCTGCTGCTCGGGTGTGCACACGTGCGGCGGCAGCAGGCCGCGCAGGCCGAGCGCCTCGCGCTCGCGGTCGCTGAAGGCCGTGCCCTTGTTCAGCAGCGGGTCGTGCAGCAGCGCCAGGCCGGTGGGCAGGGCGGGCGTGGAAGGAACGGGCGTGGTGGTGTTCATGCGAACCCCTGTTTGACCATCGCGCGGCGCAGGTAGGCGATCTGCGTGGCCAGCGGCAATTCCTTCGGGCACAGGTCGTGGCAGGCCAGCAGCGACATGCAGCCGAACACGCCGTCGTCGTCGCCGACGAGGTCGTACCAGGCGCTGTCGTCACCAGGCTGGTTGCGCGCGTCTCGCGGGTCGAGCCGGAAGCGCGCGACGCGGTTCATGCCCACCGCGCCAACGAAGTCTTCGCGCATGCGCGCGGTGCCGCAGGCGGCCACGCAGCAACCGCACTCGACGCAGCGGTCGAGCTCGTAGATGCGGTCGGCCAGGTCGGGGTCCATCGGCTCTTCGATGCGGCCGATGTCCGGGGCCTCGTCGCGCAGGTGCAGCCAGCCCTGCAGCCGCTCGCTCATCGCGCGCATCCACTTGCCGGTGTTGACCGAGAGGTCGCCGATCAGCTCGAAGAACGGCAGCGGCGCCAGCGTGATCACGGGGCCCCGCCCGCACGTCAGCGTGCGGCAGGCCAGGCCCGGGCGGCCGTCGACCACCATCGCGCAACTGCCGCAGATGCCGGCGCGGCAGACGAAGTCGAACATCAGCGACGGGTCCTGCCTTTCGCGGATCTCGGTCAGCGCGATGAACAGGGTCATGCCGTCGGCTTCCTCGATCTCGTAGGTCTGCCAGTGCGGCACGCTGCCCGGCGAGCGCGGGTTGTGGCGCAGCACCTTGATCTGCAGCCGCCGGCCGGCGGCGGGTGCGGCGCCCGCGCTGCCCGCCGCGGCGGCGGCATGGCGAGGCGTGAACCTGACGACGGCTTCGTGCACGCGGGCGGTCACTGGACGACCCTCCGCGCGTAGCGCATCGGCATGGGCACTTGGAAGCGGCCCGGCGTGTTCATGCCATGAACCTTTCGTCGATGCGCTCGTTGTGCCCGCGCAGCGCGGCGGGCAGCAGGTGCTGGTAGGGCATCAGCGCCTGTTGCACCGCGAAGCGGTCGGCACTGCTCATGCGCTGGCGCAGCGCGGCCACGTCGGCGGCGCGGCGTGCGGTGTCCGGGTGGTCGATGTAGTCCTTGGCGCCGTAGCCACGCCAGCCCGGCGGCAGTTCCATCGCCATCACGTCCAGCGGCTCGTAGCTCAGCGTGGGCAGCGTCGCGCCCTCGCCGTCCCAGCGCGCCAGCGTGCGCTTGAGCCACTGCGCGTCGTCGCGCCGCGGGAAGTCCTTGCGGAAGTGCGCGCCGCGGCTTTCGGTGCGCGTGAGCGCGCCGTAGGCCACGCACAGCGCCACTTTCAGCATCTTCTGCACGCGGTAGGCGGTGACGAGTTCCGGGTTGGGGCCGGGGTCGCTGGAGCGCAGGCCGATGCTCCGGCTGCGCACGAGCAGCTGCTGCAGTTCGTCCACCGCGGCCTGCAGGTCGCTGCCGTTGCGGAAGATGCCCACCTGCGAGGTCATGATCTCCTGCATGCGGATGCGCAGCGCCGAGGCGTCCTCGCGGCCGTGGCCGCTGACCAGCACCTTCAGGTGCGCGGCCTCGCGCTGCACGAACTCGCGCACCAGGCCCATCGGCACCGCCACGTCGTTGGCTGCGTCGTCGCAGAAGTCGGCGATGCTCTCGCCGACGATGCGGCCGGCCACCACCGTTTCGGCCACCGAATTGCCGCCCAGGCGGTTGAAGCCGTGCATGTCCCAGCAGGCGGCCTCACCGGCCGCGAACAGGCCCTTCAGCGTGCGGCTGTGGCCCGCGGCGTCGGTGCGCACGCCGCCCATCGTGTAGTGCTGCGCCGGGCGCACCGCGATGAAGTCCTTGGTCGGGTCGGTGCCGAGAAAACTCTGGCAGATCTCGTAGACCTCGCGCAACTGGGTCTTGATGTGCCGCTCGCCCAGCAGCGTGATGTCCAGCCACAGGTGCTCGCCGAAGCGGCTCTTGACGCCCTTTCCGCTGGCGATGTGCTGCTCCATGCGTCGGCTGACGACGTCGCGCGACGCGAGCTCCTTCTTCTCGGGCTCGTAGTCGGGCATGAAGCGGTGGCCGTCGGCGTCCTTCAGCAACCCGCCGTCGCCGCGGCAGCCCTCGGTGACCAGGATGCCGGCCGGGAAGATGCCGGTGGGGTGGAACTGCACCGCTTCCATGTTGCCCAGCGTCGCTACGCCCGTTTCCAGCGCCAGCGCGTGGCCGATGCCTTCACAGATGACGGCGTTGGTGGTCACCCGGTACAGGCGGCCCGCGCCGCCGGTGGCGATGGCCGTGGCCTTGGCGAGATATGCGCAAAGCGAGCCGTCGATCAGGTTGCGCACCACCGCCCCGAAGCAGCGGGTGCCGTCGTGGATGAGCGCCAGCGCCTCGGTGCGCTCGTGCACCGGGATCTGGTCGGCAATCGCCTGGTCGGCCACTGCTTGCAGCATCGCGTGGCCGGTGCCGTCCGACACATGGCAGGTGCGCCACTTCTTGGTGCCGCCGAAGTCACGCTGCGCGATCAGGCCATGCGCCTCGTCGCGCTCGGTGATGGTGACCTTCTGGCCATTGATGACGACCTGGCGGTCGCCCTTGCGCACGCGGCTCCACGGCACACCCCAGGCGGCCAGCTCGCGCACGGCCTTCGGCGCCGTGTTGACGAACATGCGCACCACCTGCTGGTCGGCGCCCCAGTCGCTGCCGCGCACGGTGTCTTCGAAATGGACGTCCTCGTTGTCGCCCTGGCCCTTGATGACGTTGCCCAGGCTCGCCTGCATGCCGCCTTGCGCGGCCTTGCTGTGCGAGCGCTTGGCGGGCACCAGCGAGAGCACGATGGCGTCGTGGCCGCGGCGCCTGGCCGCCACCGCCAGGCGCAGGCCGGCGAGCCCGCCGCCGATGACCAGCACGTCGGTGTGGATGATCTTCACCGGGCGGTCTCCGCTGGCTTCACCCACGCCGGCGTGTAGACCTCGCCGACGCGGTCACGGTGCTCGTAGCCGATCTTCAGGTAGGCGGCAAAGGTCGCCAGCCCCAGCACGAGGAAGAAGACGGTCAGCGCCCACTTGAGGGTCTTCAGACGCCTGCGCCCGGCCGCGGGGTCGCTGCCCTGCAGCCAGCCCCACTTCACCGCCAGGCGATAGAGGCCGACGCCGCCGTGCAACTCGACGCAGAACAGCAGCACCAGATAGAGTGGCCACCAGCGGCCGCTGAACATGCGGTCGGCCGATTCGTAGGGGCCGATGGCCGCCGGGTGCATCAGCATCTGGAACAGGTGCGGGAAGGCCAGGAAGAACAGGGCGAACCCCGTCACCACCTGCACCCACCACAGCGTGGTGTCGCCGTGCGCGAGCATGCGACGGTGCTCGCCGAAGGTCGCGTACTGGCGCCAGCTGGCCGGGAACTTGCGCATCGCGAGGAAGGCGTGCAGCACCAGCAGCGCCGCGACGCCGCCGACCACGAACGACACCAGCAGCGGGAAGCTGCGGCCGAAGATGAAGTAGCCCTCGAAGGCCTTGGCCACCACCCACATCGCGTCCTTGCCGAGCAGGATGGACGAGACGAAAAACATGTGGCCCCACATGAACAGACCCAATGCCAGGCCGCTGAGGCTTTGCGCCAGGTCCATGCGCGCAGGCCAGCGGCTCTTCGCCGGGCCGCCGCACTCTCGCACCGGCGCGCGCAGGCCGGCGACGGGGTGGCTCCTCGCGGCGCTGCTGTTCATGGACGCGCCCTTGTTCTGGTTGGTGTTGCACGCCGGAACCCGGCGCGTTGAGGCGCAGTGTCGGCACACCGTTGGTGCGCAAGGTTGACGCGGATCAGGGTTTGGCCGGCCGCGTCGCGCCGCGACGACGCGGCGCTTCAACCGCGCGGCTCGGTCGGCCGCGACAGGCGGTAGATGGTGTCGTTGAGGTGGCGCGCGACGGCGGCGATGTCGTCGTCGCTCCACTGCAGCCTGCCGCGCTCCTGCCACAGCCGCACCTGCGTGATGAGGCTCGGCCAGTCACGCACGACGCGAGCATCACGCCAGTGCATCTGCGAGTTGTGGCACGCGATGCAGTGGAGGTCGTACAGCAGCTTGCCCCGCGTGGGCGCAGGCACCGGCACGGTGGCGGCCGGCGGGGCGGGCAGCGGGCCGGGCGGGGAAGGCGCCTGCGCAACCGCCTGCGCGTGCAGCAGCGAGAAGGTCACGGCAAGCACCGGCGCGAAGGCCGACGCCGCTGCGAGGAGGCGCAAAGGGGCGTGCATCTGCATCAAGCGCGTTCAACAAGCCAGCGCGCAAGCCCGACATGCCCGCCGCGCCGGCCCACTGTGCGGCTGGCGGCCCGGCCTCGCCTTGAGGCGCGTCAAGGCCCGACAAACGGCGCGCAGCGGCGGCGGGGGCGCCGGCCGGCGCGCTTGGGCTGCGGGTGAATGCCGCCGGCTACGGCCCCACGCGGTTGCTGATGTAGGCAGCGAGGTCGGTGTTGTCGGCCGCGCTCAGCAGGGCGCTGAAGATCTGCATGTCCCTCACGCGCCGGTACGCGGCTGCCAGCACGTCGGCCGAGGTGCCCTTGTAGATGCCCTGCGTGCCGATGGCGGGGTCATCGCCATGACAGCCGCTGCAGTTGGCCTTGTACAGCGATGCGCCGCGCTGCAGCTGCGCGCTGGGTGGGGGGGCTGGGGGCGGTGGCGAGGGCGCGGGTGCCGGCGCGGGCCCCGGCGAAGGTGCCGGAGAAGGCGCGGGGGCGGGGCTGGGTGCCGGCCCCGGGCTGGGCGACTGGGACGGCGGCGGTGCCGCTGTCGTTGACGGTGACGAGCTGCCACCCGCGCCGCCGCCGCAACCGGCGACCGCCAGCGCCACAACGAATGCCGCACCTTCCAGGCGGCGCAGCCGCATCAGGGGGGAGTGATCCATGGCCGTCTCCTGCCTTCAAGGCAAGCGACCTTAGGCGCGGCCGGTGTGCGGGTTGTATGAACCTGCAAGGCCAGGCAAGCGAAAGTGCCGCGCTGGGCCAGCGCTGCCCCGCGCTGCCTGCAGCGCCGCCGCATGGGACTGACATGCGAACACGCCGGTTACGCACGCATTCGAGAATGGCCGGCGTGTTGCCGCGGCAGCGCCGCGCCGCCGATCAGGCCTGCCAGGGCGGCGTGCCTTCGCCTTCGATGCCCAGCCGCTGCATGGCCCCGGCCAACTGCTCTCGTGGCCAGGCGCCGATGTCGGCCAGCGCGGTGAGCGCGGCCAGCGCGACGTGCTGGCGGTCGACCTCGAAGAAGCGGCGCAGGTCGCGGCGCGTGGCGCTGCGGCCGAAGCCGTCGGTGCCAAGCGTCGTGTACGGTGCGCCGACGTACTCGGCCACCAGCTGCGGCACCGCGCGCACGTAGTCGGTGGCGGCGATCACCGGCAGCGTGCCGCCCAGGCACGCCTCGACATGGCTGATGGGTGTGAGGTGCTCCTCCGCGCCCGCCGGTTGCAGCCGCGCCTCGCGCTGCACTTCGCGCGCCTGGCGTGCCAGCTCGGTGAAGCTGGTGGCGCTCCACACCTCGGCCTCCACGTCGAATTCCTCGCGCAGCAGGCGGGCCGCGGCGATGACCTCGTGCAGGATCATGCCGCTGCCCACCAGGCGGACCTGCGGCTGCACGACCACGCTGTCGGTGCCCGGGCCCGAGAGGCGGTACAGGCCGCTGGTGATGTCTTCGGGGGTCACGCCCGCCGGCAGCGCCGGCTGCGGCGCGTTCTCGTTCATCACCGTGATGTAGTGGAACTCGTCGCGTTGTTCTTCGAGCATGCGCTTCACGCCGTGCGCGACGATGTGCACGAGCTCGTAGCCGAACGCCGGGTCCCAGGCGCGGCAGTTGGGCACGCTGCTCGCGGCCAGCAGGCTGGTGCCGTCCTGGTGCTGCAGGCCTTCGCCCGACAGCGTGGTGCGCCCGGCGGTGGCGCCGACGAGAAAGCCGCGCGCGCGGCTGTCGGCGGCGCAGAAGATCAGGTCGCCCACGCGCTGGAAGCCG
>JAEUPD010000133.1 GCA_016788525.1 Rubrivivax sp.
CTGACTCGCGAACACTGTCTGAGCGAAACGAGCGCAGCGAGTGAAGCGAGTTGTTCGCGCGACCCCAGGCCGAGCAGCGCAAGGGAGTCGGGCCCAAAGGGCCCGACCGCCGCATCTGCGCCCCGCCGGGCTCGCGCCCGCGGCCTTGCTCGTACCGCCCTTCGAACGCGGGGGAGTCAAAGGCATCGCACCGGCGAACAACAAGCAGCAGGCTCGCACGCCCAGCGTCAAGTCCGCCCCCTCCCCAATCGGCCGCCCGAAGAAGCCGCATCATTCGCTCCGCTGCCATGACCACCACTCTCTGGGCGCAAAGCGCCATCGTCATCCTCGGCGCGCTGCACGCGCTGGCCGCCTACGCGTACTTCAGTCGTTCGCGCGGCGCGCCGGTCTGGGCGCTGGCCTGGGTGGCCGTGGCGGCGCTGGCGGCGTGGTCGGTGCGCATCGCACCGGCGGTCACTGCGGCGACCTTCGGGGCGGCGGTGGTGTTGTGGACGCTGTGGTGGGCGTCTATCCGTGCGCTGCCCCATCGCAAGTGGATCGCCGAGAACGAGCGCCAGGCCACGGGCGTGGTGGCCGGCAACGTGGTCACGTTGCACGACGTGCGCAGTTTCGACTGGCGCACGAAGGAAGACTTCAGTGCGCACTGGGAGGCCGCCGCGCGCATCGACCTCGAGGCGCTCGAAGCCGTCGATCTCTTCACCAGCACCTGGGGTGAGCCGCGCATCGCGCACCTGATCGTCAGCTTCGTGTTCCGCGACGGCACGGCGCCGCTGGCCGTTTCCATCGAGACCCGGCGCGAGGCCGATGAAGCCTGGACCGCCTTCGCCGGTTTCATGAAGGCCTTCGAGTTGATCATCGTCGCGGCGCGCGAGACCGACGTCATCCGCCTGCGCACGCACATCCGCGGTGAAACGGTGCGGCGTTTTCGTCTGCGCACCACGCCTTCGATGCGCAGGAAGCTCTTCTTGCAGTACGTGCGCGAGATGAACGCGCTGGCCGTGCGCCCGCGCTTCTACAACACGCTGTTCGCCAACTGCACCACCGAGGTGGCGCGCATCCTGCGCACCACCGGGCGCCGGCTGCCGTGGAGCTGGCCGCTGGTGGTGTCGGGCCACGTGCCGCGCTACTTCCATGGCCTGGGGTTGGTGGGGCCGCCCTCCGAGCACTTCGAGGCCGTGGAGCGCGCGGCCGACATCGGGGAGCGGGCACGCGACGATGGCTCGCCACTGGAGTTCTCGCAGCGCATTCGTGCCTGAGGTCGCGATCTGGATGGCCGGTGCCGCGGCGTGGGCGCGACCGCGGATTCGCCCCGCGGATTCAGGCCGGGATCAGGCGTGGATTCAGGCCGTGGATCAGACCGGGATCACGGCGCCACAGGCCCGCCCAGGCGCCGGGCAACGACCCGGTTCTCGTGCGACTCGCCCTCGAAGGTGAACCATGTGCGCCCACGGTCCTGGTAGCCGCGCCGCGCGTAGAAGGCTCGCGCGCGATGGTTGTGCACCCAGGGCGTGAGCCACAGCACGGTCGCGCCGGCAGCCCGGGCCAGGTCTTCGGCCTCGCGCAGCAGGCGCGTGCCCACGCCCAGGGCGGTGAACGGCTCCTGCACGTACAGGCGCAACAGTTCGGCCTGCGCGCCATCGGGCGCCAGCGCGTGCGTCGCGCCGAGCGTCACCTGCGCGAAGCCGACAAGGTGCCCGTCGCGCTCGGCCACCAGCAGCCGCGTTCGTGCGTCGTCGAGGTGGCGGGCAAACGCCGGCTCGGCGTAGGTGCCAAACACCTCACGCGCGATGGCCGGCCGGACGCCCCCGGTGGCGTAGGTGTCCAGGAAGACCTGGATGGCCAGCGCGGAAAGACACAACGCGTCTGCAGGCGCGGCCGGGCGGATGTCGATCGGCGGCGGCGTGCGGGGTGCCACGGGCCCTACTCGAAATCCAGCAGCACCTTCATTGCCTGCGAGCGGTCGGCCGCCAGCGCAAACGCGCGGCCAGCGTCGCGGAAGGGCAGGGTGGCCGAGATGAGCGGCTTCAGATCGACCAGCCCCTTGTTGATGAGCTGCACCGCCAGGCCGAACTCTTCGTGAAAGCGGAAGGTGCCGCGCCAGTCGAATTCCTTGGCGACGATCGTGTTCACCGGCAGCGTCATCTCGCCGCCGGCCAGGCCCAGCTGCACGATCACGCCGCGCGGGCCCAGCACGTCGAAGGCACCTTTCAGCGCGGCGGCGTTGCCGCTGGCCTCGAACAGCACGTCGAACTGGCCCTTGTCGGCGGCGAACTTCGAAAGCGCCGCGGGCTCGTCGGCGACGTTGATCGTCTCGTCGGCGCCCACCTGCGCCGCCTTGCGCAGCGCGTGCGCGACGAGGTCGGTGGCGACGATGTGGCGCGCGCCGGCGCGGCGCGCGGCGATGACGGCCATCGCGCCGATCGGCCCGCAGCCCGTCACCAGCACCGAGGCGCCCAGCAGCGGCCCGGCGCGGTTTACCGCGTGCAGCGCCACGGCCAGCGGCTCGGCCATCGCACCCTCTTCGATGCTCACGTCGTCGTCCAGGCGGTGCGCCTGCCAGGCTTCCACCACCAGTTCCTGCCGGAACGCGCCCTGCACGTGCGGCGTGCGCATCGCGCTGCCGAAGTAGCGCATGTCCAGGCAGTGGTTGTGCAGCCCGCGCTGGCAGAAGCGGCACGTGCCGCAAGGCCGGCTGGGGCTGATGGCGATGCGCTCGCCGATGTTGAACTGCGCTGCGACATCGCGGCCCACCGCCTCGATGACACCGGCGACTTCATGCCCCAGCACCATCGGCTCCTTCACGCGCACGGTGCCGAAGCCGCCGTGCTGGTAGTAGTGAAGGTCCGAGCCGCAGATGCCGCCGCAGCGCACGCGCACGCGCAGCTGGCCGGGGCCGAGCACGGGGGTGGCGATCTCTTCGACGCGCAGATCGCCGGCGGCGTGGATGACGAGGCCTTGCATGCCGGCAAGTGTCGCCGATCGCGCCGGGCCGGCGCCGGCGCCTGCGGTGTCGCCCCCGGGATGCGCTGCGGGCGCGGCCAGCGGCTATCGTCGGGCACCATGAGCGACGCCGAAGCCCCTGCCCCCGAGGCCCCCGCCCTCGTCTACCCCTGCGGCGAGCCGCCCGAGCCCGGCGGCTTGAAGCAGGTGGCGCCGGGCGTGCTGTGGCTGCGCATGCCGCTGCCATTCACGCTCAAGCACATCAACCTGTACCTCATCGAAGACCAGGGCGAGGCCGGCCCCGGCTGGGCCGTGGTCGACACCGGCACGCAGACGCCCGAGGTGCTGGCCGCCTGGCGCGCGCTGCTGGCGCCCGAGGGGCCGCTGGCCGGGCGGCCCGTCACGCGCGTGATCGCCACGCACATGCACCCCGACCACATGGGCATGGCCGGCTGGCTGACGCGCAAGTACGACGCGCGGCTGTGGATCACGCGCGAGGAGTACCTGATGTGCCGCACGCTGGCCGCCGACACCGGCCGCGAGGCACCGGAGGACGCCATCCGCTTCTACCAGCGCTGCGGCTGGCCGGAGGAGTCGCTCGATGTCTACCGCGCGCGCTTCGGCGGCTTTGGCAAGTACATGCACGCGCTGCCCGACAGCTACCGCCGCCTGCGCCACGGCGAGACACTGACCATCGGCGCGCGGGCCTGGCGCGTGGTGGTGGGCCGCGGGCATTCGCCCGAGCATGCCTGCCTCGTGAGCGAAGGGCTGAAGGTGATGATCTCCGGCGACCAGGTGCTGCCGCGCATCTCGAGCAACGTCTCGGTGTTCCCCACGGAGCCCGACAGCGACCCGCTCGGTGACTGGCTGGACTCGATCGCCCACCTGCGCGCCACGCTGCCCGACGACCTGCTGGTGCTGCCCGCGCATGGCGAGCCGTTCCGCGGCCTGCATGCGCGGCTCGATCGCCTGGCGCATGGCCACGACCGCAGCCTGGTGCGGCTGCGGCGCGCGTTGGTTGAGGCACCCCGGCGCGTGGTGGATCTCTTCGTCACGATGTTCGCGCGGCAGATCGACCTGCGCGGCGAGACGCTGGGCCTGGCCACCGGCGAGACCGTGGCGCACCTGAACTACCTGCGGCACCGGGGCGAACTCGAGGTGACCGTGGCCGACGACGGTGCCGCGTGGTACCGCGCGCGGGCGGCCCGATGAGCGCGCCGGCGGCGGCGCCCGGCCAGCGCAGCGGTGCCGACCTGCTGTGCGAGAGCCTGCTCGCGCAGGGGGTGGACCACTGCTTCGCCAACCCCGGCACTTCCGAGATGCACTTCGTGGCGGCGCTGGACCGCCAGCCGCGCATGCGCTGCGTGCTCGGCCTGGCCGAAGGGGTGGTCACCGGCATGGCCGACGGCTACGCCCGCATGGCCGAGCGGCCGGCCTGCACGCTGCTGCACACCGGGCCGGGGCTGGCCAACGGCCTGGCCAACGTGCACAACGCCAGGCGGGCGTTCACGCCGATGGTCAACGTGGTGGGCGACCATGCCACGCACCACGCGGCGTCCGACGCCCCGCTGGCCGCCGACGTGGAGGGCCTGGCGCGGCCGATGTCGCACTGGGTGGCGCGCAGCTCCGGTGCTGACACGCTGGGCGAGCTCGCGGCCGAGGCCGTGCAGCGCGCGCGCACGCCGCCGGGGTGCATCGCCACGCTCATCCTGCCGGCCGACCATGCGTGGGGCGCGGCACAGGCCGCTGCGCCGGCGGCCCGTGCCGTGCCTTCGCCGCTGCCGCCGCAGCCCGCTGCACTCGCCCGGGCGGCGGCGGCGCTGCAGCGCGGCCCGGGCACGCTGCTGTTGCTGGCCGGTGCCGCGCTGCGCGCCGAGGGGCTGGAGCTGGCCGCGCGCATCGCCGCGGCCACCGGGGCGCGGCTGCTCGCCCAGCAGGCCAATGCGCGGGTGGAGCGCGGCCTGGGCCGCGTGATGATCGACCGCGTGCCCTACGTCGTCGACAAGGCGCTGGCGCTGCTGAAGGACACGCGCGCCGCAGTGCTGGTGGGGGCCAAGGCGCCGGTGGGCTTCTTCGCCTACCCGGGCCGGCCGAGCTCGATGCTGCCGGCCGATTGCGAGGTGATCGCCGCGGCGCAGCCCGAAGACGACGGCGTGCAGGCGCTGCGCGAGCTGGCCGCCGCGCTGGGCACTGTGCCCGCCCCGCCGCGCGAGTGGCTGGCCGAGCGCCGCGAGCTGCCGCTGCCCGGCGGTGCGCTCACGGCCGCGGCGGTGGCGCAGGCCGTGGTGGCGCGGCTGCCCGAAGGCGCCATCGTCTGCGACGAGAGCGTCAGCTCGGGCCGCGAGTTCTTTCCGATGAGCTGGCACGCCGCGCCGCACGACTATCTGCAGCTCACCGGCGGCGCCATCGGCCTGGGGCTGCCGTTGGCCACCGGCGCGGCCATCGGTGCGCCGGGGCGCAAGGTGGTCTCGTTGCAGGCCGACGGCAGCGCGATGTACACCCTGCCGGCCTTGTGGACGCAGGCCCGCGAGCGGCTGGACTTGGTGACGGTGATCTTCGCCAACCGCCGCTACGCCATCCTGCATGGCGAGTACGTGGCCACGGGCGCGGGCCAGCCGGGCGCCAACGCGCGGCGCATGTTCGACTTCGACGACCCCGCGCCCGACTGGGTGGCGCTGGCGCGCGGCATGGGCGTGGAAGGCGCACGGGCCGACAGCGCCGAGCGCTTTGCCGATGTGCTGGGCGCGGCGCTCGCGCGCCGCGGGCCCTTCGTCATTGAGGCCGTGATCTGACGGGCGGCTGACGCGCGGCCGCCACGCCCGGCTCCGGCCGCGCCGGCGTGGCGGCGGACTGACGCAACTCAATCACTGGCGGCCCCGCTGCCCCGGCCCGTGGCAAATCGGCCCAATGGGGGAGGAACGCGGGCGCCTGCGCACCGGCGCCCGGCCGCAGAATGGGGCCATGGCCAACTCTGCGCTCCACCCCGCGGGCCCCGCCGCAGAAGAAACGGCCGCGGTCTCGACGGTGCCTGGCGGCGCCGCGCCCTCTGCAGCGGCGCCCGCTGCCGCCGAGGCCCCGGCCCGCACCGGTGCCGGCGCCGCGCGCTGGCGCCCCGCGCGCGTGGCCGGCTGCCTGGAGGCCGAGTCGCTGCACCGTGCCGATGGCAGCTGGCTGCTGCGGGCCTCCGAGCCGCTGAGCCCCTTTCCGGCGCGCTTCACCGACGCGTTGGAGCACTTCGCGGCGCTGCAGCCGGCGCAGGTGCTGGTGGCCCGCCGCGCCCCCGGCGCAGCGCCGGCGGCCGAGCGGCCGTGGCAGGCCATCACCTATGCGCAGATGCTGGAGCGGGTGCGCCGCGTCGGCCAGGGGCTGGCGCTGCGCATGGCCTCCGGCGAGATCTCGGCCGAGCGACCGATCGCCATCCTCTCGGGCAACGACCTGCAGCACCTGACGCTGGCGCTGGCGGCGTGCTGGGTGGGCGTGCCCTTTGCGCCGGTCTCGCCGGCGTACTCGCTGCTGGCCCGCGAGCCTGAGCGCCTGGCGCACATCCTCGAGACGCTGACCCCGGGGCTGGTGTTCGCCAGCGCCGGGCGGGCGTTCGCCCGCGCCATCGACGCCACCGTGCCGAGCAATGTCGAGCTGGTGCTCACCGAGCCCGAGGGCGCGCCGCCCGGGCGCGAAGTGACGCGCTTCGCGTCGCTGCTGGAAAGCGCGCCCGGCGCCGCGGTGGAGCGCGCGCACAACCAGGTGGGCCCCGACAGCATCGCCAAGTTCCTCTTCACCTCGGGCAGCACCGGTGTCGGCAAAGGCCCGAAGGCGGTGGTGACGACGCACCGCATGTGGTGCGCCAACCTGCAGCAGATCCGCCAGTGCTTCGCGTTCCTGGCCGACGAGCCCCCGGTGCTGGTGGACTGGCTGCCGTGGAACCACGTGTTCGGCGGCAACCACAACGTCGGCATCGCGCTGTACAACGGCGGCACGCTGTACATCGACGACGGCAAGCCCACGCCCGAGGGCCTGGCCGAGACGATCGCCAACCTGCGCGAGATCTCACCCACGGTGTACTTCAACGTGCCCAAGGGCTTCGAGGAACTGGCCAAGGCGATGGAGCACGACGAGGCGCTGCGCCGGCGGCTCTTCGCGCGGGTGCGGGCGTTCATGTTCGCCGGCGCGGGGCTGTCGCAGGCGGTGTGGGACCAGCTGGACCGCCTGGCCGAGCGCACGGTGGGCGAGCGCATCCCCGTCTTCACGGGCCTCGGCATGACCGAGACCTCGCCCAGCTGCACCTTTGCGCTGGGCACCGACGTGAGAAGCGGCGACATCGGCCTGCCGGTGCCCGGCGTGGAAGTGAAGGTCGCGGCCGTGGACGGCAAGCACGAGGTGCGCTTCCGAGGCCCCAACGTGATGAGCGAGTACTGGCGCGCGGTGGAAGAGACGATGGCGGCCTTCGACAGCGAGGGCTTCTACAGGACAGGCGACGCGGTGCGCTTCCGCGACCCCACCGACCCGACGCGCGGGCTGGTGTTCGACGGGCGCATCGCGGAGGACTTCAAGCTCGCCACCGGCACCTTCGTCAGCGTGGGGCCGCTGCGCATGCGGGCCGTGCTCGCCGGCCACCCGCTGGTGCAGGACGTGGTGGTGACGGGGCTGAACCGCGACGAGGTCGGGCTGCTGGTGTTCCCGCGCCTGGACGACGTGCGCCTGCTGGCCGGCAGCCCCTACGGCGAACTGCCCGAGCTGACGTTGTCGCACCCCAGGGTGCGCGAGTTCTTCCGCCACTGGCTGCAGGGGCTGCACGATGCCGGCACCGGCAGCAGCAACCGCCCGATGCGAGCCTTGCTGGTGTCCGAGCCACCTTCGCTGGACCGCGGCGAGCTCACCGACAAGGGTTCCATCAACCAGCGCGCGGTGCTGCAGCAGCGCGAAGCGGCCGTGCAGCGGCTGTATGCCGACGTGCCCGACGCGGCGGTGATCCGCGTGCAGGCCGCGGCCCCGCCGATCGGGTGAATACCGGGGTTTGCCCGTTCGTACACCGGTGCGGCCAGCGCTGGACTGGGCGGGCCCGGGGCTGAGGGCGCCGGGCCGGCCGCGGAGGTTCAAGATGCCTGAAGGCCTGTTTCGAGCGTGCCTGCTGGTGGCGGGCGGTGTGTTGGCCGTGGGCTGCGCCGTTGCGCCGCCGCCGCCCGGGCAGGAGCGCGATGCGGTGCTCGCACGCTGGGGCGCCCCCACGGCCCGGCATGTGCTGCCAGCGGGCGGCGAGCGGCTCGAGTACGCCAGCGGCCCCTTCGGCCGCACCACCTGGATGATCGACCTCGATGCGGCCGGCCGCGTCTTCGGCTCACGGCAGGTGCTCGACGAGGCGCACTTCGCCGAGCTGGCTGAGTCGGCCGCCAGGGCGCCAGGCCTGACCCGCGCTGAACTGCTGCGAGCCATCGGCACGCCGGGCGAGCGCCACGGTGCCGGGCTCATCGGTGGTGAGGTGTGGAGCTGGCGCTACGTCACCAACGATTGCCTGTGGTTCCAGGTCAGCATCGACCTCGCGGCCGACCGCGTGCGCTCGGCCGGTTACGGCATCGACTGGCAGTGCGACGCGGGAGCGGCAGACCGCAGCTGAGGTCCGCGCCCGCCCTCCGGAGGCGTGGCGCGGGTGCCGATCAAGGCAGCTTGGCGAGGATCTTTTCCATTTCCGCCGCGCTGAACGCGCGCAAGGTCTGCGAGCGCACGTTGCCCTGCTGCGCGATGGCCAGCTCGAAGGCCGTCAGCGACTGCTCGTCGTCGGCTTCGAGCACGCAGACGATGTCATGCTGGCCAAGCGTCCAGTAGATGTCCTTCATGTTCACGCCCAGGCGCTTGCCGACCTCCTTGGCGGCCGCGGCGCGTTGCGTGGTCTGCTTGATGGTCTGAACGCCCTTTTCGGTGAAGCTCAACAGCCCGATGTAGGTGACCATGATCACCCTCCTGTGGCTAAGAACGTTGGCAGGGGCGCGAAGGTGAAGGCGGGCAGGCAGCCGCGCGGCCCCCGGGAACGCGGCTGGAGGTCATCGCCCGGGGCAGCGGCCCGTGGCGCGCGGGTGGGACCGATGAGCGCAAGGCTCTGGGCCCCGCGGCGGGCGGCGCAGACGTTCGCGGCGGCGACGGCGCGGGGCATGCTACGCCGGCGTGGCCGCATTGCAAGAGTGTTGGTGGCTTCAGCCGGCGGCCATCGCCGCAGCGACGAGGCGGTGGAAGTGATGCACACCGCGTTCGTGCCGCGGCGAGTAGCGCCCGCGGTCGTAGAAGCGTGAGCGCAGGCCCTGCTGCACGGTCAGCACCGCCGCCTCGTCTTCCAGCTCGACCGGATCGAGCGCCCCACCGGCGCCGCGCGTGGTGAGCGACGGGTCGCGCACGTAGCTGCGGAACAGCACGCGCGTGCGCGTGGGCGCCAGCGGCAGCACCAGGTTCAGCGACAGGCCCCAGGGGTAGAAGTTGAGCATCAGGTTGGGCCAGACCCAGAAGTAGTAGGCGCCGATCGCCTCACCCTGTGGCTCGCGCCGCGGGTCGGGCGCGAACGCCGGCTCGCCGGGCCGCGCCCGCGCGACCTGCAGGTTGCACCAGGGGAAGAGTTCGTAGCGGTAGCCGGCCATGTCGATGGCCGCGGCGAGCCCCGGGTGCAGATGCGGGATGTGCAGGCCTTCGAGGTAGTTCTCGACGTACAGCGCCCAGTGCGCCTCGAACTCGAAGCTGCGGTCGCGCGCGGGGTCGCGGCGCCAGCCGTCGATGCCGGTGAGGCCGGTGCGCGGCGAGATCGGCGCCAGCACTTCGGCCAGCGTCGGCGGCCCGTGGGGCGAAGGCTGCGCGGCGGCCACGCGCGCGCGGGCAAAGCCGTGCCCGTGCCAGGCCTCGAAGGCCACTTCGGGCAGATGGTCGCTCGCCGTGGGAAAGCTGCAGGCGCCCTCGAAGCCGGGCATGAAGGTCATGCGCCCGGCCAGGTCGAAGCGGCGCGCGTGGTAGCCGCAGCGGATGCCGCTGACGCCGGCGGCCGCCTCGTGCACGAGCAGGTTGCCGCGGTGCGTGCAGACGTTGCTCAGGCAGCGCAGCGTGCCGGTGGCCCCGCCCCCCGCCGCCGGTGCATCGTGCGCCAGCAGCAAGGGCTCGTCCAGCAGCCCCGGCAGCAGCGTGCGCGGCGAAACGCAGCCTGGCGCGGCCACGTCGGCCAGGTCGCCGATCCAGCACCACGCCCGCGCGAAGATGCGCTCGCGGGCCAGCGCCCACGCGTCGGCGTCGAGATAGAAGCGCTTGTCCAGCGTGCGTGCCCGCGCGACTGTCGGGTTCGATGTCGAAGTGCACGGGCGGCCTCACATCCGCAGCGTGAACGCCGCTTCGGCCACCGGCTGGCCGTTGACCTGCACCACCACGCGGTGGCGGCCCGGGTGGTAGACGCGGGTGGTGACCGGCCGCACCGTGTGCTGCCGCTGCAGCGTGCGCGTCTCGCGAGGCGCCAGCGTGACATGCCAGCCCTTGAACACCTTGGGCGAGGTGCCGCCGTTGGCCTTCACGTGGTGCACCGCGTAGTCGATGTGCAGCACCTGCGCAATGCGCGCGGTGGAGCGCAGCGACAGCGTGAGCCGCACCGCCCCACCCAGGGCGATGCGCGCGGGCTGGAGGGTCAGGCTCGCTTCGCCACGCAGGCGGGTGCCCAGGCCCCAGGCCGCCAGCACGCGTGAGTCGCCCTGCTTGATGAGCGTGCGGCTGGCGTGCTTGAGCAGCGCGCGGCGCCCGGCGCTGGCGCCGGGCAGGTGCTGCGCCAACCAGTCGGCAAGAAGCCCGGGGTGGTCTTTCGCGATGTCGTTGAGGTGGTTGGCCACGCTGCGCCGCACGTACTCGCTGGGGTCGTCCTGCAGCCCGCGCAGCAGCGGCAGCGTGGGCGAGGGGTCGGCGACCAGCGCCTGCAGCCGCATGCCCCATGGCAGGCGCGGGCGGCTGCCCTCGCTGACCAGCCGCCGCACGTGCAGGTTGGGGTCGTGGACCCAGCGTGCGAGCGTGGCGAACGCCAGCTCGGGGTGGTGGGCAATGAAGGGCCGGATCGCGAACTCGGCGCTGAAGCGCATGGTCAGCGCATGCAGCACCTCGAAGGAGCGCCGCGGGTGCGCCATGCCGCGGCGCACGACGAACTCGCCCACGGGCCAGAGGAACCAGCCGGCGAGGCCGGCGTCGGTGGTGCGCATCTGCGCCAGGTCTTCGCTGTGCGCCGCCGGGGCCAGGGCGGCTTCGAGCACACGTGCCGCGACGTCGAAGTCCGCCGGCAGCGTGCGCTCCAGCGCGGTGGCGATGTGCATCGCGCGCTGCTTCATCTCCAGCGCTTCCAGCCCGCGCGTGGCCTCGGCGGTGAAGGCGGTGGCGTCGAAGGCAGGGTGGCAGCGCCGCAGGTGCGCGGCCGCCTGCCGCACGAGCGCGGCGTTGATCAGGTTCTTGAACGGCTCGGCCATCGGCAGCGCGCGGGGGGCGGGGCCTGGCTCAGCGCACGCGCACCGGCACGCTGCAAAAGCCCCGGAAGCGCACGCGCCGGTCGCGCACGGGTGGGCCGGCGACGGCGATCTTCGGAAAGCGCTTCACCAGCGCGCCGATGGCCACGCGGCCTTCCATGCGCGCCACGTTCATGCCCGAGCAGGCGTGCGCGCCCTGGCCGAACGCGAGGTGGTGGTTGGGCGTGCGCGCCAGGTCGAGGCGGTGCGGATCGGGGAACGCCGCGGGGTCGCGGTTGGCCGCGCCCATGGCCAGCGTGATGAAGGTGCCCTCGGGGATGACGCGGTCGCTCACCGGCACGGGCGCGGTGGTGAGGCGGTTGTTGAGCTGGATCGGGCTTTCGTAGCGCAGCAGCTCTTCGACGGCGGAGGTGATGAGCGCCGGCTCGGCCACCAGCCGTTCCAGCTGGCCGCGGTGTGTCATCAAGGTGACCACGCCGTTGCCGATGAGGTTGGTGGTCGTCTCGTGCCCGGCGTTGAGCAGGAAGATGCAGTTGTGCATCAGCTCGGCTTCGGTGAGCCGGCCTTCGCTGTCGCCGCGCATCAGCCGCGTGAGCATGTCCAGCTCGGGGTCGCCGGGGTGGCGCGCGCGTTGCGCGATCAGCTCGCGCAGGAACACCAGGAACTCGGTGACGGCGGCGTTGGCGCGTGCCAGCCGCGCCGGGCCTGGCGCGGGTTCCAGCGCCGACAGGATGGCGAGCGACCACTCGCGCAGCGGGCCGCGGTCTTCACGCGGGATGGCCAGCAGGTTGCCGATGACTTCCACCGGGATCTGCGCCGCGAAGTCCTCGATCAGGTCGGGCGCGGCGCTGTCGTCCAGGCGGTCGAGAAGGTGCCCGACGATCGTCACGACGCCGGCTTCCATGCGCGCGATGGCCTTCTGGTTCAGCGCGCCCATCAGGATGCGGCGCACGCGCGTGTGCAGCGGCGGGTCGCTGAACACCAGGCTCGTGGTGTGGTGTTCGAAGATCGGCGTGCCGGCGCCGAACTTGGCACCGAACTCGCGCCGCTTGTCGCTGCTGCAGTCGCGGCTGCGGTAGACGGCGATCAGGTCGTCGTAGCGCGTCAGCAGCACCGCGTCGCTCGCCAGCGGGTGCACCGGGCTGTGGGTGCGCAGCGCGTCGAAGAAGGGGTGCGGGTCGTCGAAGAAGGCGCCGGGCGGCTCGGCCAGCGAGAAGCTGCGTGCCAGCTCGGCGCCGCCCGGGCCGGCGGTGCCAGGCGAGGGGCCGGGGGGCTGCGCGGCAGGCATGGTGATCCGGGCTAGGCCGTGGCCTCGACGAGCGAGCGCGCAGCCGCGGCGACGCCGCCCGCACCGAAGGGCACGCCCTGCACCGTCATCGCCGCTTCCACGCCGGCCAGCGCGCCCAGGATCGTGGCCTCGTTCATGTCGCCCAGGTGGCCGATGCGGAACACGCGGCCGTGCAGCGGCCCCAGGCCGCCGGCGATGGCGACCTGGAAGCGCTCGCGCGCCACGCTGCGCAGCGCTTCGGGGTCGATGCCGCCGGCCACCTCGATGGCCGTGACGGCCGACGAGCGCGCGGCGGCCGGCCGGCAGAAGGGCTTCAACGCACCGGCCGTGCTCCAGCAGGCGAGCGCCGCATGCACGGCATCGGCCAGCCGGCGGTGCCGCGCCAGCACCCGCGGCAGGCCTTCCTGGTCGATCAGCCGCAGCGCCGCTTCCAGCCCCGCCAGGTGGGCCAGCGGCGGCGTGCCGCAGAACTTCTTGTATTGCATGTCCGAGACGCGGCGCACCCAGTCCCAGTAGAAGCGCGGCCCGGCGTGCTGCTCGGCGAAGGCCAGCGCGCGCGCATTCAGCGCCACGACCCCCAGGCCCGGCGGGCACATCAGGCCCTTTTGCGACGCGCCCATCGCCACATCGACGCCCAGCGTGTCCATCTCGAACGGCTCGGCGGCCAGCGACGCCACGAGGTCGACGACGAACAGCGCCGGGTGCCCGGCCGCATCGATGGCGCGGCGCACCGCCGCCAGCTCGCTGGTGATGCCGCTGGAGGTGTCGGTGTGCACCACCAGCACGGCGGCGATGCGGTGCGCCCGGTCGTCGCGCAGCGCCTGTTCGATGGCCGCGGCGTCCAGCGGGTGGCCCTCGGTGTGCGCCGTGCGCCGCACCTCGGTGCCGGTGGCCCGCGCCAGCACCTCGGTCTGCATCGCCCACGAGTCGCTGAAGTGGCCGCCACCGGCGATGAGCAGCGCGCGGCCGGGGGCCGACAGGTTGGCGGTGACGCATTCCCACATGCCGTGGCCGTTGGCGGCGTAGAAGAGCATCTGCGCGTCGCGCGAGCGCAGCAGCCAGCGCATGCCGTCTTCGCAGGCGCGGATGAGCGCGCCGACGCGCGGGTCCATCAGGTCCATCATCGGCCGCTGCATGGCGTGCATCACGGCGTCGGGCACGCGCGTGGGGCCGGGGGAGTGCAGCGAGCGGATGCCGGGCACGCGGGGGTTCACGGCCAGCTGCGGGGTGGCCAGCCGCGAAGCAGAGTCTTGAAGCATGGGGCGCATGTTAGCGGCGCGCCCGGCGGCGACGCTGCGGCGGGCTGCCGGCGCGCGGTGCGCTGGTAAGCTCGCCCGCCATGTTCACCGGCATCGTCGCGGGCCGGGCCCGCGTGGAACGCCTGGCCGACCGGGTTGGGCTGCGCAGCTTCACGCTGCGCTTCGGGCCGCCGGGCTTCGGGGCGGGCCTCGAGGCAGGCGCCAGCGTGGCGGTGGACGGCGTGTGCCTCACCGTGACGGCGCTGCACCGCGGTGCCGCTGGCGGCATCGGGGCGGCCGACTTCGACGTGATGCAGCAAAGCCTGGCGCTCACCACGCTGGGCACGCTGCGCGAAGGCGACGCCGTCAACGTCGAGCGCGCCGCCAAGGACGGGGCGGAGATCGGCGGCCATCCGCTTTCCGGCCATGTCGATTGCCTGGGGACCGTTGCGCAGATCCGCCGCCCCGAGAACAACCACGTGCTGCGCATCTCGCTGCCGCCGCGCTTCATGCGCTACGTGTTCGCCAAGGGCTACATCGCGGTCAACGGCTGCAGCCTCACCGCGGCCGAGGTCCACCGCGCCGAGGGCTGGTTCGAGGTCTGGCTGATTCCCGAGACGCTGCGCCTGACGACCTTCGGCGCCAAGCGCGAGGGCGACGCGGTGAACATCGAGATCGAACGCCAGACGCAGGTGTTCGTCGACACCGTGCGCGAGGCGGTGGACGAGCGGCTGGGGCCGCTGGTGCCGCTGGTGGAGCAGTGGCTGCGCGAGCGTGGGCAGTCACTGGACGATGTGGCGCGGCCGGCGGTGCTGCCTCGCGGCTGATCATCCGGACGCGGAGCACGGCGACCGATGAAACCCCCGCACGCCCCCGGAGAGGTTGGCCCGGCGCTGAAGGCACTGGGTGAGTGGCTCGCACGCCCGGCGATGGCCGGCCGGGCCATGGACGTGCATGCTGTGCAAGGTCTGAGTGCGGCGCTGGCGCTGGGGCCCCGCGTGGTGTCGCCGGCGTTGTGGATGGCCTGGGTGTGGGACCGCGAGCACGGCGTCCGGTCGCCCGACTTCGGCGACCTCGACGACGCCAATGCCGTGCTGGCTGCGCTGATGATCGTCTGCAACGACGTGACGCACTCGCTCGGCCCGGCGGCCGAAGCCCGGGCACCGTTCGAGCCGGCCTTCGCGGGCGCCGGGCCCGCGGCAGTGGCGTCGTTCTGCGCGGGGTTCCGCCGAGGCATTGCACTGGTGCCCGAGGACTGGCTGCCGCTACAGGCCGAGCAGCCGGATTGGCTGGCGCTGCTGGAAGACCCGGGGGTCAGTGCCGATCGCATCCGGCAGCTGATGCACGAGCTGCGCCGTTACTGGCGCGGGCGCACCGACAAGCTGCCGATGCTGAAGCACACCAGCCTGTGGGGGCAGATCACCCAGGCCTTCGAGTACCCCGAGCCGCCGTTCCCGAGCGAGGTGGTGGCGCTGGCGAATCGCCACCGCGAGCTGCTGGCGCCGCGCTTCGTGCAGGAGCTGGAGGCGCTGGCGCACAACCCGCAGCCGGTGCTGGAAAGCGACTCGTCGCTGCCCATCTTCGCGATGATCTTTCTTGGCTGCTGGCGCGACACGCGTGCCTGGCGGCCGTTGCTGGCGCTGGCCAGACTGGGCGAAGCGACGCTCGAAGAGATCTTCGGCGACACCATCACCGAAACCTACGGGCGCGCGCTGGCCAGCGTGTGCGATGGCGACCTGGCGCCGTTGGCTGAGCTGCTGCGCGACGAGACGTTGGCGTTCTGGGCCCGCATCGCGCTGTTCGATGCCTGGCGCGTGCGGGTGCTGGAAGGCGATGCCGATGCGGCGCCGCTGGAAGCATTGGCGCTGGAACTGGGGCAGCGCTGTGCCGCCGGGCTCACTGCGCCGCGTGCGCGCCACACCGAGCCACTGGTCATCGACGAAGTGGCCAATCTCGCCTGTGACCTCTCGTTGCCGAACCTGGTGGGGCCGGTGCGCGAGTGGTTCGACCGCGGCTTCATCGATACCGGGATGATGGACCGCGGGTTCTTCGAGACCGAGTTCGCGCGAGCGCTGGAAGACAAGTGCCGCGAGATGCGCGAACGCAGGCGCGGTTACCTCACCGATGTCGAGACCGAGACGAGCTGGTGGTCGACATTCGCCGAAGACGACGACCGCTGGGCACCGCGGCCGTCGCCGTTGCCGACGACCATCGTGCGCACCGAGCCGAAGATCGGCCGCAACGACCCCTGCCCCTGCGGCAGCGGGCGCAAATACAAGAAGTGCCACGGGGCGAATTGAGCGGCGGCTTGGCCTGATGGCCGCTGGCTTCGCAGGGTGATCGCCTCGAGTCGCACGCTCGCCCAAACCGAGGGTGCGGATTGCCGACGACCGGGAACTGCCAGAGTCTGGGTCGGGCTGCCCGCCGCGGACCCCTCTGTCGCTTGTCGCCGGCCTTGCATTCGCCGGCGATGCCCGCACCTGCTGTTCTTCGGCCCGCGTGGCCAGGCGGAGGTATCGGAAGTGGGCGAGGCACTGGCGCCCGCACTGCTGATCGCATTGGCGCTCGCCGCCCTGGCCTGGCCGCTGGCGGGCCCGTTGCGCACGCGCTGGCGCCGCGCACGGCTGGCGCGTGTGCCGTTTCCGCACGAGTGGCGGCGCATCGTGCGCCAGCGCGTGCCGCTGGTGCGGCGGCTGCCCGCCGATCTGCGCCTGCAACTGCATGCGCTCACCCAGCGCTTCGTCGCCGAAGTGCCTTTCATCGGCTGCGCCGGGCAGGTGATCGACGACGAGGTGCGCATCACCATCGCCGCGCAGGCCAGCCTGCTGCTGCTCAATCGAGGCGGCGGCTTCGAGGGGCTCACCGAAGTGCTGGTGTACCCGGGCGCCTTCGTCGTGGACCGCGCGCAGGCCGGCGAGGGCGGCGTGCAACACGAGCAGCGCGGCGTGCTCGCCGGTGAATCGCACGGCCGAGGTGCGGTGGTGCTGTCGTGGCAGGACGTGCTCGAAGGCGCCGCCGATCCCGGCGACGGCCGCAACGTGGTCATCCACGAGTTCGCGCACCGGCTGGACCAGGACCACGGCGCCGCCAACGGCGCGCCTTGGCTGGGGCCGGGTCGCAAGGCGGGCGGCTATGAAGACTGGGCGCGCGTGCTCGGGGCCGAGTACGCCGCTCTGCGCGAGCGCGTGGCCGCGGCGGAGGCGGCGTCCTCAGGGCAGGGCCACCGCGGCACCGGCTTCGACCGGCCCACAACGCAGCACAGCCCCATCGCCGCCGGCCTGATTCCCGCCTATGGCGCCACGGACCCGGCCGAGTTCTTCGCGGTCGTGTCCGAGGTGTTCTTCGAGCGCCCGGCCGAACTGAGTCGCGAGCACCCGGCGCTGTACGGGCAGCTGCGCAGGGTGTATCGCACCGATCCGGCGGGGTGGCCATAGGCACACGCCAAGGGGGCGCCCCCCGGCTACGGCGCGAGGTTCTTCGTGCCGTGGTTGCCTGCGCTGCAGGTGATGCAACAGCCCTTGCACGAGCGCTTGTTGCCGCGACCCACACCCCATTCGTCGCGGCCGGTGGTCCAGGCGCCGTAGCAGATCTTCTCGCCCTCCCAGCACTTGATCTTGGCGCTGTGGGCCTCGGAGTCCTTGAGCACCCAGTACTTGTCGGGGGCGGGCCAGATGTGGCCCTTGTTGTACTGCGCGTAAAGCTGCAGATAGATGATGTTAGGGTGGCTGTTGCGGAACGACCAGGTCAGGTTCACATACTGGCTCGTGGCGCTCTGCTGCGCATGCATCGGTGGCGGGAACAGCACACCGACGGCGGCAGCGAGCACCATCAGCAAAGCGGGCAGGATGCGCAATCGCATGGTGGCCTCCTCGTCGGGCGGTGGGCTCCCCGGAGGAAGAGGATCCTGCGCCGAGGCCACGAAGTCAATCATGGCCGACGAACAGCGCGGCAGCCGCCAGCGCACATGCCGACGATGGCGGCGCCGGCGCCGCACATGCCTCGGCTCGAGGGGCTGGTGACCTACAGCGACCTGCACGGCGAGCGCCAGATGCGCCGCGTCCACGAACGCCAGGTGCGTTTCGATGAGTTGGAGGTCGCCGACGTGATGACCGACATCGACGCGCTCGACGCCATCGAGTTCGGGCGCCTGCGCGCGGCGCGTGTGGGCCATGTCATCGCCACGTTGCAGCGCGTCGGCCGCGATCACCTGCTGGTGGTGGAGCCCGAGGCCGGCGGCGGGCCCGGCAGCGAGTGTGCCGGCCCGCGCGTGCGTGGCGTGATTTCGCGTGCACAGATCGAGCGCCAGCTTGGCACGCCGATTCCCATCACCGACGTGGCCGGCAACTTCGCGGAAATCGAGCGCGCATTGGTGTAGCGGCTGGCGGCCGGCCGGGCGCGCCGGCCGTGCCGCGCGTCACTGCGCCGGCGCGCCGTGCCGGCCCGCACCCGCGGCAAAGCGCGCCGCCCCGGCCACCGCCTCGGCCTGCACCACCGGCCAGCCGCCGGCGCCTTCGCGCTGCAGGGCTTCGGCCAGCGGCAGGTCCCATTGCGCATGCGCGCTCGCGCGGTCGGCGTTCAAACACTGCTGCGGGAACTTCGCGATCTGCTGCGCCAGCGCCTGCGCGGCCTGGAGCGCGGTGCCGTCATCGACGACACGATTGGCCAGGCCCATGGCCAGCGCTTCTTCGGCGCCCATCGCGCGGCCGGTGAGGATGAGGTCCAGTGCGCGGCCCATGCCCACGATGCGCGGCAGGCGCACGGTGCCTCCGTCGATGAGCGGCACGCCCCAGCGGCGGCAGAACACGCCGAACGTGGCGCTGCGCGCGGCGACGCGCAGGTCGCACATCAACGCCAGTTCCAGGCCACCGGCCACCGCGTAGCCTTCGATCGCGGCAATGACCGGCTTGCTCAACGCCATGCGCGTGGGGCCCATCGGCCCGTGCGCGGTGCCGCTGGGCTCGATGGCGTTGCGGCGCGCCGGGTCGCCCAGCGCCGCGAGGTCGGCGCCGGCACAGAAGTGCCCGCCGCCACCGGTGAGCACGGCCACGCGCGCGCCCGCGTCGGCCTCGAAGGCCTGGAAGGCGTCCAGCAGCAGCGCGGCGGTGGGGCCGTCCACGGCATTGCGGCACCCGGGGCGGTGCAGCGTGATGGTCACGACGGGGTCGTCGGCGCTCGTGCGCATGGTGGTGACAGGGGGCATCCGAGGCTCCTGATGACTGGCGCGGTGTTCGACTGGGTGTTCGGTGGCTGGCGGAACCGGCGGCGCGCCGGGGGCGGTGCCCGGCGGGCCTGACGGTCGAACTACTGCAACCCGTACACCCGCGCCGCGTTGCCGGCGAGGAAGAGCCCGCGGGTCTGCGCGTCCAGCCCGAGCGAGTCCAACCCTTCCAGCGCCTTGGCCGGCTCGATCATCGGCCAGTTCGAGCCGAACAGGACCTTGTGGCGGCCGTGTGCCTTCATGAACTCGACGAGCTGCGGCGGATAGCGCCTTGCCGTGTAGGCCGACGTGTCGATGTAGAAGCGCTCGTGCTTGGTGGCCACGGCAATCGCCTCGTCGGTCCACGGGTAGCCGATGTGGCCGCCGACGATGGTGAGCTCCGGGAAGTCGATGGCGACCTGGTCGAGGTAGATCGGGCGGCCCACCTCGCTGGGCATCAAGGGGCCGGTGTGGCCGATCTGGGTGCAGAAGGGCACCCCTTCCTCGCAGCACGCGGCATACACCGGGTAGAAGCGGCGGTCGGTGGGCGGCACCTCCCACAGCCACGGCAGCACGCGGATGCCCTTGAAGCCGAGCTCGCGCACGCAGCGGCGCACCTCGCGCATCGCGGCCATCGGCCGGCTGATGTCCACCGAACCGACGCCGGTCAACCGGCCCCTGGCTTCGGTGACGAAGCCGGCGACCTCGTCGTTGGAGATCATCACGTTGCGTGGCGCGACCCAGGCGCTGATCAGGCTGTGCGTGACGCCGCCGGCGTCCATCGCCCCCAGCGTGGCGGCCAGCGGCAGCGCGGTGCTCGGCGCGGCCTGCTTGATCCAGCGCCGCAGCGAGGCGAACATGGGGTCCTGCGAGTGGCGCAGCGTGGGGTGCTGGGCCCAGGCGTCGATGATCATCGGGTGCTCCGTTGCCGCTGATGGGCCGATTGTGCGTGGGGTGCCGCGCCCGAAGCTGTCGCGCATCCGGCGCCACGCGGCCCGTCGGCTGGCACACTTGCGCGCGTGTCGACCCCGCCGCCCCGTCGCCGCCGCGTCCTGCAGCACCTGCTGGGCATGGCCACGGCGAGCGTGGCCGCGCCCGCCCTGGTGCGCCATGCCGGCGCTGCCGAGCAGCCGCGCTTCGCGCTCGGCGTGGCCTCGGGCTCGCCCACGGCCGACTCGGTGGTGCTGTGGACGCGGCTCATCGGCGGCGACCTCGCCGAGCCGGCCGTGCCCGTGGCGTGGGAGCTGGCGGCCGACGACGCCTTCACGCGCATCGTCGCGCGTGGCACCGAGCCCGCGCGTGTTGACGAGGCCCACAGCGTGCACGTGTCGGCGCGCGGCCTCGAGCCGGCGCGCGACTACTGGTATCGCTTCACGGCACTGGGCCAGCGCAGCGCCAGCGGGCGCACACGCACCGCCCCCGCGCCGGGTGCCGCGGTGCCGCGGCTGGACTTCGCCACCGCCAGCTGCCAGCGCTGGGAGCATGGTCACTGGGCGGCGTGGCGCGACGCCGCCCAGCACCCTTCGGGCCGGCCGCTGGACCTGCTGCTGTTCCTCGGCGACTACATCTACGAGTACGCCTCGGCGCCCATGGGTGTGCGCACGCATGCGCAAGGCGCCGCCACCACGCTGGAGGGCTACCGCGCGCGCTACGCGCTGTACAAGGGCGACCCGCTGCTGCAGGCCGCGCACGCCGCCTGCCCGTGGATCGTGATCTGGGACGACCACGAGGTCGAGAACGACTACGCCGGCCTGCAGGGCCAGGGTCTCGACCCGGCCTTCGCCGCGCGCCGCGCCGCGGCCTACCGGGCATGGTGGGAACACATGCCGGTGCCGCCTGCGCTGCGGCCGCCGGCCGATGCCCTGGGTGCGGTACCCATCCACGGCCGGCTCGATTGGGGCGGGCTCGCGCGGCTGCAATGGGCCGATGGCCGCCAGTACCGCGACCCGCAGCCGTGCCCGCGCGGCGGCCGCGGCGGCTCGGCCACGGTGCGGCCGGCCGAGTGCGCCGAGTTGTTCGAACCGGCGCGCAGCCTGTGGGGCCGCGTGCAGGAGCGCTGGCTGCACGAAGGCTTCAGCGTCGCGCACCCGTGGAACCTGCTGGCGCAGACCACGCTGATGGCGCGCTTCAGCACCGAGGCCGTGGCACCGCCGGCCGAGCCGGGCGGCGCCCCCGGCGGCCGCTACTGGACCGACGGCTGGGACGGCTACCCCGCGGCGCGCCGCCGGCTGCTGGCCGGGCTGCACCAGCGCCGGGTGCCGGGCACCGTGGTGCTGAGCGGCGACGTCCACGCGAACTACGTCGCCGAGCTGCACACCGAAGCCGACGATCCGCGCTCGCCGCACGTGGCCACCGAGTTCTGCGGCACCTCCATCAGCAGCCGCAGCTGGCAGCAGGCCAGCGTGGATGCCGCGCTGAAACTCAACCCGCACGTGATCCACGGCCGCAGCGATCAGCGCGGCTATGTGCGGTTTGCGCTGACCCCCGAGCGGCTCGAGGCCGACCTGCGCGCCGTGGCCGATGTGCGCGATGCC
Organism: Rubrivivax sp.; assembly: GCA_016788525.1. Lineage (GTDB taxonomy): Bacteria > Pseudomonadota > Gammaproteobacteria > Burkholderiales > Burkholderiaceae_C > Rubrivivax. The sequence continues at coordinate 21,657 of JAEUPD010000133.1, forward strand.
GGCAGCGCCGTGGGCACGCAGGCGCGGTTCGTCGTGGAGGCGGGCCGCGTGGGGGCGCAGAAGGCGGGCGGTTGACGCCGCCCTCGCGGGGGCACCTTTCGCCGTGCGCGATCAGCCGGTGTCGTGGCCGCCGAAGGCGAGCGCTTGCACATCGGCTGCGCGCAACTGCACGCCTTGGGCCTGCAGCCGCGCGACCATTGCCTCGTCGCCCAGCTTCGCTGCGGCCAGCGCCAGCGCGCGCTGCGTGGCCACCGTCTCGTTGGCCTCGCGCGCTTCGTCTCGCGCAGCGTAGGTCGCTTCCGAGTACGCGGCCAACTGCGCCGCCGCGCGTGGCCGGTCTTCGAGAGCGCACAGCAGCGCCAGGTACGCGGCGGCGGCGTGCTGCAGGTCGAACGCGGCCGCCTTGGCCCAGGCTGCGATGGCCACCGGGCGGGCGGCCGCGGCGTCGCCGCATGCCAGCAACGCAGCCAGCAGGTTGATGCGCGCGAATGCCAGCGTGTACTCGTGGCGCGTGCCCTCGAGCAGGGCAACCAGCTGGTGGCCGAGGCGGGCGGCGTCGGCGGCACGACCGGCGGCCAGTTCGGCGTCGATCAGGTTGCCGGTGGAGATCCAGGCGCGGCTGCCGCGCTCGCGGTCCAGCGCCAGCAGCTGCCGGCCGAACCGCAAGGCGCCGGCGAGGTCACCACTCATCCGTGCGTGCCATTGCGCCGCCTCGGCGCCCCACAGCCGGCGCTGCGCGGGCCACGCCGCGTCTTCCAGCGGCGCCATTTCAGCCAGCAGCCGGCCCGAGGCGGCGAGGTCGCCGGCCTGGGCGGCAGCGCTGGCTGCCCGCGCCAGTGCGTGGTAGAGATCGAAGCGCTCCCTCGGCGCGGCTCGGTCGCGTTGGGCACCGCCGGCATCGAGCTGCCGAGCCAGTGACAGCGCACGCTCGGCGGCTTCGCGGCCGCGCGCCTTCTGCGAGTCGGCGAGCGCGCAGCTCAGCTCGAGCCAGGTCCGGTACTGCAGCGCCAACGGCATCGCCGCGGTCAGGCGGGCTTCGCAGGTGTCGGCCAGTGCCATGCGCTCCTCGTGCAATGAAGCCGGCAGCATTCGCAGCATCGGGCCGGCGATGCGCAACTCGAGCACAGCGTCGTCGGTGTCGCGCGCACAGTGCAGCGCCTCACGCGCGTTGTCGAGGTCTGGCTCCAGCCGGCGCAGCCAGTCGTCCACGCTCATGCGACCGCCGAAGAACGCCTCGTAGGCCGCATCGAGGCGGGTGGCCATCGCCTGCGCATGGCGCCGCTGCTGTGCCGGAAGCTCGCCACTGCGTCGCAATGCCTCCAAGGCGAAGGCGCGCGGCGTCTCGAGCAGGCGGTAGCGCGGTTCGCCGTCCTCGGTGCCATCTGCGCACTCGCCCGCCGTGCTGCCCTCGCCACCTCGGAGCACGGCGACCAGCGAGCGATCGACCAGCGTGTCCAGGGCGTCCAGCGCCGCCAGGCGGTCGGAGGTCTCATGGCTGGCCCGCAGTCGCCCTTGCCCAGGCCGGCAGTCCGGATCGGCCGCGTCGGCAGTGGCAGCCGCAGAGGCGGTGGCGAAGGTGGCGGCGGAGGTTGGTGCGTCCGCCAGCAGGTCGAGCACGAGATCGAGCGCCGCGCTGCCCGCAACGACCGCCAACCGCCGGAACGCCTGCTGCTCGGCCGGTTGGAGCAGAGCGTGGCTCCAATCGAGCGTGGCGCGCAGGGTACGCTGGCGCCCTGGGGCGTGGCGGTCATGGCCGCGTGTCAGCACCGCGAAGCGCTCGTGCATCGACGCGGCCAGCCGCGGCAGCCCGAGCAGCGGCGCGCGCGCCGCTGCGAGCTCGATCGCCAGCGGCACGCCGTCCAGCGCCCGGCAGATGTCGATGGCCGCGGCGGCATCATCGTCTCCGATACGGAAGCCGCGATCGACCTGGCGTGCGCGCTCGGCCAGCAGGGCCACCGCGCCGTAACGCAGCGCGTCGGCCGTGGTCGCGGCCGCCGCGGCGCCATCGCGCACGCCACGGCGCTCAGTCGATGCCGGCACCGCCAGCGGCCCAATGCGCAGCACCTGCTCGCCGGCCGCGTGCAGCGGGGCCTGGCTGGTCAGCACCTGGCGCAGGCCAGGAGCGGCGTCGCGCAGCACGCGCGTCAGCGCGGCGACATCGGTCAACAGGTGCTCGGCGTTGTCCAGCGCCAGCAGCAACGTCAGTGTCGAAACCGCGGCCGCCAGCGCTTCGAGCGACCCGCCGTGACCACCGTGCACACCCAGCGCTGCCGCCACGGCACCGGGCAGCGCAGCGGCCTCGGTGACCGCAGCCAGCTCCACCCAGCACACGCCGTGCGGATAGCTGTCGCGGCGTGCTGCCAGCGCGTGCTGTGTCAGCAGCGACTTGCCGATGCCGCCGGCGCCGGCCACGGTGACGACGCGGTGGTGGTCAATGAGCTGCAGTAGCTCGGCGAGCTCGTGCTCGCGCCCGAGCAGGCGCGGCAGCTCGGCCGGCAGGTTGGTGCGCAGCCGGGGCGCCCCGGCTGCGCCCGGCACGGCCGAAGCCTGCGCCGCAGCCGGCGTGCCGTCGACAGCGGCCGAGGTCTTCGAGGCGACCGCCGGCGACTGCAGCCGCGCGACGAAGCGATAGCCACGGCCCGGAATGGTGGCGATGACGTCCTCGCCCACCGCCTTGCGCAATGCGCTCATCTGCGCGGCGAGATTGTTCTCCTGCACCACGAGGCCCGGCCACACGAGGTCCATCAGCGTTGCCTTGTCCACCAGCCGCCCGGCGCGCTCGACCAGCGCCAGCAGGAGGTCGAACGCTCGCCCCCCCAGTGGCACCGGCTGACCATCTGCCAGCAACCGGCGCTCGTGCGGTTGCAGCTCGAAGCGACCGAAGTGCAGCGCCGCGGGGGCCGCAAGGGTAGACATGGCCGCAGCTTAGCGCCGGTTCACGGCAATGGAGGACGTTTCATCGCCGCTTCAAGACGCCCCGGAGTGACCGCACCGACAGTCCTGGCCCAGCGTCGCGGGGGTTGCGGCGCCTTGTGGTTCCAACCGTCCTTCGAGGAGACGAAGACATGATTCCGATCATCCGCCTGACCCGCAATCGGTCGTCGCTTCGGCGCGCCGTGCCCGGCATGCTTGCAGCCTGCGCGCTGGCTGCGGCGGCCTTCGCCGGGCTGCCCCCTGTCGAGGCCGGCGCCTGGGGCAAGCCGGCACGCACCGCGGGCCGCCCGGGCGGCGCCGTGGCCGCGCCACCCGTGGTGACGCTAGCCCAGGCGCGTGAGTCGTTCCTCGCGCAGAGGTACGCCGAAGCCTACGGCCGCTTTGCCGAACTGGCCGACCGCGGCGACGGCGTCGCGGCGTGGATGGCGTTGATGTTGGTCTGCACCGGGCCCGCCATCTTTGGTGGCGGCGACTGGTCGGCCACGCCTGGACAGCTGCTGCGTTGGACCGCGCTCGCGGCCCGGCACACCGAGCAGCGCAGCGCCGCGATCTCCGGGCACGAACGACGCGAGTGATGGCGCAGATCCGCAGCGAGCCGCCGCAGGGACCTTCACGACATCGGGTATTCACCTCGCCGCCAGGGCCGCTTGCTTGGGCAGCGGTAGAGTCGCGCGGCCATCACACGCTGAGTGGATAGCTGCCGACCCCTGCCCGGAGCGACGTGTCATGCCCAACCCTTCCATCGCCGACAAGCGCCGCGAGTTCCACCGCCTGCACGAGGGCGGGTGCTTCCTGATCCCGAACCCGTGGGACGCGGGCAGCGCGCGCTGGCTGCAGGGGCTCGGGTTCAAGGCGCTGGCCACCACGAGTTCGGGCTTCGCGTGGTCGCGCGCGCGGCCGGACAACGGCATCACGCGCGAGATGGCGCTGGAGCATCTCACGCAGATGGTCGCGGCGACCGATCTGCCGATCAACGCCGACTTCGAGGGTGGCTTCGCCCACAGCGCCAGCGGCGTGGCCGAAAGCGTGCGGCTGGCCGTGGGCACCGGCGTGGCCGGGCTGTCGATCGAAGACTCCACCGGCGACGCGGCACGGCCGCTCTTGGCACTGGACGAAGCGGTGGAGCGTATGCGCGCCGCGCGTGGCGCCATCGAACGCGCCGGCGGCGACACGCTGCTGGTGGGCCGCGCCGAGTGCTTTCTCGTCGGCCGGCCCGACCTGGACGAGACGATCGCGCGGCTGAAGGCCTACGCCAACGCCGGCGCCGATTGCCTCTACGCGCCGGGCCTCGCCACGCGCGAGCAGATCACTGCGGTGGTGGCGGCCGTGGCGCCGAAGCCCGTGAACGTGCTGGTCGGCGGGCCGAGTGAGTGGACGCTGGCCTCGCTGGGCGCGCTGGGCGTGCGCCGCATCAGCGTGGGCGGTGCGCTGGCGCGCGCCGCCTGGGGCGGGTTCCAGCGCGCGGCGGCGCTGCTCGCTTCGCAAGGGCGCTTCGACGGCTTCGCCGAAGCGGCTGCGGGCAAGGAGCTGAACCGCTTCTTCTCCGGCGGCGCCGCCGCCCGCTGACTACGGTGCCGCGAAGGTGAACACGTCGCCGCCGGTGGCCAGCGGCCCCGAGACGTTGACATTCACCGCCGCGCCGTCGGGCGCGCAGGCGAACAGCTCGGTTTGGTCGTCGACGAGCTGGTCGGCGCGGTAGATCAGGCGCGCGCTGTCGCGCGTCCACAGGAAGTTCAAGACGCGCCCGTTGGTCACCATGGGCCCCGAGACGACCGGGTTCAGCGAGCCGTCGGGCCGAGCGGTGAACAGCTCGGTGGTTGGCGATCGCTGCGCCGCGATGTAGCCGAGCCAGGCGCTGTCGGGCGACCAGGCGAAGCTGTTGACGCCGTTGATGCTCGGGCCGGTGGCCGGTGCGCCGGAGACGCGCACGTGTCCGCTGCCGTCGGGCCGGCTGGTGAACAGCTCGAGGATGTTGTCGGTGAGCTGGTCGGCCAGGTAGGCCACGCGCGAGCTGTCCGGGGCCCAGATGAACTGGAACACCTGGCCGCCGGCCACGAGCGGGCCGGAAATGCGCTGGTTGCCAGCGCCGTCGGGGCCGCTGGTGAAGACCTCGAAGACGTTGTCGGTGAGCTGGTCGGCGCGGTAGGCCAGGCGCGTGCTGTTGGGTGCCCAGGCGTAGTCGAAGACGTCACCGTTGGCTTGCACGGCCGAGACCGCGGTGTTGCCGGTGCCATCGGGGCGCACGCTGAGCAGCTCGGCGTGCGATGCGCTGACGCCGGCGCGGTAGGCGATGCGCGAGCTGTCGGGTGCCCACGCGAGGTCGATGACACCAAAGCCTCCGGCAGCCAGCGCGCCCGAGACGCGGCGGTTGTCGCTGCCGTCGGGCCTGCTGGTGTAAAGCTCAGGCAGATTCACGGTGCGCTGGTCGGCGCGGTAGGCGATGCGCGAGCTGTCCGGCGCCCAGGCGAAGCCGAAGCGCACGTTGCCGCCGGCCGTCATCGGGCCCGAGACGCGCAGGTTGTTGGTGCCGTCGGGGCGGCTGGTGAACAGTTCGACAACGCCGCCGGTGAACTGCACGGCGCTGTAGCCGATGCGTGAGCTGTCGGGCGCCCAGGCCATCTCGAAGACGTTGCCGCCGGGCGTGACCAGCGGGCCCGAGGCGCGCAGGTTGTCGCTGCCGTCGATGCGGGTGGTGAAAAGCTCGAACACGTTGCGCGTGTTCTGGTCGGCCAGGTAGGCCAGGCGCGAGCCGTCGGGCGCCCAGGCGAACTGGGTCACCACGCTGCCCGCGGGCAGCACCCCGTTCAGCTTGCGTGGCGGGCTGGTGCCGTCCATGCGCGCGACGAAGAGTTCCCACACGCCGGCGGTGTCCTGGTCGGCGAGGTAGGCGACATGCGCGCCGTCGCGCGAGACCTGGAACGACAGCACCGTGCCGCCGGGCTGCAGCGGCCCGTTGAGCCGGATGATGTCGGTGCCGTCGGCTTTGGCCCGGTACAGGTCGGTGCGGTTGTTGAGGTCCTTGTCGGCCAGGAAGACGACCACGCCGCCGGGCACCGGGGGCGGCACGGGGGGCGACGGCGTGCGCCGCGGGGCGACGGTGACCCCCTTCAGCTCGGACGTGCCGTCGTCGTACGTCAGGGCAACGGTGAAGGCGAGGCGAGGCTCGTCGCTCTCGCCACGGGCGGCTTCCGCCGGCATGACGAAGTGCGCGCGGGCGTTGTCCGCGTCGCGCAGCAGCACCGGCGCGCCGCCGGTCTGTGACCACTTGAAGCGCATCGGCGCGCCACGCCCCGCCGACGACGGCACGCGCAGCACCACCACCTCGTCGGCCGCGGCCGCCAGGCGTGCCGCTTCGGGTACCGCGGGCGGGGGTGCCGCCGGTGCCGGCGGCGCCGTGCCACCAGGGGCGGGCGTGCCGCCACCGCCGCCATCGCTGCCACCGCCGCCGCAGGCGGCGAGCACGACGACGAGGCCCGCCATCAGGCCCAGGCGGCGGCAGGCGGCGCCGCGGTGGATGGGAGGGCCGTTGCGCATTGCCGTCTCCTCAGGCAGGAACGTGCCGAAATCGGCAGGCGCGAGGTTAGACCTGGACCCCGCGGATGGATGCCGCTCACTCGTGGGGGTGCGCTGGCGGCCGGCCTCCGGCGCATCCCTCAGGCGATGCACGGCCGGGGGTGCGAACTGCGGGCCGAAACGGCCGCGTTTCCTGCGCTTGCCGCTGCGGCGCGAGGGCTACGCTGGCAGCCTGCCGCGCGCTTGCCCGGTGAGCACCGTCCACCGCGCGATCGGGGGCGGCATCGGCGCTCACGCGCACGGCCCACGACATCTACCAAGCGCCATGCCAACCGACCCCTCGCCGCCGCTGCGCGTGCTGATCATCGGCTGCGGCAACACCGCCGGCGGCTTCGATGCCGAGCGGCCGGCCAGCGCCCCGCCGCTCACCCACGCCGGGGCCTACAGCCGCCATGGCGGTTTCCGGCTCGCCGGCTGCGTCGAGCCCGACGCCGCGCGGCGCGACGCCTTCATGCAGCGCTGGCTCGTCGAGCGCGGCTTCGCTTCCATCGAGGCGGCGGCGGCGGCCGGGCCGTTCGACGTGGTAAGCCTGTGCTCGCCCACGGCGCTGCATGCGGCGCACATCGCCGCGGTGCTTTCGTTGCACCCGCGGCTGCTCTTCTGCGAGAAGCCGGTGACGGCCAGCGCCGACGACACCGCCGCCGCGGTGGAGGTGTGCGCCACCGCTGGCGTGAAGATGGCCGTGAACCACAGCCGCCGCTGGGCGCCCGACGCGCGCCGGCTGCGCGACGAACTGGCCGCCGGGCACTGGGGCGCCGTGCGTTCGGCCACGGGCCTGTACAACAAGGGCGTGCTGCACAACGGCAGCCACCTCGTCGACCTCTTGCAGATGCTGCTCGGCCCGCTGCAGCTGCTGGCCGCCGGCCTGCCGGTGTTCGACCACTGGCACGACGACCCGAGCGTGCCGGCGCTGCTGCAATCGCGCCAGGGCGTGCCGGTGGCGCTGAACGTGGCGCATGCGGCCGACTACGCGCTGTTCGAGCTGCAACTGCTCACCGAGCGCGGCATGGTGGTGATGGAAGACGGCGGCGCCGGTTGGCGACTGCGCCGCACCGTCGGCGGCGTGCGCTTCAAGGGCGCCGCGGTGCTGGATGGCGGCCAGCGCGTGCATGGCGAGTTCCCGGCCAGCATGGCCGCGGCCGTGGCCGACATCCACCACGTGCTCAGTTGCGGCGGCACGCCGGCCAGCAGCGGCGAGACGGCGCTGGCCGCACAGCGCCTGGCCGAGGAGATTGGGTGCCGCGCGCTGGCGCGTGCCGCGGCAGGCGCCGGTGCCGCCGCCGAGTTCAGCCACAGCACCGAGCCGGCGACGATTTCCAGCGCGTTCCTCAGCACGCGCTCGCCGGCCACGCTGCCGATGCCGGCGGACCGGCCACGCGGCGTGCCGGTGGCCGCGGTGCCGCCGAGCGCGCCGCGGGCCGCGCGAACGCCGCGCGACTCGTCGGCGTCGGCCGTCGCCCAGGCCTGAGCCGCTGCGGCCGGTCGGGCCGGGGTCGCCCTGCACCGGGGCTGGCCGGTAGCGTGGCCAGCAGCCCCGGTGGCGGGGCCATGGAGACCGGCCATCATGAAAGAGATGCTTGTTGCCGCACGTGGGCGCCACGCCCTGCACGAAGGCACATCGAAGCGGCTGCTCACTGCGTTGGTGTGGCTGCTGTTGCTGAGCGCCTTCAGTCTGCTGGCGACCTGGACACCGGCCGCGCGCGCCCAGGCCGGCGCCGAGGCGCCCCGCGGCCGGCTGGTCGACCCGGCCTGGCTGATGCAGGCGCTGAAGGGCGCGGCTGCGGCGCCGGGGGCCACGGGGGCGCCGCTGGTGGTGCTCGACGCCCAGCCGGCGCCGCTGCACGCCGCGATGCACATCCCCGGGGCGCGGCACATCGACGTCTTCGCCGGTGGCGCCCGCCCCCTGGGCCCGGCCGAGATGGAGCAGCGATTTCAGGCCCTCGGGCTGCACCCGGGGTCCAAGATCGTGGTCTACGACCAGGGCGGCAACTACTTCGCGCCACGGCTGTTCTACGACCTCGTGCTGCACGGTGTGCCCGAAAGCGACGTCTACCTGCTCGACGGGGGCCTGGCGCGCTGGCGGGCCGCCGGCGGCGAAGTCACCAAGGAGCCGACGGCGCCCGTGGCGCGCGGCAGCCTGCGCGTCAGCCAGGTGCGCGAAGAGCTGCGCACGCAGTTGCCCGAGTTCCTCACCGCCTCGGGCGACCCGCGAGGCAACGCCCTGCTCGAGGCGCTGGAGCCGGCCTGGTACTACGGCGCGACGGCCTGGTTCGGCCGCGGCGGCCATGTGCCGCGCGCCTTGATGACGCCGGTGCCCGAGTTCTTCAACGCCGACAAGACCTTCAAGTCGCCGGCCGAACTGCGCCGCATGATGGCCCACCTGGGCGTCAAGCCGGAGCAGCAGGTCTACAGCTACTGCGGCGGCGGCTTCGCCGCGGCGGTGCCGTTCTTCGCGCTGAAGTACGTGGCCGACTTCCCGCAGGTCAAGCTCTTTCCCGGCTCGCAGCTGGACTGGCTGCGCGACGAGCGCGGGCTGCCGATGTGGACCTACGCTGCGCCGCGCCTGATGCGCGACACCGGCTGGCTGAAGGCGTGGAACGGCAAGCTGCTGCGTTCGACGGGCGCCTCGCCGCTGGTCGTGGTCGACGTGCGCCCGCCCGAGGCCTACAAGGCCGGGCACCTGCCCTATGCCGTCAACGTGCCGGCCGAACTGTTCCGCCGCCACGCGCACGAGCCCGACAAGCTCGCCGCACTGCTGGGGCCGGCGGGCGTGAACGCGGCACTCGAGGCGGTGGTGGTGGGTGAAGGCGGCGTGGATGCCGATGCCGGGTTCGCCTACTGGATGCTCGAGCGCCTCGGCCAGCGCCGCGTGTCGATCTTCGTGGACAGCCTGGAGCGCTGGGCCGAGCAGGGGCAGGAGGTGGCGCGCGAGCCCACGGTGGTGGGCCCGGCCACCAAGCCCGGCGAGATCACGATTGCGCGCACCACCTACGCGGCGCCGGCGCGGGCTACCGGGCTGGTGGCCGAAGCGCCGCTCGCCGCCGGGGCGGCCGCCGCACCGCTGTACCCGCGCGTGATGGTGGCGATGGGCGCCAAGCCGCCTGCTCCCGCGGCAACGGGCGGGCCCGGCGCGGCCCGGGTGGTTCACGTGCCGCTGAAGAACCTGCTGCAAGCCGACGGCCGCCCCAAGCCGGCCCACGACCTGTGGAGCCTGCTGGCCAAGGCCGGCGTCCCGCGCTACGCCGAGCTGGCGCTGGCCGCGGACGATGCCGGCGAGGCGGCGGCCGGCCACTTCCTGCTCAGGCTGATGGGTTTTCCGGACGTCAAGGTGGTGTGGCCCTGATCGCTGGCGTGCAACCCTTGCCCACGCGCCCGCTCGCTCACATCTGCCGGAACAGGTGCAGGTAGGTGCGGCTCACCGGCAGCACCTCGCGCCGGCCCTTGAGATGGATGTCTGCCGTTTCGTTCTCGCCGCGCACCACGTGGCTCACGGCGGCGAGGTTGACCACCACCGAGCGGTGCACCTGCACGAAGCGCCGCGCGTCGAGCTGCGGCAGCAGTTCCTTCAGTGGCACGGTGATCAGCGCCTCGGCCGGCTGGCCGTCGTCGCCGCGCCAGGCCACCAGGGTGTACTTGTGGTCCGAGCGCAGGAAGTCGATGTCGTCCACCGCGATCAGCCGCAGCGTGGGCCCCACCGTGGCGCGAATCCATTGCAACGGAGCCGGCCGGTCCGGCGCCGCGGCACCCGCGGCCGCGCCGGGCGCAGGCCCCTGCAGCTGCAGCCGCGTGGCAAGTTCGCGCACCAGGTCTTCGGTGTTCACCGCGGGCTGGTCGACGCGCAGCCGCTCCTGCAGCCTGGACACGGTCTCGGCCAGGCGGGCCGGCGCCACTGGCTTGACGAGGTAGTCGAGCACCCCGCGGTCGAAAGCCTGCAGCGCGTATTCGCTGTAGGCGGTGACGAACACCAGGTGCGCACGCCGGCCGATGTGACGCGCGGCGTCCAGGCCGTTCAGGCCGGGCATGTGCACGTCGAGGAAGCAGATGTGCGGCGCGTGGCGATCGAACAGGTCGATGGCCTCGCGGCCGTTGCGCGCCTGGGCCACGATGCGCAGCTGCGGCCAGGCCTGGGCGAGCAGGCCGGTGAGTTCCGTGCGCAGCACGGGCTCGTCGTCGGCGATCAGCGCGCTCGGCGCGGGCACGTTCATGGGCGGGCCGCCGGCAGGCGGCGTGCGTCGGCGCGGGCGCCGGGCCGCGGCGGCCCGGTCATGCGGGGCGGCCGCTCAGGTCCTGAGCGGTGGGTGGGGCGGCCGGCCGGGCCGGGAAGTCGACCTCGGCGCGCACGCCGCGCGGCTCGAGCGCGCTCACGCGCAGGTGGGCGTCGCCGCCAAAGGCCAGTGCCAGCCGCTCTCGCAGGCTGCTCAGGCCGGTGCCCAGGCCACCGCCGCCGCCGCTGCTGCTGCGCTGCAGGCCGAGGCCGGTGTCGCACACGCACGCGCGGCAGCGGCCGCCTTGCACGCGCACCTGCACGTCGATGCCGCCGCCGTCCTCGGCCGGGTCGATGCCGTGGCGCACGGCGTTCTCCACCAGCGTCATCAGCGTGGCCGGCGGGCAGGCGAGCCCGCGGGCGGCCTCGTCGACATCGAGCGTGAAGTGCATGCGGTCGGGCATGCGCATGCGCATCAGCTCGAGGTAGGCGCGCACCAGCTGCGCCTCGTCGCCCAGCGTGGTGGCGGCGGCCGAAAGCCGCGGCACCGCGGCGCGCAGGTAGTCGATCAGGTGATCCAGCACCTGGGGCGCCTGCGGCGAGCCGGCGTTGACCAGCGCACGCACGTTGGCCAGCGTGTTGAACAGGAAATGCGGCTGCACCTGCGCCTGCAACAACCGCAGCCGTGCGTCGCCGGCCTGGCGCTCTAGTTCGCTGCGCTCCAGCTGGAAGGCCAGCGCCTGCTCGCGCGCGAAGGCTTCGCGCTGTCGCACCAGCGCGGCCAGGGCCACCCAGGGCGCCACCAGCAGACTCGAGGCCATCAGCACGCCGAAGCCGCCGGCGCGGCCCTCCACCTGCCAGAACGGCGGCTGGCCGGGCGGGGTGCTCAGCACGTAGATCGTCACCCAGGCCAGCGGCACCGTCACGCCCACTGCCGCCACCTGCAGCACCCAGCGCGCCAGCCACCGCGGCAGCCGGCGCGGCCATTGCTCGAACAGGCCGAACACCAGCATCAGCAGCAGTGCCACGCCAAACATGCGCAGCGCCAGGCCCGCCAGGCTGGTCTTCCAGAAGGTGCTGAACAACGCGAACAGCACCGCGCAGATGCCCAGCGTGACCGCGACACGCCGCCAGCCGACCAGCGGCGCCACGCCATGCCGACGCCCGGGCAGGAAAGTGGCGGTCTCCATCGCGCGGCATTGTCGGCCGCGGCCGGCGTGCCCGACGGCCACAGCCGACGAAGCACGGTGCCGGGTGCCCGGGAGACGCCGCGCGCCGGCGAAGCGGCGGGTGCGTGGCCGGTTGCCCGGGTCTTGCGGCGCCCGAGCGCCGCAGCGGCCGGGTGCCACAGCCGCCCTGTGCCGCAGCAACCGTGTCCCGCCGCGGCCCAGCCCCGGGGTGCCCCTGGCGGCACCGCCCGTGCAGATGTCACGACCTGCCGAACAGGCCCGCGCTTCACCCCCAGTCCACAAGTTCGGCGCCGGCCCGGCAACTCAAGTCACCCGGGCCCGGCCCGATATCCGACGGACACGAACCGGCGGGCAGGCCCATGCCTTCTCGCGCCCGCCCTGCCGGTTCGCCATACCCCGAGGGTTGAAGAACATGGCCACGCTGATCCCGAACTACACCACCGCCCAGATCGCCGTCATGGGCACCGCGCAGATCGCGGCGCTGACGACCGAGGACTGGGCCGCGTTCAGCACGGCGCAGATCGCGGCGCTGAGCGGCACGCAGATCCCGGTCATCTCCACCACGGGCCTGCGGGTGCTGTCGACGGCGCAGTTCGCGGCCTTCGAGCCTGCGGACGTCTCGGCCTTCACGCCCACGCAGGTGCAGGCCTTTGCCACGCAGCAGGTGCGGGCGATGACCTCCAGCCAGGTCGGGGCGCTGGTCTCGGCGCAGGTGGCGGCATTGAGCACCGCGCAGGTGGTGGCCATCGACTCGGGCGACATCGCCGCGCTGGCCACCAGTTCGGTGGCGGCATTGAACAGCGCCCAGGTCGGCGCAATGGCCAGCGCCCAGATCGCGGCGCTGGAGACGGGCCAGGTCGCGGCGCTGTCCACCGCCGCCGTGCGCGGCCTCGGCTCGGTGCAGATCGCTGGCCTGGGCAGCGCCGACGTGGCCGCGCTCGGCTCGGCCCAGGTGGCCGCGCTCACCACGGCGCAGGTGCGCACGCTGTCCACGGCGCAGGTGCAGGGCCTGGAGAGCGCGGACATGGCCGCGCTCGGCACGGCCGGCGTGGGCGCGCTGGCCAGTCAGCAGCTCAATGCGCTGAACTCCGCGCAGGTGCAGGGCCTCACCGCGGCGCAGGTGGCCGCGCTCAACACCACCCAGCTCTCGCAGCTGGGCACCGCGCAGGTCGCCGCGCTCGAGACGGCCGACATCGCCGCGCTCACCACCGCGCAGCTGCAGTCGTTGTCCACCGCCGGCATCGCCGCGCTTTCCACCGCACAGGTGGCGGCGCTCACCACGGCGCAGGTGGCGGCACTGGGCACGCGGCAGATCGCGGCGATGGAGTCGGCCGATTTCGGCGCGCTGTCCACCGCGCAGGTGGGTGCGCTGTCCACCGCGCAAGTGGCCGCCCTCACCTCCACGCAGGCCGCCGGCTTCGAGACGGCCGACCTGGCCGCGCTGAGCACGGCCCAGGTCCGCGCGCTTTCCACCGGCGCCGTCGACGCGCTGACCTCGGCGCAGATCGAGGGCTTCGCCCCGGCGCAGGTGGCGGCGATGAGCACCGCGCAGCTGGCGCGGCTGGACAGCATCAACGCCACGCAACTGGCGGCCCTGTCGACCGCGCAGGTGGCCTCGCTCGGCGCGGCCTACGGCGCCACGCTCACCACCGCCGACGTCGCGGCGATGGGCACGGCGCAGCTGCGTCTTCTGTCCACCGGCGCGATCAGCGGGTTGGACAGCGGCGACATCGCCGCGCTCAGCTCCGACCAGCTCAACGCGCTGACCACCGGCCAGCTGGCCGCCATCAGCACCGCCGCGCTGGCCGGGCTGGACGCCAACGACTTTGCCTCCTTCGGCACGCAGCGCCTGGCAGCGCTGAGCAGCGTGCAACTGGGCGCGCTGTCGGGCGCGCAGCTGAACATGCTCGGCACGCAGCAGATCGCCGCGCTCAGCGGCACGCAGATGCGCGGCCTGTCCGGGGCCGACCTCGACGCGCTGACGACGAGCCAGGTGCGCGCGCTGACGACCCAGCAGCTGGCCGCGCTCACCACCGAGCAGGTGGCCGGCCTCACCGGCGACATCGGCACGATGACGTCGACGCAGATCAACGCGCTGTCCACCGCGGCCATCGGCGCGCTCGGCGCGGCGCTGCCCTCGGCGGCCATCCTGACGATGACGCCGGCGGCGATCGCCGGGCTCACCACCGCGCAGCTGGACAGCCTGGCTGACAACGCCGCGCTGCAAGGCCTCACCACGCAGCAGATCGCGGCGCTGTCCACCGCGGCCATCGATTCGCTTTCCGGCGCCGAAGTCGCCGCGCTCACCAGTGCCCAGGTGCGCTCGCTGTCGGCGGCGCAGGTGCGCGCGCTGGGCGCCGACGTGGCCTCGCTGGAGACCGCCGACGTCGCGGCGATGAACGCCGGCCAGATCGGCGCGATGTCCACCACGCAGGTCGACGCGCTCACCGCCGGCCAGCTGGCGGCCATCTCCACCGCCGCCATCACCGGGCTGGCGGCCACCCAGATCCAGGCGCTGGGCGCCGACATCAACAACCTCGGCACGGCGCAGTTCGCGGCGCTGGCCGGCAGCCAGATGGCCGCGCTCACCACCGCGCAGGCGGCCGGGCTCGAAGCTGCCGACCTCGCCGCGCTGCGTGCCTCGCAGCTGGCCGCGCTGACCACCGCCGCCGTGCAGGCGCTGAGCGCCGCGCAGATCCAGTCGCTGACGACGCAGCAGATCCAGGGCTTCAGCGCCAACCAGCTCAATGCCATGGGCACCGGCGACTTTTCGGCCATGGAGACGGCCGACCTCGCCGCGCTCACGCCCACGCAGATGGCCGGGCTGCAGACCGGCCTGCTGGCTGCCGTGTCGCAACACGCCTCGGTGTTCTCGTCGGCGCAGCTGGCCGCGCTCAGCTCGGCCCAGCTTTCGGCGCTTTCCGGCGGCAACCTCGGCAACCTGGGTGCCGACCAGATCGGCGGCACCGGCACGGCCAACATCGCCGCCATGACCACGGCCGAGATCGCCGCGCTCAGCACGGCGCAGATCGCGGGCCTGTCCACGGCGCAAATGCGGGTGCTGGGCACCGACGACATCGTGGCGCTCACCGACGCCCAGCTGGGCGCGCTGCGCACGCAGCAGATCGCCGCGCTGATGACGCAGCAGTTTGCCGCGCTGTCGACCACCGACCTCAACCTGCTCAGCTCGGCACAGGTGGCCGGCTTCACCAGCGCGCAGCTGGGCACCCTCAGCCCGGCCGCGATGGCCGCGCTGGGCACCACGCAGTACGCGGGCCTCACCTCTTCGCAGCTGGCTGCGATCTCCAACGACCAGGCCGCGGCGCTGGAGACGGCCGACCTCGCCGCCATCCGTGCCAACCAGATCGCCGGCCTGCGCAATACCGCCGTGGCGGCGCTTTCCAGCAGCCAGGTCGCCACGCTCACCACCGAGCAGCTGGCGGCGATGAGCACGCTGCAGATCCGGGCCATCGAGCCCGATGACCTGGCGGCCATTGCCACCGGCCGCATCGCCGCGCTCGGCACCGCGCAGGTGGCGGCGCTGGCCACGCAGCAGCTGGCGGCGCTGACGACCGATCAGCTCAATGCGCTGGGCACCACGCAGACCGCGGCGCTGACGGCGTCGCAGATCGCCGGCTTCTCGCCCGCCTCGCTGGCCGCCTTCGGCACCCAGACCTTCGCCGCACTCACCTCGGCGCAGGTGGCCGCCATCACGCCCGACCAGATGGCGGCGATGCAGACGGCCGACCTCGCCGCGCTGACGACGGCACGCATGAGCGCCATCAACACCGCGGCCATCGCCGCGCTGAGTGCCGACCAGGTGGGCGCGCTCACCACGTCGCAACTGCGCTCGCTGAACATCAACCAGATCCGCGCCATGCAGCCCGAGGACCTGGCGGGCCTTTCCAGCAGCACGCTCGGCACGCTGAGCACGACGCAGCTCTCGGCGCTGACCACCGCGCAGCTGGAAGGCCTGTCGGCCGGCCAGCTCAACGGCCTGACGGCCTCGCAGATGGCCTCGCTCACCGCGCAGCAGGTGGCCAGCCTCGAGCCCGGCAAGCTGGCCGGGCTGGGCACGACGCAGTTCTCCGGCCTCACCGCCGCTCAGGTGGCGGCGATGACCACCGCGCAGGTCTCGCAACTGGAAGGCGCCGACATCGCCGCGCTCGGCACGGCGCAGATCCGCGCGTTCGGCACCGCGGCCATGGTGGCGCTGGGTGCCGACCAGATCGCGGCGCTCACCACCGCGCAGGCTGCGGCGCTTTCTGTCGAGCAGCTGCGCGCCATCGAAGTGGCCGACATGAGCGGCTTCACCACCGCGGCGCTGGCCGCGCTGACCAGCGGCCAGATGGCGGCGCTGAGCAGCGCGCAGCTGGCCGCGCTTTCCGGCGACCAGCTGGCGCAGATGGGCACGGCGCAGATCGCCGCGCTGTCCACCGCGCAGATCGCGGCGATGACGCCCGAGCAGCTGAATGAGCTGTCCACCGCGCAGTTCGCACGCATGACGGCCGCGCAGGTGGCCGCCATCACCACCGCGCAGATGGCGGCGCTGGAAGGCGACAACCTCGCCGCCTTCACCAGCACGCAGGTCGCCGCGCTGCGCACCGCGCAGATCGAGGCCCTGTCCGCCGAGGCGCTGCAGGCGCTGACCACCGCGCAGGCCGCGGTGCTTTCCACCGCGCAGGTGCGGGCCATCGAAGCGGCCGACCTGGCGCTGATGGAGACGGCCGACATCGCCGCGCTCGGCACCGGCGCCGTGGCGGCGTTGCGCGACGCGCAGGTCAACGCGCTCACCGGCGAGCAGCTGGCCGGCTTCGGCACCGCACAGGTGCGCGCGCTTTCGACGGCGCAGTTCGCGCTGCTCGACGCCGACGACATGGCCGCGCTCACCACCGCGCAGGTGGCGGCCCTGTCCACCGCGCAGGTGGCGTCGCTGACCAACGCGCAGTTCGCGGCGCTCGGCAGCGACGACCTCGCAGCGCTGTCCACCGCGCAACTGGCGGCGCTGGCGCCGTCGAACATCGCGGCGCTCGGCGCCGACGTGGTGGCCGGGTTCACCACCGCGCAGGTGGCGGCGCTGACCACCGCGCAGATCGCCGCGCTGACCACCGCGCAGGTGGCGCAGCTGGAGACGGCCGACCTCGCGGCGCTCGGCACGGCGCAGGTGCGTTCGCTGTCGGGCGACCAGATCGACGCGCTCTCGGCCGACCAGCTGGGCGCGCTGCGCACGGCGCAGGTGGCGGCTCTGTCCACCGCGCAGGTGGGGGCCATCGACCCTGACCGGCTCATCGCACTCGGCACGGCACAGTTCGCCGCCCTCACCACCGAGCAGGTGGCGGCGCTCACCGCCGGCCAGTCGGCGGTGCTGGAGAACGCCGACCTGGCCGCACTTTCCACCGCCCAGGTGGCGGCGCTGTCGGCCACCACCCTGGTGGCGTTGGAAGGCGGCCACTTCGGTGCCCTGGGCACCACCCAGGCCGCGGCGCTGCGGGCTTCGCAGATCGCCGCCATCGATGCTGCCGACATCGCCGGCTTCGGCACCAGCAACCTCGCCGCGCTGAACAGCGCCGCGCTGCGCGCGCTCTCCGGCGCGCAGCTCGGGGTCATCGAGGCCGAGCAGCTGGCCCAGCTGGGCACCGCACAGATCGCCGCGCTGCTGACCGAACAGGTGGCCGCGCTCTCGCCGGCGCAGCTGGCGGGCCTGGGCACCTCGCAGTTCGCGGCCATGGGCACGGCCCAGATCGCTGCCTTCACCACCGCGCAGGCTGCGGAGATGGAGACGGCCGACCTCGCCGCGCTGTCCACCGCGCAGCTGCGGGCCATGGCGCCGGACAACGTGGCGCGCCTGAGCGTGGACGCCGTGCGTGCGCTTTCCACCGCGCAGGTGGCGGCGCTGACCACCGCGCAGGTGGCCGCGCTCACGCCCGAGCAGGTGGCCGGCATGGACACGGCCGACCTGGCCGCGCTGTCGGCAGCGCAACTGGCGGCGCTTTCCAGCGCGCAGTCGGGCGCGCTCACCAACGACCAGCTGGGGGCGCTGGGCACCGCGCAGGTGGTGGCCTGGGGCACCGCCGGCATCGCGGCGATGACGCCGGAGGCCATCGCTGCGCTCAACACCGCGCAGATCGCCGCCTTCAGCACGGCGCAGGTCGCCACGCTGACGGCGCAACAGGCCGCGGCGCTGGAGACCGGCGACCTCGCGGCGCTGTCGGCCGCCCAGGTGCGCGCGCTGACGGCCTCGGCCGTCGGGGCGCTGGCCCCGGCCGCCGTGGCGGCGCTGGGCACCGAACAGGTGGCTGCGCTCGGCAGCGCGCAGATGGCCGCGCTGTCGGCCGAGCAGATGCAGGCGGTCGAGACGGCCGACCTCGCCGCCATGACCACCACCCAGGTGGCGGGCCTGACGACGGTGCAGCTCGACGTGCTCGACACTTCGCAGCTGGCGGCCTTCGGCACGCGCCACATCGCGGCCATGACGACGGCGCAGATCGCGTCGCTGCAGCCCGACGACCTGGCCGCGCTCGGCACGGCGCAGATCGCCGCGCTCACCACCGCGCAGGTGGCGGCGCTCACCGCCGAGCAGGCCGCGGCGATGGAGACGGCCGACCTGGCCGCACTGTCGGTGGCGCAGGTGCGCGCGCTCAGCCCCGCCGCGGTGGCCGCGCTGCCGGCCGGCGCCATTGCCGCGCTCACCACGCAGCAGGCCGGCGCGCTGACCACGCAGCAGATCGCGCAGCTCAATGCCGACCAGGTGGCCGCGCTGGAGACGGCCGACCTGGCCGCGCTCGGCGTGCCCCAGCTGGCCGGGTTCACGACGGCGCAGATGCAGGCGCTTTCCACCGACCAGCTGGCGGCGTTCACCACGCGCCAGGTGAACGGCCTGAGCGCCGCGCAGATCGCGGCCATCGAGCCCGACCGCCTGGCCACGCTGTCCACCTCGCAGTTCGCCGCGCTCACCACCGCGCAGGTGGCGGGGCTTGGCGCTGCGCAGGCCGAGCAGATGGAAACGGCCGACGTGGCCGCGCTTTCCACCGCGCAGCTGCGCGCGCTGGGCACCGAGGCGCTGGCGGCGTTGTCCACCGGCGCCGTGGCGGGCATGACGACGGCGCAGGTCGCCGCGCTCACCACCGATCAGGTGGCGGCGCTGCGTGACGAGCAGCTGCAGGCCGTGCAGACCGCCGACCTCGCCGCGCTGACCACCGCGCAGCTCGCTGCGCTGGGCACGCGCGGCATCGACCAGCTCGGCACCGATCAACTCGCCGCGCTCACCACGCGCCAGGTGGCCGCGCTGTCGGCCGACCAGGTGGCGGTGATCGACGCCGACCGCCTGGCGGCGATGGGCACGTCGCAGTTCGCCGCGCTGACCAGTGCGCAGGCCGCCGCGCTGACGGCCGATCAGCTGGCGGCGACCGAGACCGCCGACCTCGCCGCGCTTGGCACGGCGCAGGTGCGCGCCCTCACCAGCGCCGGTCTGGCCGCGCTGGGCGACGCGCAGATCGCGGCGCTCACCACCGCGCAGGTGGCGGCGCTCACCACGCGCCAGCTTGCCGGTCTGGCCGCCTCGCAGGTGGCGGCCATCGCCACCGACGACGTGCGCGCGCTCGGCACGGCGCAGGTCGCCGCGCTCACCACCGAGCAGGTCGCGGCGCTGACGAGCGCCCAGCTGCTGGCCATGACGAGCACGCAGTTCGGCGTGCTGAGCGTCGAGCAGCAAGGCGCCATCGACCCGGCCACGCAGGCCGCACTGGGCAGCGACCAGTACCGCGCGATGAGCACGGCGCAGATCGCCGCCCTCACCGCCGACCAGGTGGCCGCGCTCGGCACCGGCATCGTCAGCGTGCTCAGCACGGCGCAGGTGCGGGCGTTCGGCAGCGATGCGCTGGCCGCGCTGTCCTCGGCCGCCGTGGCGGCGCTGACCACCGCGCAGGTGGCCGCGCTGACCACCACGCAGGTCGCGGGCCTGAGCGAGACCACGCTGCAGGCCCTGGCCACCGACGACGTGGCCGCGCTCACCACCGCACAGCTGGGTGCGCTGTCGGCAGAGCAGCTGAACATGCTCGGCACCGCGCAGCTGGCGGCGCTCACCACGCGCCAGGTGGCTGCGCTCAGCGCCGGCCAGGTGGCGGGGCTGGATGCCGCCGACCTGGCCGCGATGGGCACCGCGCAGTTCGCCGCGATGACCACGGCGCAGATCGCCGCGCTCACCGCCGACCAGGCCGCCGCGCTGCAGACGGCCGATGTCGCCGCGCTGTCCACCGCGCAGGTGCGGGCGTTCAGCAATGACACGATGGCTGCGCTCACCACCGACGCGCTGGTGGCGCTGACCACCGCGCAGTCGGCCGCGCTGACCGCCGGCCAGATCGCCGCCATCAACCGCGACCACCTTGCCGCGATGCAGACGGCGGACATCGCCGCCTGGGGCACGCAGCAGCTCAATGCGCTGGGCGACGAAGGCCTGGCGGCTCTCAGCACCGACCAGCTGGCCGCGCTCACCACGCGCCAGGTGGCCGGCCTCACCGACGGCATGGTGGCCGCCATGGCCGGCGAGCGCCTGAACGCTTTCGGCACCGCGCAATTCGCCGCGATGACCACGGCGCAGATCGCGGCGCTCACCGAGTCGCAGGTGGCCGGCCTGCAGACGGCCGACCTGGCCGCGCTCGGCTCGGCGCAACTGCGCGCGCTCGCCGACGGGCAGATCGCCGCGCTCACCAGCGACCAGGTCTCGCGCCTGGGAACCGCGCAGGTGGCGGCGCTGGCCACGCAGCAGCTGGCGGCGATGGAGGCCGACGACTTCGTCGGCATGACCACCGCGCAGTTCGCCGCGCTCACCACCGCGCAGGTGGCGAGCCTGGCTGGCGACAAGATCGCCGCGATGCAGACTGCCGACATCGCCGCCCTCGGCACGGCGCAGGTGCGCGCGCTCGGCGGCGATGCGATGGCCAACCTCAGCTCGGCCGCGGTGGCCGCGCTGACCACCACGCAGCTGGCGGCGCTGACCACGGCGCAGGTGGCGGCGATTGCGCAGGACGCGCTGGCGGCGCTGCCGACGGCGAGCGTCGCGGCGCTCACCACCGCGCAGGTGGCCGCGCTCAGCGGCGACCAGCTCTCGGCGCTGGCCACCTCGCAGTTCGCGGCACTGACCGCCACGCAGGCTGCGGCGATGACGCCCACGCAGATCGGCAACCTGGCAGCCGCGAGTCTGGCGGCGCTGGGCACGGCGCAGTTCGCCGCGCTCACCACCGCGCAGGTGGCGGCCATGAGTGGCGACCAGATCGCCGCGCTGGAGACCGCCGACGTGGCGGCACTCACCTCCAAGCAACTGCGGGCGCTGTCCAACGACCAGCTCGCCGCGCTCACCACCTCGGCGGTGGCGGCGCTCACCACGCAGCAGGTGCGTGACCTGGCAACGCACCAGATCGCCGCGCTGGAGGCCGCCGACCTGGCCGCGATGGGCACGGCGCAGTTCGCCGCGCTGACGGCCGCGCAGGTGGCCGCCATCACCGACAACCAGGCCGCGGCGCTGGAAACCGCCGACATCGTGGCGCTGGGCACGGCCACCATCGGTTCGCTCAGCAACGCAGCGATCGCGGCGCTGGGCACCTCGGCGGTGGCGGCGCTCACCACGGCGCAGATCCAGGCCATGGGCACGCGCCAGATCGCCGCGCTGGAACCGGGCGACTTCGCCGCGCTCACCACCGCGCAGGTGGCGGCGCTGACGACCACGCAGGTCTCGCGCCTGGCCGCCGAACAGGTGGCGGCGTTCGAGAGCGACGATCTGCGCGTGCTGAGCAACGCGCAGCTTCAGGCGCTGACGACGAACCACATCGTTGCGCTGACCTCGGCCGCGGTGGCCGCGCTGACCACGGCGCAGGTGCAGGCGCTGACCAGCGTGCAGATCGGTGCGATGGAGGCCGACGACCTGGCGGCGATGACCAGCGACCAGTTCGCCGCGCTCACCACGGCGCAGCTGCCGTCTCTGACCGCCGGCCATGCCGCCGCGCTGGGCAGCGACGACCTGGGCCTGCTGTCCACCGCCCAGGTGGCGGCCATCGGCACCGCGGCGATCGCGGCGCTGTCCACCTCGGTGGTGGCGGCGCTCAGCACGCAGCAGGTGGCCGGCCTCACCACGGCACAACTGCGGGCGCTGGGCAACAACGCCATCGCGGCGCTGGAAACCGACGACCTGAACGTGCTCTCCAGCCGCCAGGTGGCGGCGCTGGCCAACAGCCAGGTGGCCGCGCTCACCACCGACCAGCTCAGTCAGCTCGGCACCGACCAGTTGGTGGCGCTGTCGACCGCGCAGCTCAACGCCATCAGCGCGGCCAACCTGGCGGCGCTGACCACCGACCAGGTGCGCGCGCTCACCGCCGCGCAGGTGACGGGCCTGTCGGCCACGCATGTGGCGGCGATGCAGACCGAGGACATGGCGGCGCTGCAGGCCTCGCAGGTGGCGGCGTTGTCCACCGCGGCGATCGCGGCGCTGAGCACGAGCCTGGTCGATGCGCTGGACAGCACGCAGCTGCAGGCGCTGACCAACACGCAGCTGCGCGCCCTCACCACCACCGTGGTGGCGGCGCTGGCCAGCGATGACCTAAACGCGCTCACCGGCACGCAGTTCGGTGCGCTGACCACCGCGCAGATCGCCGCGCTGACCACCGACCAGCTGAGCAACCTGAGCGGCACGCTGCTCAGCGCGATGGGCACGGCGCAGCTGACGGCCATCGCCCCGGCGCGGCTGGCGGCGCTCGGCACGGACGACTTCGCCAACCTCAGTGCCACGCAGCTGGGTGCGCTCACCACCGCCCAGGTGGCGGCGATGGAGACCGAGGACCTGGCATCGCTCACCGCCACGCAGGTGCGCGGCTTCGGCACCGCCGGCATCGCGGCGATGAGCGCGGCGCAGCTTCAGTCGCTCACCACCGACCAGGTGGCGGGCCTGTCGACGGCGCAGATCCGCGCCATCGAGACCGCCGACCTCGCCGCGATGGAGACCGAGGACCTGGCCGCGCTCGCCGCGATCCAGCTGCCCGGCCTTTCCACCGGCCAGATGGCGGCGCTGACGACGGCGCAGTTCACCAACCTCACCAACACGCAGCTCGCGGCCCTGTCGACGGCGCAACTGAACGCGCTTTCGACGACCACCCTGAACGCCCTCGGTTCGGCGCAGTTCCAGGCGCTGGCCACGGCGCAGATCGGCGGCCTCACCACGGGCCACGTGGCGGCGCTGGAGACGAGCGACCTCGCCGCGCTCAGCGCCGACCAGGTGCGCGCCTTCGGCACCGCGGCCATCGCCGCGATGACCGCCGGCCAGCTGCAGGCGCTGACCACCGAGCAGGTGGCCGGCCTGCGCACCAGCCAGATCCAGGCCATCGAGGTGGCCGACCTGGCGGCGATGCAGACGGCCGACATCGCCGCGCTGACCACCGCGCAGATCCGGGCGCTGACCAGCGCCCAGGTGGCGGCGCTGACCACCGACCAGCTCACCAACCTGGGCACGGCACAGGTGGCGGCCATCGGCACGGCGCAGATCGGCAGCATCGACAGCGGACGCCTGAACACGCTCACCACCGAGCAGTTCGCGGCGCTGACCAGCGGCCAGATCGCCAACCTCGGCACCGCCCAGGTGGCGGGCCTGACGACCACCGACCTGGCGGCGCTGGGTACCGCGCAGCTGCGCGGCTTCACCACCGCCGGCATCGCTGCGATGGGGGACGCGGCCATCGAGGCGCTGACCAGCGCCCAGGTGCTGGGCCTGACGACGCAGCAGGTGCGCGCCATCGGCACCGCCAGCATCGATGCGCTGGAGACCGCCGACCTCGCCGCGATGAGCGTGAGCCAGGTCGCCGCCTTCACCGGCGACCAGCTCGGCGCGATGACCGCCGGCCAGCTGCAGAGTCTGACCACCCGGCAGGTGCAGGCGCTGTCCATCGGCCAGGTGAACGCGCTGAGTGCCGGCGACCTGGCTTCGCTGACCACCACGCAGTTCGCGGCGCTGACCACGGCGCAGGTGGCGGCGATCAACGCCACGCAGGCCGCGGGGCTGGAGACGGCCGACATCGCGGCGCTGGGCACCGCGCAGGTGCGGGCCTTCACCACGGCCGCGATCAACGCCCTGAGCACCGATGCGCTGGCAGCGCTGAGCACCGCGCAGGCGGCGGCGCTGACCGCGGCGCAGGCTGCGGCCATCGACGTGGCCGACATCGCGCAGATGCAGACCCAGGACGTGGCCGCGCTGAACGCCAGCGTGCTAGCCTCGCTGACCACGGCGCAGATCGATGCGCTGGCCACGGCGCAGCTGGCGAACCTCACCACGCAGCAGGTGGCGGCGCTGACCAGCGACCAGCTGGCCGTGCTGTCGGGCGCTGAGCTCTCGGCGTTCGACGCGGCGCGCATCGCGGCTCTTTCCACCGCGCAGGTGGGCGGCCTCACCTCGGTGCAGATCAACGCGCTGGCCACCGAAGACCTGGCGGCGTTCAGCACCGCGCAGCTGCGCGCGCTGGATACGGAAACGATTGCTGCGCTGGGCACCTCGCAGTTCGCGGCGCTGACCACCACGCAGATGGCGGCGCTCAGCACCGCTCAGCTGCGGGCGATGGAGACGGCCGATGTGGCCGCACTCGACTCGGTGCACCTGCAGGCGCTCACCACGCAGCAGCTGGCCGCGTTGACCACGGCGCAGATCGACGCCTTCACCACCACGCAGATCGGCGAGCTCACCACCGCGCAGGTGGCGGCGCTGACCACCGCGCAGCTGGCCTCGTTCGACACCGCCGAACTGGCGGCGCTGACCACGGCGCAGTTCGCCGCGCTGACCACGGCGCAGATCGTGTCGCTGAGCACTTCGCAGGTCGAGGGCCTGTCGACCTCGGACATCGAGGCGCTCACCACGGCGCAGGCGCGCGCGCTCACGGTCGACCAGATCGAGGCGCTGACCACGGCACACGTGGCGGCATTCGAGACGCGTGACCTGGCCGCGATGACGATGACCCAGTACAACGCCTTCGAGGGCGAGGACTGGGCGGCGATGAGCACGGCGCAGTTCGCGGCGCTCTCGGGTGTGACGCCGATCGTGCTGGACCTCGACGGCAACGGCGTCACCACCACCAGCGTGGCCGGCGGCGTGGGCTTCGATATCGACGCCACGGGCCGCGAAAGCCGCACGGCTTGGGTGGGCGCCGGCGACGCATTGCTGGTGCGCGACCTCAACGGCAACGGCAGCATCGACGACGGTCGCGAGCTCTTTGGCGGCGCCACGCAGCTGGAAAGCGGCCAGCGCGCCGGTGACGGCTACCGGGCGCTGGCCGAACTGGACAGCAACGCCGACGGCCGCATCAGCCAGGGCGATGCCGCATTCGGCGAGCTGCGCCTGTGGGTGGACGCCAACGGCGACGGCCGCACCGATGCCGGCGAGTTGCGTGGCCTGGTGGACATGGGGGTCGCGGAGCTGAACCTCGACGCGGCGCGTGGCACCGCGGCCGATGCGAA
This sequence comes from Rubrivivax sp., assembly GCA_016788525.1. Lineage (GTDB taxonomy): Bacteria > Pseudomonadota > Gammaproteobacteria > Burkholderiales > Burkholderiaceae_C > Rubrivivax. The sequence goes on from JAEUPD010000133.1 coordinate 47,040, forward strand.
CGGCAACCTGCATGGACTCACCAGCAGCTGGACCGCGGCCGACGGCAGCACGCACGCCATGGCCGATGTGTGGTTTGCCCGCGAGGCGCCGCAGCAGCCGGCGCCCGAGCTGGGCGACCTGCTGGCCGGCCCGGCCGGGGATGTGCTGGGCGGTGGTGCGGGGGCTTCGGGCTCACCGGCCAGCGTTCCGGCGGCCCAGGCCGATCGCACTGCGGCGGTGTTCATCCCGAACCGCAGCCTCGACGAGGAATTGACGAGGAATCAGACGCCGCTGATCTGACGCTGCGGCGTCGCATGGCGGTTCTCCTCGATCGCGCACCGGCGTGGTCGGGGAGAATTCGCGGCATGACAGGTCGCCTGGACATCCTGCTTGGCCTGCGCCTCGAGGCGGCCGGTCTTGAAGCAGGCGCCAACGGCCGCCGGGTGCTGGACCTCGCGGCCCAGGGGCTGGGCGACGAGGACATCGTGCGCCTGGCGGCCAGCCCGGTGCTGCGCTGGGTGAACGAGTTGCATCTGGTCGGCAACCGCATCGGCGCGGTGGGCGCGAAGGCGCTGGCCATGTCACGCTTTGTCGACGGGCTGACGAGCCTCGACCTCTCTGGCAACCCGATCGGCGACGCGGGTGTGCAGGCGCTGGCATCTTCGCCGCTGTTGCGCGGTCTGCGGGGCCTGGCGCTGCGCCACTGCGGCGTCGGGACGGCCGGTGTGGCGGCCTTGCTCGAGCCAACGAGCTGGGTGCGCGACCTGCAACGGCTGGACGTGCGCGGGCGCGCGTTGCGCATGGACGTCTGGGCTGCGGTGCACGAGCGCGGATGGGTCGTGAGTGCCGAAGCCGACGCCGCGACCTGGTCGGCGTCCATCCCGGCCGGGGCCGGGTCCACGCTGCTGCAGGTGGCCGCGACGCATGCGCAACCCGGCGGCGAGCCTGTCGCGACCTTCGGGTTCTCTGCCGCGCAGCTGCTTCAGCGGTTGGCGGATGTGGCTGTTGCCCAGCCCGCCGGGGCCAGGCAGTGGGTGCGGGCTTTCAACCAGGTGTGCGCCGCCGCGCGCCCGTCAGGCGGCGCCGCCGCGCCGCTCGGTGAGGCCACGGCTCTGGCCCGGTCGCTGCTGATACATGGCATCGCGCCATCGACCGCGCACTGCCCGCAATGCGCGGCCGAGCACCGCGGCGGCATGCTGCGCCGGCGCGAGTGGTTCGGGGCGGGTGAGGGAGTCGAAGTGCATTGCCCGCAGGGGCACCTGCTGTTCGAGTGGGGGCATGTGCCGACTCGGGCGTGGGGTGTGCTGGACTCGGTGGCGTCGAAGCGGCTGTACCGAGACGCTGACCTCTCCGTCATCGCTTTCCTGGGAGATCCCGCCGACTTGCCGAGCCGGCCCGCTGAAGCGGGAGGCCGTGAGGTCAACGCCGAATACAGCGGCCGTGATGTCAACGCCAACTACAGAGTCGACCCCACGCCTTCGACTTCGGTGAAGATGGGACTCGGGCTGCCACGCCGGCTGGCGCGTGGCGCCCAGAGCACCGCCCGCGTGGTGGTGTACGCCGAGGCCTTTCGCGCCGCCGCGCTGTCCAAGCTCGAAGCACTGGGCGAAGCCGGCGAGCGCCGCCTGCAGGACCTGGAACCCGACCATCAGGGGCCCTGGGCGCTCGGGGCACCCGTGGTGGTTCGGGTGCACAGCGACGTGCTCGAGTGCACGCCGCCACACCGAACGTTCGAGTGGAGCGGCCGCGACCATCTCGTGACTTTCGCGATGCAGGCGCCGCCGGGCGCAGCGGCCGGGCGCAACACCACCGTTCACCTCGAGGTCCTGGTCGGCGAGATCACGATGCTCGATCTGGCCGCGTCGGTGCTGGTCGAGGATGGCCCGCTGGCACAGTGGGGTGCCGTCGAGGCCATGCACATCACGACGGGCGCAACGCCGGCCTCGGCATTCGCCTCCTACGCTTCGGCCGACGCCGACGAGGTGGCTGGTCGACTGTCGACGCTTTCGCGCTGGCTGCCACAGCTGCGCATCTTCCAGGACTGCCTGGACCTGCGCCCGAACGAAGCCTTCAAGCCGCAGCTGGCCGAGGCCATTGCGCGCACCGACCGCTTCCTGCTGTTCTGGTCGCGCCATGCCGCAGCCTCACCCTGGGTGCAGTGGGAACTGGACACCGCCGTGACGAGCAAGGGGGTGGATCACGTGGTGCCCATGCCGCTGGAAGACCCGGAACTGGCCCCGCCGCCTTCGCACTGGCAGCACGAGCACATGCGTGACCGTTACCTGCTCGTCCGGCACGCGATGCGCGACGTGCGCCGCGCGGACGGCTGAGCCCGGTGCCCCGGCTTCCGGGCCCGGTCGGCTGTTTCGGTGGACTGCGCCGCCGAACCGGGCCACGGCTCGGTGCGGCAGGCGCGGCGGTCGGGCCGACCAGGGCCGTCAGGCCATGGCGGGTTCGGCCAGCACCCCGGCGCCGGCGATCTCGATGCGCGCCATCTCGCGCCGCAGCGGTTCCACCAGATGCACGAGCGACGAATCCAGCTCGTCGTTGTGGTCGTGCTTGGTCCACCAAGAGTCGGGCCGCACGTAGCCGGCGCCGGCATCGGCGGCGCCCGAGGTCTGCTTGAACTGCTTGAAGAACTGCAGGCTCTGCGTCACGTAGTGGTTGATGCGCAGGCGCGTGTACGAGGGCTCGTACTGCGTGAGGCCGAAATCGATCGGCCGGCCGAGTTCGTCCTGCGTGCCCCAGGGCGTGGCAAAGGTGTGCGAGTTGGGCCCCACGCGCGTGGCCTGCCGTCCGCGCACGATGCTCTTGACGTGACGGTTGATCTCGAAGGCCAGGCTCGGCCGGCGGCGGTAGTTCTGGATCACGAGGCCGGGCGGCTCCTGGACATGGCCGCTGCTGCCGAAGCACACCCAGTACGCGCCGATGGCCGAGGTGCGCAGGTAGTCGTACTCCGCCAGCGCCTCGCCGATGCTCAGTGCGGCGGTGGGGAACAGGAACTCGTCGCCGTCGATGAAGGCCAGCCAGTCACACTCGTGGCCGAACTGCTCGTAGGCGTGCTGGTAGGCCTTGAGCTGCACCTGGTTCTCGTCGGTGCTGACGCGAAACGCCTTCAGGTCGTAGACGCTGGACAGCTGGTTCAGCACCGCATCGCTGTGGTCGGTGCAGTTGTGCGCGTAGACGTAGAACTTCGAGAAGCCCACCAGGTGATGGAAGGCCACCCACTCGTGCAGCCACGGGGCGCGGTTCTTCTGGATGGAGACCAGGCCGATGCGACGGCTCATGATGCAACCTCCGCGCATGCGCGCTCCGGTATGAGCGCTTTGGAGCGGCCATGTGCGTTCATGGGATCGCCAGCTCTTCGGTAGCGGGCGAGGGGGCCCTGGACTGCGTGGCCGGGGCGGCCGGGTCCATGACGACGTAGCGGTGGCCGAGCCCGACATGCGGCTGGGTGCCGTCGGCCAGGCCCTGGCACAAGAGGTGGCTGTGCAGCCGCTCCAGCAGGTAGCCGGCCACGCGCATCTGGTAGCCCTCGCGCTTCACATCGGCGCCGCCGCGGTTGAACGCTGCCCAGGCGGCACGCAGCGTGCGCAGGTGGGCCAGGAACAGCGGCGTGTCCACCAGGCACAGCGCCGGCGAGGGCAGCAGGCCCTGGAATGAAGCGAAGCGGCGCACGGCGGCGGCATCGAAGCCCGCGGCACCCAGGCAGGCGGCGAAGGTGACGAGGTCGTCGATGACGTGCACCCGCGCGTAGTTCTGCGCCACCGAGCTGCCCAGAGCGAACATCGAGCCCACCACCACCGGCATCGCCACGGCGTGCAGCTCGGCCTCGGTGGGCAACAGAGCCCGCGCCTGCGCCGGCGGCGCGATGCGCACCCACGGCGCCGTGGCCGGCAGGCCGCCCTCGCGCAGGCCGATGAACTTGCGGTACTGAAAGAGATAGAGCCGGTCGGCGACGAGGTCACCGGCTTCGAGCAGGTCCTGCAGGCCGAACAGCTGCGAGTACTCGGCCAGCGCCGCACCGTGGATGCCGGGGCCGAAGCGCTGGTCGGCGAGCACGATCTCGCCGGGCAGGCCCAGTGGCCGCGGCGTCAGCATCGTGAACGGCAGCGTGGGTGCAAACACCGGTGGCACGTGGCCGATGCAGAAGGCGCGCAGCGTCGAGAGGGCAGCCATCGGTGGCGGGGGTGTCGGGGTTCGCCCGGGTGGGGCAAGTCGGGGCCGGCGGGCAGCAGGGCGACCCGCCGCGCTCAATGGATGCGCAGCGCGCGCGTGCGCACGAACAGCGCGTCGCCGTGGTGGTGGCGATCGAAGTTGACGTTGTTGAGCGTGAAGCCCAGCGGGGTGAGAAAGGCCATCAGCTCGGCGAGATCCGGTGCGCCGTCGTACATGCGATTGCGCGTGACCTCGGTGAGGACGAAGTTGATGCGGTCGAGCACGCCGCCGGCGCCGCGCAGCACGCGCAGCTCGGCGCCCTGGGTGTCCATGTACAGCAGGTCCAGCGCCTCGCAGGCGGCGCCATGGCCGTGCTGCTGCAGAAAGGCCACCACGTGATCCAGCCGGTGGGTCGTCAGCTCCACCTGCTGATCGAACTTGACGAAGTCGAACTCCTGTAGGTGGTTGGCCGGCGCCAGCATGCTGCTGCTCATGCCGCCGTTGCTGGCGACGTGGAACGTGACCTGCTCGCCGCTGGCTTCGGCGCACAGCGCGTTGACGGCAACGAAGTGCGGGCGCTTCAGGCAGCTTTGCGACAGCACCTGGAAGGGCTGCGGCAGCGGCTCGATGAACACGCCGGCGCGGATGCCGTTGGCGACGAACCAGTCCATCTCCTGGCCGTAGCTGGCGCCGACCTGGAGCACGCCCTGCGGGCCGGGCAGGCCGAGGTCGCGGATGACGTCGAAGAGCTGGAAGGCGGGCATGGTGAGTTCGAGTGTCGGCCGGGCGGGCGCCGGCCGATCGGGCGAACTCAGGGGGAAGGGCAGGGCTGTTCGGGCGCCTTGGCCCCGGATGCCGAGCACCGCTTCGCGGGTGCCGGGCTCTGCGTCATGGAGCGCGGCTGCCGCGCGGTTGGGGCGGTGTGGGTCAGGGGCGGTGGCGGCCGGGAACGAAGCCGGGTTCACGAGGTGCGCTGGGCCACCATCGAGCGGAAGTGTGCATCCATCCTTTGCACATCGGGCTCGCGCCCGGTGAAGAGGCGGAAGGCGCCCACGGCTTGGCCCACGGCCATGGTGCCGCCGTCGCAGACGGTGCAGCCGGCGGCGCGCGCCGCCTTCAACAGCGCGGTCTGCAGCGGGAAGTAGACGATCTCCGACACCCACAGCTGCGGGCGCAGCAGCGCGGCGTCCAGCGGCAGGCCGGGCAGCTTGTCCATGCCCGTGGGCGTGGCGTGAATGAGGCCCGTGGCGCCACCGCCGGCGGCCAGCGCCGCCGCCGCTGTGGCGGCGTGGCTCGCACGGCAGCCCGGGTACAGCACATTCAGCCGCTCGGCGGCCTCGGCGGCGCGCGCCGGGTCGGCGTCGACGATGACGAGCGCCTGCGCCTGCATGCGCAGCACGGCGTGCGCGATGGCCGAGCCGGCGCCACCGGCGCCCAGCAGCACCACCCGCGAGAGGTCGGCCGCGGGCAGCGTGCGCTCCAGGCCCCAGCGCCAGCCGGAGCCGTCGGTGTTGTGGCCGATGGCCTTGCCGCCGGCGAGGACGACGGTGTTGACGGCACCCATCGCGCGCGCCTCGTCGGACAACTCGTCGAGCAGCGGCAGCACCGCCTGCTTGCACGGGTAGGTGATGTTCAGCCCCGCAAAGCCCATCGTGCGCGCCGCGCCAAGCAGCATCGGCAGCGCCTCGACGCCCTGGCGCGTGGTGTCCAGGTCGATCAGCTGGTAGTGCAGGCGCAGCCCCTGCGCGGCGGCCTCCGCCTCCTGCATCGCCGGGGTCAGCGACCGCTGGATGCCGGCGCCGACCAGACCGACCAGGAGCTTGGGGCGGCCGTCGGGAGCATGCATGGGGGCAGTATGTACCGAATGGTTCATAAGAGACAAGGGATTGCAGCCGCACCGGGCGCAGCGTTCTCCTATGAACCGATGAGGGCTGGGTTTACCCTTGGCCGCCTCGAGTTGACACCAGTTAACCAGACGGTACATCATGCCTTCGCGTGTCACGCCACGCGCGTGTTCATGATCCCCACCCCTTTCAAGGAGACATCGATGACCATCCGCCTCCAACGCCGGCAACTGCTTCAGGGCTCCGCGGCGATCGCTGCCGGCGCATGCCTGCCCGCGTTGCGCGCGCAGGGCAAGGTGTCGCTGACGTACTCCGACATCGTCCCGGAAAACGACTCGCGCACCACCATCCTGCGCGGCGCCTTCAGCGCGCTGGGCAGCGACTTCGAGTTCAAGTCGCACCACGGCGGCACGCTCTACAAGCAGGGCACCGAGGCGGTTGCCATCCAGCGCGGCAACCTGGACATGGCCAACATCGCCTCGCAGGACGTGATGAACCAGGTGCCCAGCATGAGCATGCTGATGGTGCCGTACCTGATCCGCGACGTGGATCACCTTCGCAAGCTGTGGGCCAGCGATGTCGGCAGCGAGCTCAATCGCATGCTCGACGAGAAGATGGGCCTGCGCATCCTGGCCAATCCGTACATCGGCACGCGCCACCTGATGCTCAAGCCGAAGAAGAAGGTCATGAAACCGGCCGACCTGGCGGGGGTGAAGCTGCGCATGCCGCCGGGCGAGGGCTGGCAGTTCGTCGGTTCAGCGCTGGGCGCGAACCCCGCGCCGCTGCCCTTCACCGAGGTGTACACGGCCCTGCAGACCGGTGCGATCGACGGGCAGGACAACGCCCTGCCGGCCAACAAGAACATGAAGTTCTACGAGGTGTCGAGCCAGATTTCGCTGACGGGCCACCTGGTCGCCGCCAACCACTTCGTCATCGGCTCCAAGAAGTGGGCGGCCATGTCGGCAGACCAGCAACGGCGCGTCCAGGCCGCGGCCTCCAAGGTCGAGGCCGAGATCACCGCCATGGCGCAGAAGGAAGAGCGCGAGCTGGTGGACTTCTTCAAAGGCCAGGGCATCGACGTGTACACACCCGATGTCGCCGCGTTCCGCACCCACGTGCTCGATGTCTACGCCAAGTCGAAGTACGTGAAGGACTGGGTGCCGGGCATGTTCGATCGCATCACCAAGCTCTGAGCCCGCGGCCGCCCGGGTCCGGTAGGCGCGCTGACATCGTGGCTGCCTCGTCCTTCCTGAGCCGCCTGCAGCGGGGTGCGCAGGCCGTGCTGGTGGCGATGCTCGCGGTGATGTTCGTCACCTTCATCGCCCAGGTCGTCTTCCGCTACGCGCTCAACCTGCCGCTGGCCTGGACGGAGGAGCTGAGCACACTGCTGTGGATGTGGGGCATCTTCTGGGGCGCCTCTTTCGTCATGCGCAACAGCGACGACATCCGCTTCGACATGCTCTACAACCTTCTGCCGCACGGCGCGCGCCGCTGGATGACCGTGGTCGCCAGTGGCGCCATCGTGCTGGTGTTGCTGGCCAGCCTTCCCGCCGCATGGGGCTACGTCAGCTTCATGAAGGTCGAGAAGTCGGCCGCAATGGGCCTGCCGATGAACTGGGTCTTCTCGATCTACATCGTCTTCGTGCTGGCCATGTGCGTGCGCCATGCCTACGTGGCTTGGCAGGCCCTGCACGGCCGCCTGGTGCAGGACGCAGTGGCCGTGGCGCTGCACGACGCCGAAGGACGGCCGTGAACACGTTTCTGGGCCTGTCGCCCTTTTTCTGGTGCATCACGCTGATCGTCGCGTTCAGCCTGAGCGGCCTGCCGATCGGCCTGTCGATGCTCGGCGCCTCGGTGGTGTACCTGATGATCTCGGGACAGGACGTGGGCCTGGCGGCCGAGCAGATCGTGCAGGGGCTGACCAACAGCTACACGCTGCTGGCGATTCCGCTGTTCATCCTGGCCAGCGAGATCATGAATCTCGGCTCGCTCAGCGCGCGCTTGCTGGCCTGGTGCAATGCGCTGGTGGGGCGCTTTCGCGGCGGCCTCGGGCACGTGAACGTGGTCTCGTCGCTCATCTTCTCCGGCATGTCGGGCTCGGCCATTGCCGACGTGGTGGGCATCGGCAAGCTCACCATGGAGATGATGACCCGCAACGGCCGCTACACGCCAGCGTACGCGGCCGCCATCACCGCGGCCACGGCCGTGATCGGGCCGATCATTCCGCCGTCGATCCCGCTGGTGCTGTACGCGCTCATCTCCGACACCTCCATCGGCTTCCTCTTCGCCGCCGGCGTGGTGCCCGGGCTCATCATGACGCTGGTGATGATGGCGCTGAACGCGGCGCTGGCGCACCGGCGCAACTTCCCGGTGGAGCCGGCGGTGCCGGTACGCGAGCTGGTGCCGCTCACCGTGCGTGCCATTCCCGCGCTGATGATGCCGGTGGTGCTGCTGGGTGGCATCTACAGCGGCGTGATGACGCCCACCGAAGCCGCCGCGATGGCCGCGCTGTACACGCTCGTCATCTCCATCGTGCTGTACCGCTCGGTCACCTGGGCCGGCCTGCACGGCTCGTTGCTCAACAGCGGCCGCCAGCTGGCCTCGGTGGGGCTGCTGATCGCCGGCGCGATGGTCTTCAACTACGTGGTGGCCAAGGAAGACCTGCCCAAGGACGTGCAGGCCTGGATGGCGGGTTTCCAGCTGAGCAAGGAGGGTTTTCTGCTGCTGGTGAACATCCTGCTGCTGCTGCTGGGTGCGTTGCTGGAAGGTGGCACGGTGCTGCTTGTGGTGGTGCCGATCCTCATACCGGCGGCCCAGGCGCTGGGCATCGACATGGTGCACTTCGGCCTGGTGGTCACGGTCAACCTGATGATCGGCCTGATCACGCCGCCCTACGGCCTGCTGCTGTTCGTCACGGCCAGCCTGGCCAAGACGTCGATCGCCAGCATGATCAAGGAGACTGCGCCCTTCATCGCCGTGCTGATCGCCGCGCTGTTCTTCATCACCTACGTTCCTGACAGCGTGCTGTGGCTGCCAAGGCTGCTGGGCTACAAGGGCTGACCAGAGCATGATCGATCCCGAGATCCGCACCTTCCTCGCCGCATGGGATGCCGCATGGGCGACGCTGCCGGCCGGCAGCAGCCCGGCGCAGCGACGCACCCACTTCGAGCGCGTGGCCGAGGCGATGCGCACGCCGATGCCGGCCGGCGTGACGACGCGCGTGCACACCTTGTCTTGCGGCGCGCGCACGGTACGGGTGCGCGAATTCCGGCCCGCGGCTGCCGGCCCGCTGCCGGCGCTGGTGTACCTGCACGGTGGCGCCTTCATGCAGGGCAGCCCCGAGACACACTGGGACATCACGGCCGATCTGGCGGCGCGCTGGGGCCTGATGGCCTTCAGCGTCGACTACGCGCTGGCGCCCGAGCACCCGTTTCCGGCCGCGGTGGACGACGTGCGCACGGCCGTCGAGTGGCTCTTCGCGCAGGCCGGCACGCTGGCCGTCGACCCCGGGCGCATCGGCATCGGCGGCGACAGCGCCGGCGCCAATCTCGCGGCGGCCATGACGCTGGCGTGCCGCGGCACGGCCTGCGCCTTGCGTGCACAGCTGCTGGTCTATCCGTGCTGTGACTTCGACATGGACCGGCCCTCGTACCGCGAGAACGCCGAGGGTCCGCTCATCACCACCGCATCGATGCCGGCGGTGAACGCGATGTACTGCCCCAACCCGGCCGACCGGCTGAACCCGCTCGCGGCACCGCTGCTGGCCGAGAGTCATGCCGGCCTGCCGCCGGCCTTCATTGCCGTGGCCGAGCACGACCCGCTGCGCGACAGCGGCCTGGCCTACGCCGAGGCGCTGCAGGCCGCCGGCGTGCCGCTGGTGCTTGACCGTGGCGCCGGCCTGATCCACGGCTACCTGCGCGCGCGGTCGTACTGTGCCAAGTCGCGCGAGGCGTTCACGCGCATGGGCGACTGGCTGGCCGCGCGGCTGCGCTGAACGCGCCGCTGTCGAAGCGGCCAGGGCTAGCGCCGCACGAACCGCACCACCATCTCGATGATACTGTCGCGGCGTGCGATCAGCGCCGCCGAAGACTCCAGGTCACGCTTGAAGACGATCGAGAAGGTGTGCCGGTTGGCGACGTTGAACACCGACAGCGCGCTGATCGACATGTGCAGGTCCACCGGGTCGATGCCGGTGCGGAAGACGCCGGCCGCGAGGCCCCGCTCGTAGACGCGGCGCAGGCCGTCGATCGCCGGCACGTTCAGCGCCTGGATGGCCTGGCTCTGCGCGAGGTACTGGCCGTGGTGGATGTTCTCCGTCATCACCAGGCGGATGAACTCCGGGTGTGCGAGCTGGTAGTCGACCGTGAAGCCCACCAGCTTGCGCAGTGCGTCTTCCGGCGGCAGGTCGTCAAGCTGCAGGCTGGCCTCGATGCGGCGCATGCGCCGGTACGACTCCTCCAGCACGCGGATGTACAGCCCCTCCTTGCTGCCGAAGTAGTAGTAGATCATGCGCTTGCTGGTGCGCATGGCCTCGGCGATGACATCGACACGCGCGCCGGCGAGGCCGCTCTCGGCAAACTCGCGCGTGGCCACCTCGAGGATGTCGGCCATCGTGCGTTC